>JAEEZC010000261.1 GCA_016288465.1 Verrucomicrobiota bacterium | reverse complement strand
TTCCGAGAACGCAATTCCGTTCGACATCGACCCCGACGCGCTCGCCGTGAAGAATTCGCACTTCGAGCAGATCCTCGAGCGTACCGAGAAGGCGCTCGCCAACTGCAAGACCGTCCTCGACTGGGCGAACATCTACGGTAGCCGCCTCGCGCAGATACAGGAGAGCGAGACTGCGACGACCGACGACATCGCCACGCAGGAGCTTTCCTACCAGAACCAGCTCATCGCCATCTACGGCACGCCGTTTGCGGGCGACATCGGGCCGGGCGGCACCTACCCGCAGGGCTACGAGGGCCCGGACATCTACAACTACAACTACATGGATCTTTCCGTGTTCGGCCTAGCGGCCGGGCTCTCGACCGTCTTCACCAACTCCTTCCAGATGTACGAGGCGAATCTTTCAGGCTACTGGGACATGAAGATGCAGATGGGCTACAAGCAGGAAACTAACGTGACCGTCACCGTCAACTACATCGTGAACGACGGAGGCATCCGCATGAAGCCCGCAACCGTGACCGGCGTGCGTGCCACGGAAGGTTCCATCCAGGGCGCCTACCGCGAATACATCAGCGCCTACCAGAAGCTTCAGCTCGCCATGGGCACCTACGCGGTGAAGATGGCGGTGCTGAAAATCGCTTGGGCGGGCGTTGTCGAAACGATGGTTCGCACCTCGACGGCAACGGGTCTCTTCTTGACCGGCGTAGTCTGGAAGATGTGGGGCTGGCATCAGACCATTGATCACAGTGTCGATATGCTGGACTTGGATCTCTCGTTCGCGACCATGGCCAAGGAATCGCATATGCGAACGATTCCCTCCGTCTTCGGTGTCGGAACGACGGCAATCAGCGATCCGAGTGCGATCGCCGATTCAGTCGAGTCGCCCATATTCCTGTCCAATGCGGCGCTTGTCTATGCGCAGCTCCGCGCGGCGAAAGATCTCGCTTACGCCGCCAAGTGGAAAGGCGAAGTCATCGATGCCGTTGCCGGCCTTATGGACAAGGCTTGGACGATAGCCGACACCTTCCGCGGACTCGAAGGCAAGATGCAGTCTGCCGCGAGCGATGTCAACGACGCGGCGTCGGCGATTCAGCAGGCGCTCGGGCAGCTCACCACCGCCGAGGCCGCCTACCGCGCCGAGGTATACAAGGGCCAGATGCTTCTGGAGGAGCGCGAACTGTGGCGGAAGCAGGTCTCCAACCGCGCCACGCAGCAGCGCTACCTCGACATGTTCAACCGCGTCCAGCGCAACAACGCCCTTGTGAAGTACTCGACGGCGTTCGACACCGCCCAGCGCTACGTCTTCGAGCTTGCGAAGGTTTACGACTACGAGACGGGCCTTCTCTCCTCCGACCCGCAGAGCGGCAAGCAGTTCCTCGCGGACATCGTCGCCACGCGCTCGCTCGGAAGCGAGGGCCTCGTCACGTCGTCCGGCACCACCGACGGCGGCCTCTGGGACGTCGTCACGCAGATGAAGACCAACTGGGACGTCCTCAAGGGCCGCCTCGGCGTCAACAATCCGGACAAGCCGGAGAAGTGGTTCTCGCTACGGTACGAACTCTTCCGCATCAAGCCGGACGCCTCCGGCGACGGGGCGTGGCGGCGCGAGCTGCGCAAGTACTGGGTGCCCGACATCCTCGCGATTCCCGAGGTTGCCCGCCACTGCCAGCCGCTTCAGAGCGAGAATCCGTCCACGACGAAGGAGCCGGGCCTCGTCATCGAGTTCCCGACCTCGATCAACAACGCGGAGAACTTCTTCGGAATGACCCTGCAGGGCGGCGAATCGCAGTTCTCGAGCGCCGACTACGCCACCAAGATCGCAGCCGTCGGCGTCGATTTCGTCGGCTATGACAATCTGACGACCCAGACGACGACGGGGCTTGCCACCGAGCCGAACATCTACCTCGTCCCCGTCGGCACCGACTACATGCGCGCTCCGGCCGGGACGACGCGCAAGGTGCTTGGCTGGAATGTAGTGGACCAGGTGATGCCGCTGCCGTACACCGTCGGCTCGGCGCAGCTTGACTCCGAATCGTGGATCGCGACGATGAGCGGACTCGACGGCACCAGCGACTCCGCCGCAACCATCCGCCGCCATTCGACCCTGCGCGCCGGACACGACTTCACGTCGACCCGTCTCGTCGGCCGCTCGGTGTGGAACGGCAGGTGGCTTATAGTCATCCCCGCCTCCTCGCTCAATGCCGACCGCACGAGCGCCCTTGAGACCTTCATCAACGGCGTCGGCGACATCAAGCTCGGCATCAGGGCCTACTCGCGTAGCGGAAACTAACTGGCGCGTACGCCGGTTAGAGGTTGAAGAGTGGAAAGGCGAGGAGTAAGGGGATGAGGAACAGGGTAATGGTTGGGTGCTTGGTGTTCTTTGCTCTCTGGGGGAGGGAGGGCGACGCCTCAACCCCAAAACCTCAGATTTCCAGCTTTTCAACTTGTCAACCTTTCAACTTTTCAACGAGTTCATACACGAACCACGCCGGGAACGTTGTCGCGGGATGGCCTGTCAAGCTCACCCAGAAGGAGGTCTCCTTGTCTGAGGGCGTTGTCACTAACGACTGTCAACTAACGACTGACGGCTGTAACCTTTCGACTTGTCAACCATTCAACTTTTCAACTACAAACACCTACCCGCTTTCGATCTTCCCCGAATCGGAGCAGCGGCGCATCGCGGCGGATTTCGTCCTTCGCCAAGGCTCCGCAGGACAAGTCGGCTTGCTGCGCATTCCAGATAGCGTGAAGCGCGCGATCACCGGGGCGGAAAAGGCGATGGCTCGTTCGCGCAAGCGGGCGGAGAAGGGGCTTTGCACGAAGGAGGGAAGCGAGGCCTTCTGCTCGAAGTCTGCCGCGTCGCTCAGAAGCTATCTCGACAAGCAGGCAAGCTCTGGCGTAATCACCCCCGCCGAGCGACAGGCGCTCGCATCAAGCCAAGGGTACTGAACTAATCGAGCCAGGAATTTCCTGGCACCCCCGACGTGTTTTACGAGCGAACGTGGAAAGTCGGGTTGGCAAACGCCGCGTGCATGGGCAGAAAACGCTCAAAACACAACATGTTACCTCCCGAATTCCTGTTAGTAACACCAGAAGTAAAGGCAGCAGTCGAATTTCCAACGTATGAAACGGAAATTTCCAACGTATGTTTTGGATTTTTCCAACGTAGGTTTTCGCTGGGTCCCCGCCCGAAGCTCGCCACTTGACTCATATCGGCGGGTTTTGGTATACTTTTCGCCGTTTTGACCGTAAGAGTGTAGCGCGTGTGCGCGAGAGTATTGCGGAAAATTACCAGAAAAGGCAAGGAATGGATCAGATAAGGATCACGGCGGAGACCCGTACCGAGTAGGGTACAGGGGCAGTCCGCAGACTTCGCCGTGCGGGGATGATTCCCGGTTCGGTCATGAAGATGAACAAGGGCGGCACCGAGCTGATAAAGCTGCCGGCGCATGCGTTCATGATGGCAATGCGCGGCAGGACCGGCAAGCAGGTTCTCGTTACGCTCGACATGGGCGGCACCGAGGTTCCGGCGCTTCTGCGCGAGATGCAGAACGACGTTCTGAAGGGCACCCCGATTCACGTGGACTTCAGCGAGGTCTCTCTCTCCCAGAAGGTTCGCATCACGGTTCCCCTCTACCTCGTCGGCGAGGCCAAGGGCGTCAAGATCGGCGGCGGCGTTCTCGAGCAGACGCTGCGCACGATCGACATCGACGTGCTGCCGACAGACATTCCCGAGAAGTTCAACGTCGACGTTTCGGCGCTGGGCCTCGACCAGACGCTCTTCGTCCGCGATCTGAATCTCGGCGAGAAGTACACCGTCCTTACGCGCGGCGAAGTGCCGGTGGCGGTCGTGAAGGCTCCGGACGACGTTCCTGGCGCCGCGGCAGGTGCCGCAGCGGCCGGCGAGGCGGCGGCTCCCGAGGTCATCAAGAAGGGCAAGGAAGAGGAGGCTTCGTCCGCTGACGCGGCCAAGAAGGAGGCCAAGAAGTAATGAAAACCTACGATGCACTCTACATTTTCGTCGGTGTTGCCAAGGACGACGCGCTCGAGGCGAACCTCGAGAAGGCCCTCGCGGAGGTGACCCGTCTCGGCGGCAACATCATCGCCAAGGACTCCCTTGGTCGCCGCGGCTTCGCGCGTCCCATGAAGAAGCGCGAGAACGGCGTGTACGTCAAGGTGCGCTTCGAGCTCGATCCGCTCAAGGTGGCCGAGCTTGTCGACCGCTATCGCCTGGTCGAGGAGGTCTTCCGCGTGCAGATTCTCGCGGTCGACGCCCGTCGCGAGGCGAAGATCGCGGCCGAGCGCGCGGCTCGTGCCGAGCTTCAGGCCAAGAGGGAGGCCGCCCAGGCCGCCGCTCTCGCCGCCAAGACCGCAGAGGCCTGATCTGACGAGGTGCTGAGATGGCGTCTTTCAACAAAGTGATCCTGATGGGCAACCTCACGCGCGATCCGGACATCCGCGCGACGGGGGCGGGCGGCATGAAGGTCGCGCGCCTCGGTCTTGCGGTGAACGAGCGCCGCAGGGACCGCAACGGGCAGGTGCAGGAGTTCCCCGTGTTCGTCGACGTGGACGCATGGGACAGACTCGCCGAGCTGTGCGGGCAGTTCCTCGCGAAGGGTTCGCCGATTCTCGTCGAGGGTCGGCTCCAGATGGACACGTGGGAGAGGGACGGCGTGAGGCACCAGAAGCTCAAGGTACGCGCCACTGCGATCAAGTTTCTCTCGAAGGGCGAGCGCGCCCCTGGCGCCGCCGTCCAGAGGGCTGCGGAACCAGCCGCGGCTCCCGCGTTCGAGGGCGACGACACGGACATTCCGTTCTAGGCGAAACCAGGTAACCAAGAAATCTAAGGAACATTCAAATGGCATTCAAGAAATCCAACAGCTCCGCTGGCGAGGAATTCGCCGCGCGCAAGCGTCCGCCGCTCGGCAAGGGCGACCAGATCGACGTCAACGACATCGAGACGCTCAAGTACTACATCACTGACTACGGGAAGATCCTTCCCGCGCGCATCACCGGCGTCACCTCCGCTCAGCAGAGGCAGATCCGCCAGGGTGTCAAGCGCGCCCGCAACATGGGCCTGATGGCCTAAGCGAAAGGAGCTGGTGAAATGGCACACATCGAAGTCATGCTCATGGACAACGTGAAGAAGCTCGGCAAGTCCGGCCAGATCGTCAAGGTCGCGCCCGGCTACGCCCGCAACTACCTCTTCACGCACGGCCTTGCGGCCGTCGCCACCGAGGCGGCGAAGCGCAGGCTCAAGAAGCTCGAGGCCGAGCGCGCTGCTCGCGCCGCCGAGGAGAAGAAGGCCGCTCTCGAGCTCGCCAAGAAGCTCGAGAAGCTCGAGATC
The DNA here is from genome assembly GCA_016288465.1 of Verrucomicrobiota bacterium. Lineage (GTDB taxonomy): Bacteria > Verrucomicrobiota > Kiritimatiellia > RFP12 > UBA1067 > UBA1067. The sequence goes on along the minus strand of JAEEZC010000261.1, from coordinate 8,465 downwards.
ACCGTCTCCGCCCATACGACGGACGGCAAGAAGCTCTACGGCTCGGTCGGCGTCGGCGACATCCTCGCCGCCATCGAGGCGAACCGCGGCATCAAGCTCGAGCGCAGCCAGATCAGCCTCAGCGAGTCCCTTAGGGAAGTCGGCGTCTACGAGCCGTCGATCGACCTTGGACACGGCGTCAACGTCAAGTTCAAGATCATCATTCAGGACGAGGCCCCTGCCGTCGAATGACGGCAGCGGTAGCGCAAACAGCCGCGCCCATTGCCTTTCGAGGCGGTGGGCGCGTTGTTTTTTTTGCCTATGTGGCGATTATCGTGGCTCAAAAGCCCTCTCTTCCCTGTTCCCGAACCACCTTAGTCGTTGCGTTTTTTTCGCCCGTTTCCGCGGCGACGCTCCACATCGCCTTAGCTCTGGCCGGCGCACGGACAGAAGGGTCCATATGCTCGTTTAACCGACTTTTTCTACTTTCCCCAACGCATATATAATATGCGCGGTAGTGGAAAAGTAGGAAAGCAGGAAACAGGTAAGAAGGAACAGGGAACAGGCCTGCGGCGCTAAAGCGCGGAGACGATGGAGTCACGGCGGCACTGAGGAGCAGAGGAGGACAATTCTCTAAGAGGGGATGGGGACCCTTGTCATGTCTGACATGTTCGCCACTTGGCTCGCGGACGTTTCCCTGTACGAGCGGGCTTTTTAGACTAAAGGGACTCGCTTTTTAGACTATAGAGAAAATCATTTTAGACTATAGAGAAATTCATTTTAGACTAGGGAGGAAATCATTTTAGACTAGTGGCGGAAAGAGAAGGGGCCTAGGAGCGCTTGAAATGAGACTTATATCATGAGAATTGCCGATATACCCGCAGAAAAGAGCGGTTCGCCAGCCAAAGTCGTCGTAAAGCCTCAGAGAGTTTGGAACTAAAGGGGCTTCTGGGACATACGGGGCGAACAGGAATTGTGGGCATGGCCATTTCCCTGCGTAGGGTTTCGGCGGTGGCGAAGAACAGCGCAAATTGCCGTCCCGCGAAGTGCGCTTCGGGCGATGCTGCGCCCGTGGCGAGCCATTTTTGGTATAATATACCGAACATGTCAGACATAAGAGTAAGATTCGCGCCGTCTCCGACGGGCAAGGTTCACATCGGCAACATACGCGCCGCCATCTACAACTGGCTCTTCGCCCGTCATACCGGCGGAAAGTTCCTTCTCAGGGTCGAGGACACCGACCTCGAGCGCTCGACGCCCGAGGCGATAGCGGTCCTTTTCGACTGCATGAAGTGGCTCGGCCTGGACTGGGACGAGGAGGTCTTCTACCAGACGAAGAACGTGAAGCGCCATCTCGAGGTCGTCGACCAGCTTCTCGCCTCGGGCCATGCCTACAAGGTCGAGAAGACATCGCGCGACGGCAAGACCGGCGTTGTCACCATGTTCAGGATGCCTAAGGAGGGCGTCATCGAGTTCGACGACATCGTCAAGGGCCACATGGCCAAGAAGGCGGAGGACATCCAGGACTTCGCGATCGTCCGCTCCGACGGCTCGCCCATCTTCCACATCGCGAACGTAGTCGACGACATCGACCAGCGCGTCACGCACATCATCCGCGGCGACGACCACGTCGAGAACACCTTCAAGCACATCTGCATCTTCAGGGCCCTCGGCGCGCCGGTCCCCAAGTACGGCCATCTTTCGATGATCGTCAACCAGCAGGGCAAGCCGTACTCGAAGCGCGACGGCGCGGCGTTCGTGGGCGAATACCGCGAGCAGGGGTATTTGCCAGAGGCGCTGTTCAACTACCTCCTTCTCCTTGGGTGGAACCCCGGCGACGACCGCGAGGTTCTGACGCGCGAAGAGATGATAAGCCTCTTCGAGCTCGAGAAGGTGCATGTCACGGCCGCGATGTTCGACCCGAAGAAGCTCGCCTGGATGAACGGCGAGTACGTCAAGCGCATCCCGCAGGAAGACTACGTCAGGGAGGTCAAGAGCCGAGTCTCGGGCCTTGTGTCCAGCGTCCCGGACCACGACGAGGCCTGGTGGAGCTACCTCTGCTCTCAGCTCCAGCCGCGCACGAAGTTCCTGAACGACATACCTGGCATGGTGCGCTGCTTCGTCTCGGACGACTTCGAGTTCGACCAGAAGGCCGTCGAGAAGAGGCTTGGCAAGCCCGGCGTGAAGGCGCTGCTCATGGATCTCGTCGAGAGGTTCTCGAAGGTCGGGGACTGGACGGCGCCTGCGCTCGAAGCTGTCGTGAAGGAGCTTTCGCAGGGCGGCGGGATGGGCCCGTGGGTGCATCCGATCCGCGTTGCGCTTTCGGGGCGCGGCGAAGGCATAGGCCTCTTCGAGATGATGCAGCTGCTGGGCCGCGACAAGAGCCTTGCCCGCCTGCGCTACGCGGCGGAGCGGCTTGCCGCCGAATAGCGGCTTCGGCGCCGCGAGACCAAGCCGTCGTTCAGGCCTGCGCCCTGCCGGATGCGTCGCGGGCCTGTCGGCGGTAGTCTCTCATCGTCGTGCCGTGGCGCTCGAGGAACATGCGCTTGACGAAGGCGTCCGACTTGTAGCCGCACTGCGCCACGACCGTCGCTATCGGCAGTGTTGTGTTGGCCAGAAGGTCGGCGACCCGCTTCATGCGCTGCTCCTGGATGGCGTTTAGAATGGTGAGACCCGTCTCCTTCCTGAACTTCATCGTGGCCATGCGGCGGGAGCATTTCATCTCGCGAAGGACGTCGTCGAGCCTTATCGTCTCCTCGCAGGCGTGGCGGCGTATGTACTCAAGCGCTCTGCGGACGGCCGGGCTTGTCGTCTTCGCCGGCGCGGTGGAGCCTCGGCTCACGAGGCGCAGAGGGCCGTATGTCTGCAGGGGCGGCGAAACGCGCGTCTGGCCGGACTTCACGAAGTCTATCTCGTCCTTGAGCATCGAGGCGAGCCTGTAGCCGGCGCCTTCGAAGTCCGGCTCGACGCTCGTGATGCCGGGCGACACCGACTCGCAGTACAGTTCGTCGTTGTCGATGCCCGCGATCGCCATGTCGTCGGGAATGGAAAGTCCGGCCGCCATCGCCGCGTTGTAGGCGTCCACGGCGAGGAAGTCGTTGGCCGCGAGAAGGCCGAATGGCCTGGGAATCTCGGATATGGAGCGGCTGAGCATCCTGCGGGTGAGGACGGTCAGGCGCTTTCCCGCGGCGGCGACGTCGGCCCTGAACCTCTCAAGGCGCTTGGCGTCCCACTCCAGGCCCTGGCCGGTCTCCAGATAGGCGTAGTTGTCGAAGCCGAGCTTGAGAAGCTCTCCGCCTGCGATTGCGGCCTCTGCCGCGGAGTCGTGCAGGAGGTTCGGATGCTCTGCGGACGGATGGGCCGCGTTCTGGTCGAGATAGACGGTCGGCACGTCCTGGAACATCTTGTCCAGCGGCGCGCCTCTGCTCTGTGCCCTGTCGACCATGCATCCGACCGGTCGCCACTCGTCGATCATGCTGCGGACGCGCGACGGAGACGAAAGCCTGTCGACCACCTGAACGAACCAGTTCTGGCCGCGGGCGAACCTGTGCACGCCCGCAAGCTTCATGCGCCAGCTCTTCTGGGCCGTTGACTGAAAGAACAGCACTATGTCCATGATGAGGGCATTATACCACAACCACTGCCCGAACGGATATGTTTTTTTGTGCGGATTGTGCGTCCGCTGTCGCCCCAAATGATGTAGAATATAGGCGAAATGAAAATGGCAAAACGTATTTGTATGGTAGCTGCGGCCGCCGTTGCGACATCAATCGCAAGTGATGTGAAGTACGACGAGACCACGATCGTCCTGCCCACGTATGCACCGGGCGGGTACGACAAGACGCCCCTGTTCTACACGGGGCGCGTCTACCAGGGCGCGCAGGGGCGCGTGTATCCGTATCCTATGCAGGACGTCCTGCACGACGAGAAGGTCGACGAGACGTACAAGTACCTGACGCTGCAGAACCGCTGGCTGCAGATGGGCCTGCTGCCGGAGCACGGAGGTCACCTGCTGAACCTGACGGACAGGGACACCGGCTTCGAGACGTTCTACCGCCAGCACGTCATAAAGCCGGCGCTCATCGGCATGCTGGGCGCGTGGATATCGGGCGGAGTGGAGTGGAACTTCCCGCACCACCACCGCGCCACGACCGCGATGCCGATCGACTGGAAGGCGGTCGCGAACGCCGACGGCTCGAAGACGGTGTGGATAGGCGAGACTGAGCTTCGCCGCAGGCTCAAGTGGACGATCGGCCTCTCCCTTCTTCCCGACAGGGCCGTTCTCAAGGCCGAGAACGTGTTCATGAACCGCCAGCCCTGGATCGAGACCATGATCTACTGGGCGAACGTGTCGGTGCACTGCGGAGACGACTACCAGATACTCTTCCCGCCGTCGATGCACCTCGGCTTCGACCACCACAAGAACTACTGGACGTCGTATCCGATCGGCCCGCGCAAGGAGGAGACCGAGCTTCTGCCGTCGCAGCGCTCCAAGTACGCCGACGACATATCGGGCCAGATGGACCTCAGCTGGTGGCGCAACTTCACGATCGAGTCGCGGTCCATCTTCGGAATGGACCCCGACAACGCGTTCATGGCCGGCTACGACCACGGCAGGAAGTGCGGCACCGCGCACGTCTCGAACCGTCACATAACGGTCGGCAAGAAGTTCTTCCTCTGGGGCAACTTCCCCGAGGCGCACGTCTGGGACAAGGTGCTCACCGACAACGACGGCCCGTACCTCGAGCTGATGGTCGGCTGCTGGAGCGACAACCAGCCGGACTACTCGTGGATCGCCCCGTACGAGACGCGCAAGGTCGAGCAGTACTGGTTCCCGGTCAAGGGCATCGGCGGCGTCAAGAACGTCACGATCGACGGAGCCGTGAACGTGGACAGGCTGAAGCCCGAGGAGATGCTCGTCGGCTTCCACTCCACGCGCGTGCTGAAGGACTGCACGGTGACGCTCTACAAGGGCAGGGAGGCCGTGTTCGCCGAGAAGGGCGTCGCGATCGACCCGAACAAGCCGTGGTGCAAGACGGTAAAGGTAGCCGCCGACGCGAAGGACCAGGAGTTCACCGCCGCGATCGCCGACGCGAACGGAAAGGTCTTCCTCTCCTATACGCCCGTCGGGCCTGACCCGCACGATCCGCTGCCGCCGAAGGTGGCGAATCCGAAGCCGCCGGAGGAATACGCCAGCGCCGAGCTCGCCTACGAGACGGGACTGCGCCTTGACCAGTTCCACAACGGCCTCATCGACCCCGTGCCGTACTACAAGCGCGCCCTTGAGATCGACGCCGACTACACGAAGGCCAATCTGGCGATGGGCGTGAGGCTCGCGAAGAACGGATCGTACGCCGAGGCGAAGCCGTACCTCGAAAAGGCCGTTGCCCGCGCCACGCAGAACTTCACGCGCGCCCTCGATGCCGCGCCCGAGTACTATCTCGCGCTTGTCGAGCGCGGTCTCGGCAACCTCAAGCGCGCCGAAGACCTCTTCTGGCGCTGCACCTGGCGTCTCACGCACAAGAAGGAGTCGTACGTCGAGATCGCGAGAATCGCGGCGCTCAGAGGCGACTTCGACGAGGCGCTCGCCCGAATCGACGACGCGCTTGCGCTCGGACAGGACGAGGCGAAGCTCTGGACTCTGAAGGGGCTTTTCCTGAAGAAGCTGGGCAAGGCCGACGGCGCCAGGCAGTGCTTCGGCCGCGCCATAGCCTGCGATCCGCTCGAATACTGGGCCGTTGCCGAGCGCGATGGACTTGCCGCGGCAGAGAAGAACCGCGGACTCAAGGCGCAGCAGCTCCTCGAGTGCGTCGCCGACTACTGGAGCATCGGCTTCTACGACGAGGTGATCGCGCTTTGCGACGCCGCGCTCGCGAAGGCCGCATCCGAGAAGCCGTACAGGACGGAAGGGGCGCTTCCGCTCAAGGAGACGATCGCCGCGTGCGACAGCTACAAGAACGCGCTCTTCGGCTACTTCAAGGCCTACGCGCTGGCGAAGAGGAACGCGAGCAAGGACGAAGTCGGGAAAACGCTGACCGACGCCGGCCTCATGTCGAGCGACTACTGCTTCCCGAGCAGGCTGGAGGAGCTCGCGGTTCTCCAGTGGGCGGCGGACGGACAGGCCGTCAACGACCCGAAGGCCCTTGCGAACACCCACTACTATCTTGCCGAAGTTCTCTGGAACATGGACCAGAAGGACGCCGCGCTTGCGTCTTGGCGCGTCGCGGCCAAGATCAATCCGAAGCACGCGCTTGCGCTCCGCTGCATCGGCTTCGCGCTTTCGCATCCCGGAACGTACTTCACGAACACGGGCATTCCCTCTGGAATCGCGAGCCGCGAGGCCTACGACTACTACCTCAGGTCGCTTGAGGCAGAGCCGCACTTCCGCACGCTCGACGAGGCCGGCAAGCTCGCGGAGAAGCTGAACCTTCCCGCGTCCGAGCGCCTGGCGCTCATGGAGAAGTACAGGGATACGGTCTACAAGTACGATCCGTGCGTCCTTCGCCTCGCCTACACGCTCAACGCCGTCGGGCGCTACGCAGAGGCGCACGAGATACTCACGACGCGGCGCTTCCACGTCTGGGAGGGCGCGGACGGACTGCTTGCGCCGTTCGTGGAATCGTGCATTGGCCTTGGGCGCGGCTTGATGGAGAAGGGCGACTACAAGACGGCCCTGAAATACTTCGAGGAGTCCACGACCTATCCGGAGAACCTGCAGGCTGGACGCCCTGGCGACGCGGGAAGCGAGCCGAAGAGCCGCTACTTCATGGCCCAGTGCAAGAAGGCGCTTGGCGACGAGGCAGGGTACAAGGCCGAGCTCGAGAACTCGCTCAAGGGCTGGATCCACGCCGGCGAGATGGACTACTGGCGCGTCAAGGCCCTGCGCGAGCTTGGCCGCGACGGCGAAACGGCTCCGCTTGTAGCAGAGCTCAAGCAGGCGATCAAGGAGCTTGAGACGCCTCAGCCCGAGATCATCAACGCCTATGCGAAGTTCGCGGGCGACAACTCCGCCATGGAGCGCGCCGCCAAAGCCCGCGAGAAGGCCGGCGCCCTCCGCGAACTGCTGAAGGAGATCGAATAACATGAAACTGCGGCGATACGAAAGCGTCATAAGGCTCGGCACGTTGTGTGTCTGCGTGCTTTCGTATTGCCTTGTTTCCATGGCTTCGCAGAGCCTCGCCGCCCCCGCGCCGCGCCTCGCGTTCCAGGTCTACTCCGTCCGCAGTCTCTGCGAAGGCGACTTCGTCGGCACGCTGAAGGCGGCGAAGGCGATGGGCTACGAGGGCGTCGAGACGGGGCGGTTCTACGGGCTTGACGCCAAGGGCCTCAAGGCGGCATGCGAAGAGGCGGGGCTCGAGCTTGTCGCGCTTCAGCTCTACCCGCACAACCTGACCGAGCCGCAGCTTGCCGAGACGGTCAGGTTCTGCAGGGAATGCGGCTGCAGCCGGATCAACGTCGCATGGTACAAGGGCAGCGCGGAGAATCCCAACGACTGGCAGATGCTCGTGAACGTGCTGAACCATGCGGCGGAAGTCTGCGCGAAGGAGGGGATCGCCGTCGCCTACCACAACCACGACCACGAGTTCCGCATGAAGTTCGGCGGCAAGTGCGTCTGGGACTGGCTCTGGGCGAAGGACGGCGGCGACGGACTGCGCCAGGTCACGCCGACGCCGCGATTCTCCGACCGCGTCCTGCAGGAGCTGGACTGCGGAAACTGCGTTCTCGGCGGAGGCGATCCCGTCGCGTGCATCGCCGCGCATCCGCATCGCAACCCGACGGTCCACGTGATGCCGGCGATTGCGGATGCGAAAGGGCTCGCGCCTGGCGAGGCGGGCGTGGGCGCCGCACGCGACAAGGCCGACTGGAGGCGCATCGTCCCCGCGCTTGTGGCGGACGGAGTGGAGTGGCTCGTGGTGAAGCCGACTGTCAATCCCGGCTCGCTTGAGGATCTCAGGGCGAGCATCAGATATCTGAAAGGACTCAAATGAAAAGGACTTTGCTGTTTCTCTCTCTGTCGCTGCCGATCGTCGCTTTCTCGGCGCCGCGCACCGGCCCCTGGACCAAGGAGCAGGCGTGGGAATGGTACAAGGCCCAGCCGTGGATACGCGGCTGCAACTACATGCCGGCGAGCTGCGCGAATCGCGTGGACCAGTGGCAGGCGCTTGGCTGCGAGGAGCGCTTCGAAGAAATGGAGCGGGAGCTTGCCGTGGCCGAGTCCATCGGCTTCAACACTCTGCGGCTGCTTGTCGAGCTTCAGGGCTTTGGCGTGTGGCTTGAGGAGCACGACGGCTTCATGGAGCGCTTCGAGAGGACGCTCAGCATCATGGACAGCCACAAGATGCGGGCGATTGTCGTCCTCGGCAACGACTGCATGAGGCCGAAGTCGATATGGCAGCTGCCTAAGCCCGGCCCGCAGAGCTACGACATCGGCTATCATGGCGGACGCAAGCAGTCGCAGCACGGGAGCTTCCCAAACGAGATCGGCT
>JAEEZC010000260.1 GCA_016288465.1 Verrucomicrobiota bacterium | reverse complement strand
TAAAACAAGGAGAAAAAACGACCCCTCAAGAATTGAGGGGTTCAGATTTCACTACCCATTCAGATGGTCGGGGCGGCGGGATTTGAACCCACGACAACCTGCGCCCAAGGCAGGTGCGCTACCAGACTGCGCTACGCCCCGTTGAAAAGTCGACATATTATATCATTTTTTTGCGAAGTCCGCGATGCCAAGTGCGATCGCGGCCGCAATTTTCTTCCTGCGCGAAGGATTCCACGAATCCAGCTCCGCCTCGGGAGTGGTCACGAAGTCCACTTCGATCAGACAGGACGGTATCTCCGGACTGCGCGTAACGGCGAAGTTGGCGTGGAGGACGCCGTTGTTCTTGAGCGCGCCTCCGAGCGTCTCGGCCATGCGGGAGTTTATTGCCTTGGCAAGCTTCTCGCCCGGGTCGTTCCACGCATATACGGCGTGATAGCGGAAGTCGCGCGGATCCTTGTCGTAGGGCGGCGCATTGTGGTGTATCGAGACAAACGCCGCAGCGCCGCCCTTGTGCGCGGACCGCGGACGGTCGTAAAGCGGAACGGCGTCATCCGTCTCGCGCGTCATCTCCACCTTGTAGCCAAGCTTCTCCAGCTCGGCCCTGACCGCCTTCGCCATGCGCAGGTTCGCGTCCTTCTCCGGCAGCGAGTGCGGCGAAAGCGCGCCCGTATCGTCGCCTCCGTGGCCAGGGTCTATCACGACGAGATTCGTGCTGCAGACGCGAAGCTCGTCGGCGGCGTACGGAAGCTTCTCGTACTTGCGCGGCGGCGGTGCCGCAGACGAGGCGGAGGAGGCCCGCTTTGCGGCCACCGTGAACGTGACGTTCGTGTCGGCCACCGCAACTGTGTTGGTGCCCGGCACGAGATCGACCATCGCAACCCATCCGCCGAGCGGATGGACGGCGACAGGACGTCCCTGGACGACTACGTTCGTCGTGCCAGGCGGCGCCGCGCCAATCACGTAGCACCTGTCGATGGCGGGCAGACTCGCGCCCGGCCTCGGGAAGGCGATGTTGACCGCCGCCAGGATGATGGTCAGCGCCGCTGTCATCTATGCGCCCGTCTCGTTCCGCTCATCCGAGAGCTCCCAGCACGCCCTTCAGGAACTCGTCGTAGGTCTCGAACGCAGGAAGGTCAGGATTGGCCTTCTTGATCGCATCGGTCGTGCGGAAGAGGAAGCCGGCCTTCGACGCGCGGATCATCTCAAGGTCGTTGAAGCTGTCGCCGGCGCAGATCGTCTCGAAGCCGCAGCTCTGGAGTGCCTTGACCGTGGTGAGCTTTGTGTGCTGGCACCTGAGATGGTATCCGACGACACGCCCGTTCGCATCCGTCGAAAGCGTGTTGCAGAAGAGCGTGGGCCAGCCGAGCTGCTTCATGAGCGGGCGCCCGAACTGCTCGAAAGTGTCCGACAGGATGAGCACCTGAGTGCGCTCCCTCAGCTTGTCCAGGAACTCCTTGGCGCCGTCGAGAGGCTTTATGCCCGAAATCGCCTTCGTTATCTCGTTGAGGCCGAGACCGTGGCGGTCCAGCAGGTCCATGCGGTAGTGCATGAGCTTGTCGTAGTCCGGCTCGTCGCGCGTGGTGCGCGAGAACTCCGGGATCCCGGTCTGCTTCGCAAACGCAATCCAGATCTCCGGGACAAGCACTCCTTCAAGGTCGAGGCAAACGATATCCATGTTGTGGTCTATGCTTTCTGTGTGTTTCTGAAATACTCGATGGTCTTCGCGAGACCCTCACGGAGAGGAACCGACGGATTCCAGCCAAGAAGCTCGCGCGCAAGGGCAATGTCGGGCCTGCGGCGTTTCGGATCGTCGCCGGGAAGCGGACGGAACACAAGGCGAGACTTCGACTCGGGCAGCAGCGCAAGCGTCATCTCGGCAAGCTCCCTTATCGTGTACTCGCCCGGATTGCCCGTGTTTATGACGGGCGCGCCGAGCCCATGCTCCGCCGCGAACGACCGCACCCTTTCCTTCGGCAGCTCCATGTACGCGCGGAAAGCGTCTATAAGGTCGTCGCAGTACTGGAAGGACCTCGTCTGGGAGCCGTCGCCGTAGATCGTTATGTCGTCGCCCCTCAGCGCCTGCATTATGAAGTTGGACACAACCCGCCCGTCCTGCGGATGCATGCGCGGCCCGTAGGTGTTGAATATCCGGACCATCCGCACGTCAACGTCGAACTCCCTTACATGGTCGGCCACGAAAGTCTCCGCAACGCGCTTGCCCTCGTCGTAGCAGCTGCGCACGCCGATCGTGTTGACGTTGCCCCAGTAGAGCTCGTTCTGCGGATGGACGAGCGCATCGCCGTACACCTCCGACGTCGACGTGTGCAGAAGCTTCGCGCCGTCCCTCATCGCAAGCGAAAGGCAGTTGAGGACGCCGAACACCGACGTCTTCGTCGTGAAAACCGGCCTGGACTGGTAGTGGACAGGCGAAGCTGGGCATGCGAGGTTGTATATCTCGTCGAACCTCTCCGCAAGCGGAGAGCCGCCGAAAGCGAGCCTGTCCAGCTCGATGACGTCGCCCTCGACGAACGAAAAGGCGGGGCTGCCGGAGAACGATGCGAGATTGGACCTCGACCCGGTGTAGAGGTTGTCAAGTGCGACGACCTCGTACCCGTCGCGGAGCAGCCTTTCGCAGAGATGACTTCCCAGAAAGCCCGCGCCGCCCGTGACCAGCGCCCTTTTCATGCCTGATGGATCTTCTCGTTCGCGGCGGCGACCTTTGCGCGAAGCTCCTCCTTGTGCGCATGGAACCTCTCGCGAAGCGCCGCGTCGGCGGTGCCGAGAATCTGGACTGCGAGAAGCGCCGCGTTCACAGGGCCGGCGCTGCCGCATGCGACCGTCGCGACAGGCACGCCCGACGGCATCTGCACCGTCGCATAGAGCGCGTCAAGGCCGTTCAGCGCGCCGCCAGCGACCGGAATGCCGACGACGGGAAGGACCGTTGCCGCCGCAAGCACGCCGCCGAGATGGGCCGCGCCGCCAGCCGCGGCGATGATGACCTTGAGCCCGCGCCCTTCGGCGGTCTTCGAGTACTCTATGGCAACGTCAGGCGTGCGGTGCGCCGAGATGACGCGTGTCTCATATGCGACGCCGAACTTGTCAAGCGTGTCACAAGCCTTCTTCACGAGGGGCCAGTCGGAATCCGACCCCATCACAATACCCACGAGAGGTGAAGCCATGTCTGATGTCTCCATTTGCGGAATGTCTTACTTCCGCATATTATACCAAAAGATCAGGCCGCCGTGCGCGTCGCTCGCCGCGCGGACGGGGCGCTCCGATCCGCCCCGTCCGCCCCCGTCCGCTCAGAGCAGATTGCGCTGTATCTTGCCGGATATCGTCTTCGGCAGCTGGTCGCGGAACACGACGATGCGCGGATACTTGTAGGGAGCCGTGTGCTCCTTGACGTAGCGCTGCACCTCCTCCTTCAGCACGTCCGTGCCCTGCACGCCCTTCACAAGCACGATCGACGCCTTGACGACCTGCCCGCGGATCGGGTCCGGCGCGGCGGAGACGCCGCACTCAAGGACGAACGGCAGCTCCATGATGACGTTCTCGATCTCGGCGGGCCCGATGCGGTAGCCCGAAGACTTTATGACGTCGTCCGCGCGCCCGACGTAGTGGTAGTATCCGTTCTCGTCCTTCCATGCGAGGTCGCCCGTGTGGTAGAAGCCGCCGCGCCACACCTCGTCCGTCTTCTCCTGGTCCTTGTAGTAGCCGAGGAAGATGCCGGGGTGCGGATTGGCCCTGTCGGTCCTGACGACGATCTCGCCGTTTTCCCCGGGAGGAACGGGATTGCCTTCCGTGTCCACGAGGTCCACGCCGTAGTCCGGCACCGGCTTGCCCATAGAACCCGGCTCAAGCTCGTCGCCAAGAAGGTTCGCAAGCGAAAGCGTCGTCTCGGTCTGGCCGAAGCCCTCTGCGATCTCGAGCCCCGTCGCGCGCTCGAACTGCGTCCACACCTCGGGGTTCAGGGCCTCGCCCGCCGTCGTCGCATGGCGGACGGACGTGAAGTCGTACTTCGAGATGTCCTCCTTTATGAGCATGCGGTAGATGGTGGGCGGCGCGCAGAACGTCGTGATGTTGTAGCGCTCGAACATCGGCAGAACCTTCTCGGCGTCGAAGCGCTCGAAGTCGTACGTGAACACCGCGCCCTCGCACAGCCACTGTCCGTAGAACTTGCCCCAGAGCGCCTTGCCCCACCCGGTCTCCGATATCGTGAAGTGCAGCCCGTCGCGCTCCACGAGATGCCAGTACTTGGCGGTGACGTAGTGCCCGAGCGCGTACTTGCAGCTGTGCAGCGCCATCTTCGGGTAGCCGGTCGTGCCGCTCGTGAAGAACATGAGCATCGGGTCGTTTCCGCACGGCGAGTCGGCGGTGCGCTCGAAGACGTCGGAGAATGCGGGGACCTCGGCGTTGTAGTCGTGCCAGCCCTCGCGCTTGCCGTAGACGAGCACCTTCACGAGGTGCGCGCCGATCTCCTTCTCGGCGGCGTCGGCCTCGATGGAGACGTCGCCGTCGCCCGTGCAGAAGATGGCCTTCACGTCGCCCGCCTTGAAGCGGTAGGTGAGGTCGTGCGCCTTGAGCTGGCTCGTCGCGGGAATCGCCACCGCGCCGAGCTTGTGGCAGGCGAGCATCGTCGGCCAGAACTGGAAGTGGCGCTTCAGGATCAGCATCACCTTGTCGCCCTTGCCGATCCCGAGCGACTTCATGTAGTTGGCGACGCGGTTGGACTGCTCCATCATGTCCTTGAAGGTGAAGCGCCGCTCGCGCATGTGCGCCGAGACGTGCAGCATCGCCAGGCGGTTCGGGTCCTTCTTCGCGATCTCGTCCACGATGTCGAAGGCGAAGTTGAACTCGTCGTCGTGCTCGTAGCGGATGTGGACGAGCTTGCCGTCGCCGTCCTCCTCGCACTTGACGAACTTCTCGGCCAGCAGCGGCTCGTTGGGCTTGCGCCGGCGCATCCTGACAATCGTCTGCGCCTGCTCCTCGGCGTCGCCGGCCATGATCATCGCGATGAAGGAGCAGCTCTTGCCGCCGACCGCCACCATGCCGTGGGGCGTGGAGGACTTGTAGAAGATCGAGTCGCCGGCGTTCAGCGTCTCCTCGTGGTCGCCCACCTTCACCCGCATCGAGCCGGAGACCACGAAGTCGAACTCCTGTCCGGCGTGGGTGGTGGTGTGGATCGGCGCGCGCTGCTGGCGCTCGTCGTAGTCGTAGGTCACGTAGTAGGGCGTGGCGAGACGGCCCTTGAACATCGCGGCCATGTTGCGGATGAGGATGCCGCGCTCGTTCACCGTCACCGGGCCCTGTCCGGCGCGGCAGACCTGGAAGTGCGAGAGCTTGGCGGTGTGGCCCTCGAGGAGCGCGTTGATGTCCACGCCGAACGCGAGCGAGCACTTGTGCAGGAAGGTGAACGGGGGGTCCATCGTCACCGCCTCGATCGCGAGGTAGTCCCGCTCGTCCACGCCGGTCAGGCGGGCCATCTCCGACGGCGAATTGCCGCCGATCTCGCGCAGTTCCTTGATACGCGCGGCCATGCCTCTTAGTAGTTCGTTCATCTTCTCTTGCCTTTCTTTTTTGACTGAATTTCCATTGTGTAGAAAAACGCAGACCACCGGCCTTCCGGTGGTCTGCGTCCTGCCCTTCGGTTTCGCCCTGCCTGTCTTCAGGCGACGGAACACGCGGCTGGCGTTAGACCACCAGGCCGTGTAATAATAATTCGAATGGCGAAACGGTTTTTCATCTGTTGGCGCGTATTATACCATATTCCGCCGCGCCCGTGCGTAACAAAGTGCAACATTCGCAATCTGCCGCGGAGTCCAGCCGCATTCCGCCAGGCATATGCAGTGCAACATATGCAGGCGGGTCAGGTCTTCTCACCCCATGGCGGTTTGACACGGACAAACAGATAGGCGCGGAAGAGTCCCCTGGGGACGGAG
>JAEEZC010000259.1 GCA_016288465.1 Verrucomicrobiota bacterium | reverse complement strand
ATGGACCATATGGCGATCTACTTTCTCATCGCGGGGACGTACACGCCTTTCTGCCTTGTCACGCTCAGGCCGGAGCATCCAGGTCTCGCATGGACGATCTTCGGCGTCGAGTGGGGGGCCGCGCTTGCCGGAATATTCTTCAAGCTGCGCACGACAGGACGCTTCCGCTACCTCTCCACAAGCGCGTACGTCGTGATGGGCTGGGTCGCGGTGTGCGCCATCGTTCCGCTCGTGAGGTCTTTGAGGGGCCTTGGCACCATGTGGCTCGCCTTGGGCGGCGGACTTTACACGGTCGGATGCCTGTTCTATCTCTGGAAGTCGCTTCCCTATTCTCACATGGTGTGGCATCTGTTCGTGCTGGCGGGCACGATCTGCCACTTCTTCTGCGTTTTCTGGTACGTTATGTAGTCCATAATCAAGGAGCGGGGCAATGGAAAAGAGAGGCATGGTCGGTTTTGCCGCGTCCGCGACGAGCGCGGCGCTTGTTGCGTTCTGCGCGTTGGCCTGCGAGGCCCTTGCCGCGACGTCTGAGGTCGGGGCCCTTGAGACCGCCTTCTCGCGGGTGAGGGCGGTCGGGGACGGAGTCTGCTCCGTGACCGACGTCTCCCTGCGCCTGAAGTCCGATCCGAAGCGCGCCGACCCGCTCGAGATGTGGAGGGCCGAGGCGAAGGAGTCCGTTTCCGTCACAGGCGCGTTCGTGCGCGTAGACTTCACGCTGGCGCCGGAGAAGGGGAGCGACATAAAGTGCTGCGCGGTGCTGTCCATGCCGGAGAGGTGGGACGGAAGGCTCTGGGGCCAGGGCAACAGCGGCAGGGCGGGATCCCTGCCCGAGCTCGACGCCTACGTCGCAATGGACACCGCCGCCGTCACGACCGACCTCGGGACGCCCGCTGCAGGACCGAATTACCTGGACAAGTCGCGTCCCTGGCCAGACTGCGTGCTGCGCGACTTCCACTGGCGCGCGACGCATCTCATGACGGTCTACGGCAAGCTGATAGTCGCCGCGTTCTACGGAAGGCCCTGCGATCACGCCTACTTCAACGGCGGCTCGACGGGCGGAAGGCAGGGCATGAGCGAGGCGCTGCGCTTTCCGGCGGACTACGACGGCATAATCTCTGTGCTGCCCGACAACAACGCGGCGGTCAGCGAAATCGCGCTCTGGCATCTCTGGCGGCAGACACACGATGCGGACGGCAAGGCGCTCTTCACGAAGGAGGATCTTGCGGCCGTTTCGGACGCGGCGATCGAGTTCAAGGCGAAGACCGATCCTGCTCCGTACGCAGGGCACATAGTCGCGGACGGACGCTTCACGGAGAGCGAGGTCGACGGCTTCATCGCGCTTGCCGTCGCGAAGCGCCCCGCGCTTGGAGAAGGCGACAGGCCCGCGAGGCTCAAGGCGCTGTACATGCCGCTTGTGCACGGCGGGAGGTGCTACTTCACCGGCTTTGCGCCCGGCACGAACAGCGGAGTGAACTTTCACTGGGGAAGCCTGCTCTCGCTGCCGCACTTTCTGGCTGGCAGGGGCTTTCCGCAGTCCAGGTGGAAGGACGTCGGCTTCGACCAGATCGACCTCTATCTCAAGGAGCTTTCGCCGGAGTTCAACGCCTGCTCGACGGACCTTTCCGCGTTCGTGAAGCGCGGCGGAAAGATAATTATGACGGCGGGCTGGGAGGACCAGACGATACCGCCCGGCCCGATTGTGGACTACTACGAGCGGGTCTGCGAGGCGAACGGCGGCATAGGCAAGGTCGCGAAGCACGTGCGGCTGTTCTGCGTGCCCGGCTGCGCGCACGGCGGCGGCAGGGGGCGCGTTCTGACGGGTTCGCCGTCCGGACGACAGATGAAGGACCTTCTTCTCGGCTGGTGCGAGAAGGGGCGCGCGCCGGAGAGGATCATGGTCAAGTGGCGCGACGGAAGCGTGGAGATGCCGGTGGCTCCGTATCCGGGGATGTTCCGCCGCGACGAAGAGGGGAGCTGGCGCCTGGAGAGGCGTCCGCGCGGAGTCGCGCGCATCGACGCGTCGTGCCTTGAGACGAAGGTTTCCGGCTTCGAGAGGTGAGGCCGCGCGGCCTGTCGCGGCGCCATACAAAAAAATTATTGCGTTTTTTGTATGGCGGGGCCTTCCGCATGATGTATAATCTGCGGCATGACAAATAGCGCTATGCTTGATCCAAAGTACGTGCCGCTGTTCCTCGGCGGCTTCATCGCGTGGATGACGTTCGTCGTCTGCGTGGGGTTCTTCGGCAGCCGCGGCAAACGCGACGGCGAGAAGTTCCTGACGGGCGGCAGCGACATGAGCCTGTTCTTCATATTCTGCACGCTCGGCGCAACCATCATCGGCACCGGCTCGTCGATCGGGGCGATCGGGGACGGGTTCTGCCATGGATGGGGAGGGGCGATCTTCGGCCTCGGCAGCGCGCTTGGCCTGCTCGTCCTCTCGTCCTTCGTGCCCGTGCGCAGCAAGAACTTCGTGACGATGAGCGAAGAGGCGCAGTACTACTACGGCGGCGACAGGCGCGTGCGGCAGCTGATGGGCTTCATGATGTTCGTCATCGAGATCATCTGGATAGGCAACCACGTAAACGGCGGCTCGAAGTACCTGTCGTACGTGCTGGGCATCGATCCGACATGGTGCAAGCTGATAACGGTATGCGGGTTCGGCGCGTACGTGTTCGTCGGCGGCTACGTGGCCGTTGTGAAGGCTGACGCGATACAGTTCTGCGCGATCATCGGCGGCTTCACCTTCATCGCCTGCAAGGCTCTTCCGCTGGCGGGCGGCTACGAGGAGATATCCCGCACGTTCGCCGCGGCCGGCAAGCCGGGGGCGATGGGCTTCTACGGGCTGGGGAGCTACGGCGTTCTCGCGGCAGTCGCCCTTGTCTTCTCGACTGTCATGGGCGTCGTCGGCACGCCGACGTACCGCACGCGAATCTACACCTCGCGCGACGAGAATGTCGCCCGCCGCGCCTTCCTCGGCCAGAGCGGGATGATGTTCGTCTGGAGCTTCGTAACCGCGCTGATCGGCATGAGCGCCTACGCGATCATGGTGCACAACGGCCATACGCTCGAGTCGGGCGACTACGCGTTCTCGTACATGGCGACCCACGTGCTCGGCCCGGCCTTCGGCCTCATGTTCCTCGTGTGCGGCATGTCTGCCACGATGTCCAGCGGCGGTTCGGACGCGATATCCGGCGTTACGATACTGCTTACGGACGTGATACCGTCGATAACCGGGCGGCGCATAGCCGAGAAGAACTACGCGCTCGCGAGCCGCGTCGCGCTTCTCGTCGCGCTTGCCATGGCCTTTGTGGTGACGCTCTTCGTCGGCGACGTGATCGCGTACTTCCAGAAGGTCGTGGGCTCTCTGCTGCCTGGCGTGGGAGTGACGATGCTCCTAGGCCGCTTCTGGCGCCGCGCGACGTGGCAGGGCGCGTACGCGTCCGTCCTGTCCGGCACGATCTTCGGGCTTGTGGTGCTGCTGGCGCCGCAGTTCGCGGACTGGGTCAGGCTTGCCTTCGGCGGACCTGCGATTCCTTCCACCGCCATCGCCCTTGCGGCCGGCGTTGCCGTCTCGCTTGCGACGCCGCGCTCCACCGCGACCGAGCAGGAGCGCCTTGCAGCGGTTGTCGCGGCCCGCGGCGCGCGCGGCAACGCGTAAGGCCATGCTGCCGGGCTTCCGAGGGCGTGATGCAGGGAGGCGGGCGTTCAGGCCCTGGTCGGCGCGCGCCATTTCTTTGGCGTGACGCCGGTTGCCGAGCGGAAGGTGTTCGTCAGGTGCGACGGAGTGCAGAAGCCGGTCTGCCTTGCGATCTCCGCTATGGGCAGGCCGGTCGTCGAGAGAAGCAGTTTCGCCTTTGCGAAGCGCTGCCTGCGAATCTCCTCGCCGACTGAGCGCATCAGATGCTCGCGGAAGAGCGCGTCGAGGACGGGCCGCCTTATGCCTAGGAACTCCGCTATCTGAGGCGACCCTATCGGCCGGTCGAGGGACTTCGATATGTATTCCATTGCGGCGCGCACCGTGTCGTTGGCTACCGCGACTACTTCCGTCGATCGCCTGACGGCGATGGCCGCCGGCGGGATGAGCTGCGGCTCCTTCGGCGCCTTTTCGCCCGCCATCAGCCTGTCGAGCAGCGCCGCGGCGCTGTAGCCGCCCAGCTCAAGGTTCTGGTCGATCGACGAAAGCGGAACGGACTGGTTCTCGCAGATGACCCTGTTGTTGCCGATCGTGAGAATCGCCAGCTCCTCCGGAACGGATATGTTCAGCTCCAGCGCCGCGTTGAGCAGCCGCGCGCCGTCGGTCTCGTCGTACGAGAGGACGGCGACGGGCTTCCTCTCGGTCTCCAGCATCTTGCGAAGCTGCTTCTTGAAGGTCGTCCAGTCCCTCTGCCGCGACTTTGGCAGGGACTCCGCAAGCACCCAACGCGCCGGCGACTGGCCTAGCCCCATGGAAAGCCCGCTGAAGCGCATCGCGTGCACGTTGCCCCAGTCCGCGGAGAACCAGACCACGTTGCGGAAGTTGCGCTCCATGAAGTGCTCGGCCGCAAGTCGCCCGATCGCCTCGTGGTCGGATGTGACGCGGGGAACGGAGACGTCGGGACGCGAGATGGTCAGGTCCACTACCGGGACGCCCCGCTTCATCAGGCGCGAGATGCACGAAACCGTGACCGCGTCGGACCTCAGCGTCGCGATGACGCCGTCCCCGTTCCAGGCCAGGGGATGGTAGCCGAGCCTGTCCTGGATCATCAGGTTCCAGTCGTGCTCCCTTGCGAAGCGCGCGATGCCCTGCATGCGAGGATGGCTCATCGGGCTGACCATCACCAAGACGTTCTTCCGTTGCATGGCGACCATTATACGATATGGCGCGGACAAAGGCAAGGGCGGACGGCATATGCAAGTTCGCGAGCAGGGATTGCAATTGCAAGACTCCAGGGGTTTTGGTAACATATGCCTCGAACCTGAGACCGCAACAGTTCAGCCATGAACATAAGAAGAAGATCATTCATAGGCGGCGCGATTTCCGCCGCAGTTCTCGCGACGCGCTCGTTCGCGTCCGACGACACGCCTGCGCCTGCGGCAGACGGCCTGAGGCTCCGCTTCCTGGGAACCGGAGCCATCGACTGGGAGGACGGCCCGAACCAGTACGGAGACGTGAGGCGCTTCGCCAGCGTTATTGTGGACGGCAAGGTGCTCGTCGACCTCACGGCGCGCAACCGCGAGATGCTTCCCGGAGGATGTCGGCCCGAGGCCGTGTTCTACACGCATTCGCACCGCGACCACTTCAGCGCCGCCGCCGCACTGGACCTCGGCGTCAAGCGCGCGTACTGCCACAAGTCGTGGGCGGACGTTGCGACGGCGAAGTTCAGGGATGCGGCGAAAGGGCGTCCGGTGCCGGAGGTCAGGGGCATCGCCTTCGGAGAGCGCATCGAGGAGTCCGGCGTCGCCTTCGTCGCGCTGCCCGCAAACCACAGCACGCGGCGGAAGGGCGAACGCTGCGCCATGTATGTCGTAGAGAAGGGCGCGGCGCGCCTTCTCTACGCGACCGACACCTGCGGCATTCCGAGGGATGCGCTGAAATATGCCGGACTTGAGCGGAATGCCAGGCGGCCGATAACGGCATTCGTGATGGAGGCGACAGCAGGGCTCGGACACGAGAACGACCCTCGTTTCTTCTTCTCCCATTCCTCTGTCGACCTGGTCGCACGAACCGCCCGCGCGCTTCTTGAGACTGGCCGCTACCGCCCGCCGGCCGGGCGTCCGGTCTGGATCACACATCTTATTCGCTCCCAGCACGGTTCGCAGGCGATGCTGGACGCCACGCTGCCCGCGCCTCTCAAGGCTGCCTACGACGGACTCGAGGTCGTGGTGTGAACGTCACCTGCTATAGCTTTGAAGCCGCCGCGGCGACGAGCATCGCGACAAACACGGCTATGTACAGCAGGCAGCCAATACAGGTCGACTTCTCCGCCTTGGCCAGATTCCTTTTCGCCGATTCAATGTCGCCGCGATCCAGGGCATTGCGTGCGGTCTGTCTGTAGACCATGGAGAACGGATTGCCGCCTCTGCACCAGAAGTGATCGTTGGCGCTCTGCTCTTCAATCTCGGCCCTCACTCTCTGCAGCGCCAGTTCGCGCTCCAGCCTCCGGCAGCGCATCTCCGGAGTTTCCGCCTCTTCCTTCGGCGCAGTTCCGGAGCCTTCCGCCTGCGCACCGCAGAAAGGGCAGTTGAACCAACGGTCGCCGTTGTCATACAGCTCTTTCCGACAGACGGGACATCTCATGCCTCTCGTTCCTTTCTTTCGCTTTTGGCGTCTTGCGTCATAAGTCGATCTATTCCCCCTTGTTTTGCCATTGGCCCTGTAATGGCACCGATAAAGGATGTGATTGCTGTGGGCAAAACCGTTGCCATTTCCATGGGAACGCAGTTCATTGTCAGTCCTCTTCGGGAAGTGGCGTGTTGATTGCGATGCGGGTTCCTTTGCCGGGCGCGCTTGCGATGTCGGCCGTGCCGCCCAGGGCCTTCACCCGCTCCATCACGCCTTCAAGCCCGAAATGACCTTGCTCCATGCCTGGACGGGTCGCGGGGTCGAATCCAGAGCCGTCGTCCGCGACGGAGAAGAGAAGCCTGTCGCCGTCGATGGTTCCCGCGACCTTGAGCGTGGCCGCGTGGCCATGGCGCACGGCGTTTATGACGAGTTCGCGGATAATGCAGAGGATGTTGTGAAACGCGTTGTCGGGTATCTTCCGCCGCGGCACGTTGAAGCGCACATGAAGCTTTGCATCTACGATGTGCGGCTGAAGGGTGATGCGGATGGCTTCGTCGATGTCATTTTTCTCGAGCGCCTGGTTGCGGAGGTCCCAGATGCAGTTTCTGAGCTCTGCACGCGAGGAGTTGATCGTCTTGAGCGCTATGTCGAGGTGCGGGGCCGAGACCTTGCCCGCCGCGGGCAATGCCGCCAGCGCCGCGCGTATCTCCAGCGCCGCGCCTGTCAGGTTCTGGACGACGGAATCGTGAAGTTCTGTCGCGAGGCGCATTCGTTCGATCGCCTTGAACTTCGCATGGGTCGCCTCGACCTGCTTCCGCGCGAGCTCACGTCCGCGCCGTTCGACGAGGACGCGCAGCGAGGCGTTCCAGATGAGGACGAGGACAAGCACGCCCGCCATCGCGGAGAGGATGATCAGGAACCTCGTCGGAGTCAGCCATGGCGGATGCGATATGACGACGATGTCGTCTCTACTTCGCAGTATGAGCGTCAGTCCGCTGATGTGGGGCATGTCGGCCTGCGCGTCGTAGTCGTTTGTCTCAAGAAGGCAGACGCCTGTCGCCTCTATGCGGCATCCAAGTTCCAGTCCCTCGGCAGCTCCGGGACAGGCGCTTGTGTCTATCTGGATGAGACGGCCGTCGCAGTCGAGTCCGATGCGTCCCTCCGCGTTGCCGGGCGAGGGCAGGTTCCGGATCGTGCCGCTGAGTGTGACGAGTTTCCCGTAGTAGGACGGCGTGAAGGTCGCTGCGCCGGACTGGTTCTGGCCGATGATATCGGACAGGGATGAGAGACGGACTGGAGATCGCGGCGCTGATGCCCTTGGTGAGCATGAAGAGATCGTCGCCGTGCCAAGGATGATGTTGAACTGGTCGGTTTCCGGGTATCCGCAGATCGTTGCACGAAGGCCGGGAATCGGGTCCGTCTCGTTGCGGCGCGAAAGCTTGACACGGACTATGCGTCCGTCGTCGTCCTGCAGCAGCAGATTGCACTTTTGCCAGACTGCGATGATTTCGCCGCAGATCTTACGCTTGCCGAGCGCGAGAATGTCCTTGGGCGTCAGATATATCTTTCGCTCCAGGAAAGGGATGTCCTGCGCAGGAGGAGGAGGGGACAGCGCCGTGATGTCCTCTAGCCTGGAGACGATCAACGGCCTCGCATATCTGCGGACAGACGGAAGCGCCCAGTTGAACGCGCCGACGACTGAGACTTGTGACTCCAGCAGTCGGTTGACGGCTTCGGGGGCTGTCGCTGGGATTAGAAGCGGCATGGTTGTCGGACCGTCTTTCAAGGTCAGGCAGAGGTAGTTTGGATCGTCGTCGCTTGTGCGCCAGTCGATGACTGTTCCCGTAGTCTGGATGCGCCGCAGGTTGTCGTTGATGCTCGAGAGGTCCTGGAGCTTCCTTGGAACTGGCTTGACCGCGGCGCCGGCTCCGAGAATCTGGATTTCATGCGCGACAGCATATGGTTCGTTGCCGTAGGCGCATTTCTTCAGTCCGAAGATTCCGTTGACGACAATGCGGTCGCCGGGATGCACGACGTGGGACGGCTCAGTTCTGTTGAAGACGGATAAAAGCAGTTCGCCGTCGTCAATGACGAAACATGCAATGGTTGACGGGTCGCTGCCTGACTTGTCGACAGTGTGGACTGTGCCTGTCACTGTAAATAAATTGTGGTATCCCGGCGCAGTGCTGTCCCAGACGTTCATCATCGACCTGATGTCCGTTTTGGTTGGTGCGCCAGGGGGATCGGCAAGCGCGATTGCCGAAAATGCGCACACGAACGTCAGGATCGTCTTCCTCATGTCGGAATTATATCATATATCAAAGAACTAGAGTTGGTACATGGGCGGCTGGAGGCCAGGCTGTCCCGTATGTTCAGGCTGGACGACCGGCCCAGCTCGGTATGTTCTGGACGCACACGATAGCGGCCAAATTCGCTCTGCTAAGCGGCCAAATTTGCTTTGCTAAGCGGCCAAATTCCGTTTGGTCAGTGGCCTGGCATGAGAAGTGGCGCCATTACAGAGAGAAATGGCGTCATTTCACCATAGTAATGGCGTCATTTCTGTGGTGAAATGGCGTCATTTCTCGTGTCTGTCCACATGGAGCTCAACTTTTGCCCATAGTCAAAGCAAATTTGGCCACTGGCAACTCAACTTTTGGCCACACACAAATCTCGCTACGGGGGGCGACAGCTCGCCCGACTGTCGCCCCCGTAGCTCGCCATCATAGTCTAAGCCTGCAAATCCACACCCTCCAGTTGGAGGGGTTTTCAAAAGCGAGTGGTCGGGTGTATAATCGTGGTGACGCTGGACATATAACAATCTGCAAAAAGGAAAGCATGAAAATTAAGACAATGTTGTCGGTGGTGCTCGGCGCTCTGGCGGTGGGCTTTGCGGCGGCGGGAGATCTCGCGGTCTCCGCATACTGGCAGGACCACATGGTCCTCCAGCGAGGGAAGAACATCACCGTCTGGGGCAAGGACGCCCCGGGCCGCAGCGTGTCCGTGCACTTTGCCAATCAGACTGCGAACGCCACGACGGACACCAACGGGTTCTGGGAGACGACGTTTGCGCAGCCGTTCGCAGTCTCGGCAACGCCCCAGACGCT
>JAEEZC010000258.1 GCA_016288465.1 Verrucomicrobiota bacterium | reverse complement strand
TTCTGGAGGGTGACAAGAAACCGCCTGAAGAGCCTGTGCCGCTCTATCGCCGTCTTCTGGCGTTCGTCTGCGTTCTGGCAGCACTGGCCCTTGCGCTGCTTTGACTGAAGGCTTCGCTAACGTCACGCCTGGAGCTCCGCGCGATTCAGCCGTCAGCTTGACCAAATTCCCGCTTGCGCCCTCTGCCATGGTGCGGTATAATGATTTTGTCTTCTCCAAGGACAAGATGCCAGGTCGCCTGTGCGAGAGGGGTGCGCATGGAGCACGTGGCATATGCAGCATTATGAAATTGACAGCGAAACAGATTGCGCGACTCGTAAAGCAGGGCGAGATTGTACAGACCGAATGCAAGGGGTGCTTGCCATGCTGCGCGATGCGAGCGACGTTACCGCCGATGCGACCGTTTTGGAATCGCTTACCGTTGCTGATCTGAATCCAGACTCAATACGGCATTACCGAGAGGAATTTTCTCGTTTCCGTCCCCGTCTCGCCTGGAACAAATTGTCGGATGAGGAGTTCATGAAGAAGATAGGTGCGCTCGGCAGGGGAGATGACGGCAACCTTCACCCGAACATTGCCGGGCTGGATTGCTTTGGCGATTTCGTGACGATTATGCACGAGCTGCCGAACTACTTCCTCGACTATCGAGAGCGGTCGGCAGATTCGGCACGTTGGGGCGACAGGGTATGTTCCAGCGATCCCACCTGGAGCGGGAACCTTGTCGATTTCTTTTACCGGATATACGACAAGGTGACAAGTGGCGTAAAGACTCCGTTTGCGCTTGACAAGAACGACAGACGAATCGACGAGACGGATGTCCACGAGGCCGTGCGCGAGGTTGTTGCGAACGCGCTCATACACGCCGATTACCATGGGCGGCAGGGAATCGTGGTCGAGAAGCGGTTCAACGAGATACAGGTCTCGAATCCGGGAACGATGCGCATCAGCAAGGAAATCGCCATAGAGGGCGGCAGAAGCGATCCAAGAAATGCGCAAGTGTTCAACATATTCTCCCTGATTGGAATCGGCGAGCGCTCGGGTACTGGGCTGAGCAATCTGTACGCTCTCTGGGAACAGCATGGATTTGCCACTCCTGTCATCCGCGAGGAGTTTGACCCTGAAAAAACTATCGTGAACATCGCCACCGAATCCAATCAATCCGTTTCGAAAATAACCCGTACAAAACCCGACCAGAACCTGAACACAACCCGTACAGAACCCGTACAAGGAGCACCCCAAGTCGGCCCAACCCCGACCCAAAATCGGCCCAAGTCTGACCCGAAATCGGCCCAAGGTGAGCCAAGAATAGACATTAAACTAGACAATAAGTTAGACAATAAACTAGACAATAAGCCTGATTTAATGTCTAGTCTAGACAATATCCAGACAATAAAAGACTGGTCTGGCCTAAATTCATCTGTTCGACGTGTCTTTGGGGCTATTGTTGAAGATCCATTCATGACGCAACAAGGTTTGTCTGCAAAGCTTGACCTGTCTCGTGCTACGATAGCAATGGCAACTGCCACATTGATTAAACTCAAATTCATCCGCCGCGCCGGTTCAAAGAAAACCGGCCATTGGGAGATCGTGAAATGAGGCTTGGAACCGGCAGGGAAACGATGTTGGGGATCATTCTCCCTCCGTTCGTCCCCCATTTCATTCGTAGCGATCTGATAAAACAGGTCTGACCTTTTTTATCAAATTTATAATTGTAAAATCGTCCTTGCATCCACCGATGGGATGGGGTATAATGATTTCGTCTTGCCTGTAAAAGGGTGAGGCATACAGATTTCCCGCGCGGGTTGGTGGTGAAGAAAAAGTAGCCATTGCCGCGTTTGGGACGCGTCGAATGAAAGCGTAGGAAACTCTCACTTGAAGACGCACAGAAGAAGCACTGCCTTCGTGCAGTTTCGCCTCCTTCGGTGTATCTTCAAAGGTTCATCCTACGCACCTCACTCGATGCATCGAAGGAGGTGCTATTTTGTTTCCACCACCGCTCCGATGTCTGAAATAGGAAACGGCACGCCACCTGTCGTGCGCCGAGGGTGTCAACGTGTGAATGAAACTGGCGCGGAAGAAAAGGAGAAGTAAAATGCCCAAGATATCTTCTGTGGAGTCAGGGTTGATTGGATGTATAATGAGTTCATTGAATGTTGTCGCGCGGAGACTTTCAGCTGATGTCAATGCGGGTAACAAGGAGTGGACGCACGAGTGCCTAAAGACACTTGCGACACTGGGCCTGGATATTGGTTATGGTGTCTGTCCCTGGCCTGAAACAATGAAAGGCGAGTGGCTTTACGATCTGATCTGGTACATGGAAGAAAAGAGCGATTGGCCGAACCGCATGACAGACGTTGCGCTTGTCCTTGAATCCGAATGGGCAGAGAACATGGGTGATATCCGTTACGACTTCCAGAAACTAGTACAGGCGAAGTCGCGGCTGAAGATGCTGATTTCGCGCAATCTGTCTGTCGAAGAATTCAAAGAACTAAAGAGTGACATCGAATGCTTCCAGCGCAAAGACGAATCTGAGATATACATTTTTGCCATGTATGTCAGCGACAAGGTTGATCCGTTTAGGTATGAAATCTATCGTGTCGGTGCTGAAGACCCGGGCAAGGTGAACTGATACGTTGTAGCGCTACCATCCCGCCCATGGGATGGCAGCGCTACAAAAATTACAAATGTGATGCTACGGAGTAGACGGAATATGGGCAAAGAATCTTGTTGCGTTGCAATGATATCGCTTTTGACAAGCATGTTCGCGTTGCCATCGCTTGCGAACCAAACTACCGTCAATGGCATAACGTGGACGTACACCGTGTCGCATGGCGAAGCATCGCTTGGCGGGGGGACGTCATCAAGTTCGGCAGTACCATCATCAACCACTGGGGTGTTGACGATACCTTCTAAACTCGGTGATTATACTGTGACGAGCATCGGGTCTTATGCGTTCTCCTATTGCCGTGGTCTGAAAAGCGTGACGATACCGGATAGTGTGACGAGCATCGGAGAATCGGCATTCTCCGGTTGTAGCGGATTGGAGACAATGACATTGCCGTTTGTCGGAGCCAGGCGCGGCAACTCCGGTTCACGCGATTCCCTGTTCGGCTACATCTTCGGCTCGTCATCTTATTCTGACGGGACAGCAACGGCGCAATGCTATTCAAGTTCGTCGTATGAGACATACTACATTCCCTCTTCATTGAAGACTGTTGTGGTTACGGATGAAACGTCACTAGGGTATGGCGCGTTCTACGGTTGCAGCGGGTTGACGAGCGTGGTGTTACCCGACAGCGTCGCTAGCATCGAGTCTTCTGCGTTTTATGGTTGCAGCGGGTTGACGAGCGTGACGATTCCTCAATATGTTTGCATGAATCGATTGTCGGCCATTTTCCCGGCTGCGTATAGTTCAATCACGAAGGTTGTCATTTCCGACAGCGTGACGAGCATCGGGTATTCTGCGTTCTACGGTTGCAGCGGTCTTACGAGCGTGACGATACCGAACAGCGTGACGAGCATCGGGTATGCTGCGTTCTCCGGTTGCAGTGATGCTCTTTATGACGTGACAACTATTCCTGGCGTGAAGTTGGTGGATGGATGGACGGCTGGATATACTGATTCGCTTTCTGGCAGCCTCGATTTGACAGGTGTTCGTGGTATCGCGGATGAAGCGTTCTCCGATTGCCGCGGGCTAACGAGCGTGACGATACCGGACAGCGTTACGAGCATCGGGCTGTATGCGTTCTACGACTGCGCCAACCTTACGAGCGTGACGATACCGGACAGCGTCACGAGCATCGGAGATTATGCGTTCTACGGTTGCAGCGGGCTTACGAGCGTGACAATACCGAACAGCGTAACGAGCATCGCGTCTTCTGCGTTCTCTGGCTGCAGCGGTCTTACGAGCGTGACGATACCGAACAGCGTGAGAAGCATCGGTGGTGAAGCGTTTCGTGGTTGCAGTGGGCTGATGTCGATTGTGGTTGATGCTGGCAACGCCAATTTTCGGTCGGTAAATGGTTTGTTGGTTTCTAAGGACGGCGAAACTCTTATTTCGGGTGTAAATGGTGACGTGACGATACCGAACAGCGTAACGAGCATCGCGTCTTCTGCGTTCTCTGGCTGCAGCGGGCTTACGAGCGTGACGATACCGGACAGCGTGACGAGCATCGGTTCTTCTGCGTTCTCCGGTTGCAGCGGGCTGACGAGCGTGACGATACCGGACAGCGTCACGAGCATCGGTCGTTATGCGTTCTACAATTGCAGTTCTCTTACGAGCGTGACGATAGGAAACAGCGTAACGAGCATCGGGTATCAAACGTTCTCCGGTTGCCGCGGGCTTACGAGCTTGACGATCGGTAAGGGCGTAACGAGCATCGGGTATCAAACGTTCTCCGGTTGCCGCGGGCTTACGAGCGTGACGATACCGAACAGCGTGACGAACATCGGGGGGGGCTGCGTTCTGGGGCTGTAGCGGGCTTAAGAGCGTGACGATACCGAACAGCGTAACGAGGATAGGGCTTGAAGCGTTCGTCTTTCGACGCTCTTTATGATACGGCCTCTATTCCCGGCGTGATGTTAGTGGATGGTTGGACGGTTGGCTACACGGACTTTTTTTCTGGCAGTCTTGATTTGACTGGTGCACGTGGCATTTGTGATGGTTCGCTTGGGGAAAACGAAAAGCTCACTAGTGTTCTGATACCTAACAGTATCAAGCGTATTGCTGATGAGGCGTTTGCGGTTTGCCATGGACTTACGAGCGTGATTATTAGCGACGGCGTTACGAGCATTGGGGAAAAGGCGTTCTATAAATGCAGTGTACTTACGAGCGTTACGATTCCGAACAGCGTCACGAACATAGCGGAAAACGCGTTTAATGGCTGTGACTTGCTGTGGACATCGTGGTACAGGACCCTGCAGAATTTGTCGGCGACGAATGGAGGCTCGGACAGTGTGTCGGATGCTCGCTACTCTCTTGCCGGAGTGCCATCGGACCGGGCCATTGCAAGCGTTACTGTGAATGGAGACACAGTGCTGGACAAGTTCGTGCTTGTCAACGGCAAGGTCTACGATTCTGTCGTTCGGATTGAGAACAATGCGTCGAAGGACGTCAAAGTTGCGCTGCCGGGCGGCTATGTCTACGAGACGTTCAAGGGCGCAAAGCCGCTTACGATTCCAGCTGGAAGTCGGAACATCCTCACTATTACGAGAACGGCGGACAAGACCTTTCTTGTGTCTCGTCGGGAACTGGAGAAGGTCCAATGAGAGCCTTCGTCAGTCTTGTCGTTGCGTTCGCGTGTCTCTTCGCTAACGCCATGCCCCTCGGATTGCGTACAGCTATGTGGGGCGAGGGGGACTATGAAACGGAGGTGTCCGTCATTGAGTCATACACCGTTTCGTTCAATGCCAACGGCGGCAGTGTTTCGCCGACAACGCGTAAGGTTGCAAAAGGCGCGGCGGTTGGGGCTTTGCCGAGGGCTACGAGGAATGGATACAAGTTTCTCGGATGGTTTACCGCTGTCAGAGGAGGCAATCAGATATATTCCTCCACGGTTGTGCTGGGCAATGTGACGTATTATGCTCATTGGCAGAAGGAGTCCTCGTCGGAATCTGATGAGGCATTGTACGATTCCGTTGTCGGTCCTGCGCCGACGATGGCGGCGAGCGAGTATAACGGATATCTCGTCGATGCGAAGGGAGAGGTGAAAGGGACGATTCTGGTGAAGGTCGGGAAGCCGGGGAAGAAGGACGGAAAGGCGTCCGTGAAGGCGACGGCCCAGATCGGCGCGAAGAAGGTGACGATGAGCGCGGCGGACCGGGGCAAGGCTGTTGTTCGGACTGACGGTCCGACGACTGTCGCGCTTGTCGCGGACGGCGCGAGGGCGGGGAAGCTCACGATGAAAGGCGGCGTCTTTGACGATTCGAAGGCTGGGGCGAATCCGTCGGGACTGAAGCTCACTTACTCTGCGAAGGGCGACTCTTTCAAGGGATCGTTCAAGGCGTATTCAGTTGTCGGCGGCAAGCTGAAGGCGACAGCGGTCAACGTCTCGGGCGTCATGATCGGCGGCAGGGGCTACGGCACTGCGATGATCAAGAAGCTCGGTTCTGTGTCGATTTCGATAGAGTAGCGGCCCGCACGCGCTCACGCGTGAAAGTCCCGGCGGCGGCAGTTCTTCTGCCTGCCGGGGCCGGACTGCTCCTTCAGCCCGACTGGAAGACTCGAGAATTCTTACTTCGCCAAATGAACTCGCCCGCATAGCGAAGGTCGCCTGGGCGAGGCGGAAGATGCTGAATTTTGATATAATAAGCGACCAAAGTCTGAAAAGCTAAGAAAGGATCTTCCTGCATGAACAATCTCCGCTCGAATGCCGTTTCGCGTCGTGGTTTTGTCAGGGGTCTTGCGGCGATGGGCTTCTGCGCCTGCGGCGATCGCGTCTTCGCGGGTGTCGGCGACGGCGTCCTGCTTCGCTTCGGAGTGGTGAGCGACGTCCATGTCCGGCTCGCGCCTGGCGGCAGGGCGCTTGAGGCCGGATACGACACCGACACTCTCGAAAAGACTTTCGCTTGGTACCGCGACCAGGGCGTGGACGCGGTGGTCATCGCCGGCGACATGGCGGACACCGGGCTCGTCGGCGAACTGAAGGCCGTCGCCGATGCGTGGTTCCGCGTGTTCCCGAACGACCGCGCTCCCGACGGCCGAAAGGTCGAGCGCGTGTTCGTCTTCGGCAACCACGACGTGTTCGGGCTCAAGCGCGGCAACGCCGTCTTCGCGGACGAAGAGGTGCTTCGCCGCGAGGCGATCGACGCCGATCCGAAGAAGGCGTGGGACATGTGCTTCCACGAGGAGTGGCGGCAGTACTCAGTAAAGCAGGTCAAGGGCTTCAGCTTCTTCTGCTCGCACTGGCAGCCTGGCGTGTGGTGCAACGGGATTGCCGAGGCCGCGTGCACGGGCTGCGGCGACGCATTCCGCGGGCTCATGGAGAAGTGCGATCCGTCAAAGCCGTTCTTCTACGTGCAGCATCCGCATCCCCGCGGCACAGTGTACGGAAAGGGCGCGTGGGGCATCGACGACGGCAGCGCGACAAGGCTGCTTTCGCGGTTCCCGCAGGCCGTAGCCTTCTCTGGCCATTCGCACGAGCCGCTCACCAACGAGCAGTCGATCTGGAGAGGCGCGTTCACTTCGGTCGCCACCGGCTCCCTCAGGTACCTCTGCTCGAACTCGATATGGGCGAACCTCTACACCAAGGGCTACGAGAACGGAAGGTGCAACTACTATCTTCCGGGCGTTAAGCGCAGCGACCGTCCGTCGTATACCTCCAAGTACGACGCGCCGAAGACGATGCCCAACGAGACGACCTGCCCCGACATCCGCGTCGGCCAGCTCGTGAGCGTCTACGAGGACCGCATCGTGCTCGCGAAGCGCGAGTTTCTCAGCGGACTCGAGATCGGCGAGGACTGGGTGGTCGAGCTGCCGGCGCGCGAGCGCAGCTTCGCCGTCCTCGGCGCCGCGGCCAGGCCGGCCGAGTTCCCCGCCGACGCGAAGCTTTCCGTCGCGCGCAAGACGGCGACTACGCGGGGAATGGAAAAGGACGGCTTCAAGGTCCCCAGGGAGAAGGTCGCCGCGCTCAAGCTTGACTTCCCCGCCGCGACGATCGGCGGGCAGGTCGAAGAATACGAGATCGCGGCGGAAGGGAGGAACGGCGGAAGGGGCTTCGTGCGCATCTGCGCGATCGGCGGGATGTACCCGAGGAAGCACGGCAAGTTCGCAAAGGACGTCTCCGCAGTCGTGCCGCTCGCTTCGCTTCCGGAAGGGGCCGCGACCGTCACCGTGACGCCGCTAGACTCGTACGGCAATCGCGGCCGTTCGCTTTCGGCGGCGATTCCTGCCGCGGCCGCCGCGTCGTGAAGGCGCGCGGCGGAAACTGCTCTGCGTTCACAATCCGTTAACAAAGATGTTCTATAATGTCCTCCGTCAAATCGGGAAACCGAGGAAAGGAAGGGCAGTTGTTATGAACGAAAGCAAATTGAAGGCGGCGGTGGCGGTTGCGGCGGTGTTCGCGGTCTCGGCGGTCATCGGCTACGCCGCGACGAGTCTGGCCGAGAAGAAGGACGTCTCGCAGAAGTCGTCCGAGGCCTCGGTCGTGACGAACGAGAACGGGTCGGTGTCGAGGTCGTTCACCGAGATGACGGTTTCGACGAACGGCAACCTCGTGACCGAGCATCGCCGCGAGACGCGCACGACGCTCGACGCCGACGGGAACATCCTCGCGACGACGACGAGCGAATATGCGCAGAGCTATCCCGTCGGCGACGAGGGCATGAGCTCGCTTACGGCGAAGCCGCCGATCTCGTCGGCGGGCGCGAAGGGCGAGGCGGCCGCGAACGACGGGTTCATGGGCCTCAAGTTCGGCGAGGAGTTCAAGGGCACGAACTTCGTGCAGGACGCCGACGAGCCGACGCTTGTGAGGGCCGTGTTCACTCCGAAGAAGCCTCTCGCCGGCTTCGACGACTACTACGTCTACGTGACGCCGAAGACCCACAAGGTCGTGAAGGTCTACGCGTGCGCGAAGGACGCGGTCGACCCAGGCACGAGCTGGAGGAGGCACTACCTGATCGAGGCTCTGGAGAAGAGGTACAACACATGGGCGAGGCCGCGCAGCTGGTGCCGTCCGGTGTACACCTTCGACATCGGGCTCGGCCGGTACGTGACCGTCTGCCTTGCAGGCGCGTCGCGCGACTACGAGACCGTGCTTGTCGCGTGGGACGACTCGCTTCTGACCACTGCGGCGGACGAGACGGAGGCGATACGCGCCGAAGCCCGCAAGTCCGCGGCCGAGAGGCGGAGGAACCGCGTGAAGGACGCGGCGGACGCGTTCTGACGCCCGGGAAGGGCGAAGTGCGCGCGTTTTTGGTATAATACGCAGAAAGTTTTCACGGGAAAACTGGAGAAACAACAGAGAACGCCATGCTAGAAGTAAAGAACCTCAGGAAGAGCTTCGGCGGCTTCGAGGCGGTGAAGGGAGTGTCCTTCACCGTCTCGCCGGGCGAAGTGCTGGGCTTTCTCGGGCCGAACGGCGCCGGAAAGTCGACTACGATGCGAATGATCACGGGCTTTCTGCCTCCTACGGCGGGAACCGCCTCCATTGACGGGCACGACATCCAGACGGACGCGATCGCGGCGAAGTCCGCGCTCGGGTATCTTCCGGAGTCCGCGCCGAGCTACAAGGCGATGACGGTCAGGGACTATCTCTTGTTCGTCGCCGAGATACGCGGCTGCCGCGACCCGAAGAAGGCCGTCGAAGACGTCATGGTGCGGGCGAAGCTCGGCGGCCGCGCCGGGCAGACGATAGAGACTCTTTCGAAGGGCTACCGCCAGCGCACGGCGTTCGCCGCGGCGATAGTCAACGATCCCAAGGTCCTCATCATGGACGAGCCGACCGACGGACTCGACCCGAACCAGAAGTTCGAGGTGCGCAAGATGATACGCCACATGGCCGAAGAGGAGAAGAAGGCGGTCATCATCTCCACGCACATACTGGAGGAGGTCGGCGCGGTGTGCACGCACGTCGTCGTCATCGCCGACGGCGAGGCGAAGACAGGCACGGCCGGCAACGCGAAGATTTCGGTGGCGGAGCTCAAGGCGCTCGATCCGAGCGGAGATCTCGACGTGATCTTCCGCCGCCTTACGATGGGGGAGGCGAAGTAAGATGAAGAACATCAAGACCGTTTTCAAGCGCGAGTTCAAGGCGTACTTCGACTCGCCGGTGGCATACGTGTTCCTCGTCGCGTTCCTCGTGCTGATCGGCTTCATGACGTTCGGCGTGGCGATGTTCTACGAGCGCCGTCAGGCGGACCTGACTCCGTTCTTCTTCTGGCATCCGTGGGTGTACCTGCTTCTGGTGCCGGCGGCGACGATGGGCCTCTGGGCCGACGAGCGCCGCAACGGAACGGCTGAGCTGCTGCTGACGCTGCCGCTGACGCTGACCGAGGCGCTTGTGGGCAAGTTCCTCGCGGCGTGGGCGTTCATGGGCGTCGCGCTTGCGCTGACGTTTCCGGTCGCCCTGACGGCAGGCTACCTCGGCTCGCCAGACTGGGGCGCCGTGATGTGCGGCTACCTCGGCTCGTTCCTGCTCGCGGGCGCGGCGTCCGCGATAGGCACGTTCGCAAGCTCTATCTCCAGGTCGAGCGTGGTCGGCTTCGTGATCTCGCTCGCGCTCGTCTTCGCGCTTCTCATAATCGGGTTCGACCCGGTCATCGGCGCGGTCGCGGCGTGGGGAGTGCCGACGTGGCTGACCGACGGAGTGGCCTCGTGCTCGCTTCTTACGCACTACGAGGCTCTCAGGCGCGGCGTCGTGGACATGGCGGACGTTGGCTACTACCTCGGCATGATCGTGTTCATGCTCGCGGCGGCCAAGACCGTGACGGACGGACGGCGCGGCGCGGGCAGGGGCCTTGCGGCTCTTGTCGTGATCGCGGTCATCGTTGTCGCGGCGGACGTGCTGGTCGCCTCGTTCCAGCTGCGCGGCGACTTCACGGCCGAGAGGCTCTACACGCTCTCGTCCGGCTCGAAGGCCGTGCTTGGCAAGCTCGACAAAGACGTCACCTTCAAGCTCTACGTGAGCACTTCGTCGGCGGACATGCCGATGGCGCTCAAGACCTACGCCAACCAGGTCGGCAGCCTGCTCAAGGAGTACGAGCGCGCGGCCGGCGGGCGCCTGACGGTCGAGAACTACGACCCCAAGCCCGACTCCGACGCGGAGGAGTGGGCGCAGAGGTACGGCGTGGAGCCGCAGACGGCGAATCCGTTCGGCATGCCCGTGTACTTCGGCATCGTCGCCGTGTGCGGCGACCGCGAGGAGACGCTCGGCGTCCTTTCCCCCCGCACCGAGTCGACGCTTGAATACGACCTCACGCGCCTCGTCACGCGCGTTGCGTGGCCCGAGCGCCCTGTCGTCGGCGTCATGACCTCGCTGCCGGACGTGATGGGCGGCCAGATGAACCCGATGATGATGCAGATGGGCCAGCGTCCGCCGCAGGGCTGGGCCGCGTTCGCGGAGCTCGCGAAGGACTACGACGTGAAGACCGTCGAGACGGACGTCGCGGAGATCGACCCGTCGATCAAGACGCTCGTCGTGCTGCACGCGAAGGACCTCTCCGACAAGACCCTCTACGCGATCGACCAGTTCGTCCTTCGCGGCGGCAAGCTCATCGCGTGCGTCGACCCGTTCTCGATCAAGGACATGCAGACCGCCCGCAAGGGCCAGAACCCGATGATGCAGATGGGCGGCATGGACGGTCCGTCCACGCTCGGCAAGCTGTTCGACGCGTGGGGCGTCAAGTTCGAGTCGAGCCGCCTCGCCTGCGACCTCTCCGCGTCCACAAGGCTCAACAACGGCCAGGGCGGCGTGGACGACAATCCGGCGTTCCTGTCGCTCGGCAAGGCCAACATGTCGAAGGACGACCTGCTTGTCGCGGGCCTCTCCAACGTCATGTTCCCGTTCGCCGGCGCGCTTGACTTCGCGAAGAAGGACATGGACCTCGAGTTCACGCCCGTCATCACGACCTCGAAGGACAACTCCTGCACGGTCGAGAAGATGTCCGTTATGTACGGCGGCGGCGTCAAGGACATGGTCCCCGACGGCCAGCAGAGGGTTCTCGCGGCGCGTCTCTCCGGAACGTTCAAGACAGCGTATCCGAAGGGGCCCGACGGCACGAACGACGTCTCGAAGGCGCTTTCCGAGGGCAAGAGCGCGGTGATCTTGTTCGCCGACTCCGACTTCCTCGCGGACGACTTCTGCGTGCGCATCGTCAAGACGCTGTTCGGCCAGATGCCCCAGCTCATCAACGAGAACCTCACGCTGTTCTCGAACGTCATGGAGCAGTTCGCCGGGCGCGAGGAGCTCATCGGCGTGCGCTCGCGCGGCGTCTCCGACAGGCCGTTCACGGTCGTCAACGAGCTTGAGGCGCAGGCGATGCGCAAGTGGCAGCGCAAGGAGGCCGACCTGCAGGCCGAGCTCGAGTCCACGCAGCAGCGCCTCGCGGCGCTCCAGCGCGAGAAGAAGAGCGGCAGCGAGAGGATGATCCTCTCCAAGGAGCAGCAGGACGAGATCGTGCGCTTCCGCAAGGCCCAGGCCGACACCAAGAAGCAACTGAAGAACGTCCGCAAGGAGCTCACGGCCGACATCGACTCGCTGGGCACCAGGCTGAAGTGCGTCAACATCGGGCTTGTGCCGCTCTTTGTCGTGCTGTTCGGGCTCGGACGCGGCTTTCTCAGGCGGCGCGCGTGAGCGCCGCCGGTCAATACGGAGTTAAGAGATGACAAACAAGAATCTGATTGCACTTGCGGCCGTCGCGGCCGTGCTTGGAGTCGCGGCGTATTTCGCCAACGGAACCTCGAAGAAGGGCGCCCCGAAGCTGAACGGGGAAAAGGTCCTGCCCGCGCTTGACGCGGGCGCCGTCGCGTCCATCGAGTTCGGCGACGGGCTCAAGCTCGCCTCCGGCGCGGACGGATGGACCGTGTCTACCTACCACAACTATCCGGCGGACAGGTCGAAGCTCGCCGACTGCCTGCTGAAGCTCGCGGAGCTGAAGGTCGGCCAGGTCGTGCGCGGCAAGACCCTTGACGGCGCCAAGGACCTCGTCCTGCGCGACGCCTCCGGCAAGGAGCTCACCCGCCTCACTCTCGGCGAGAAGCATTCGAAGTGGGGCCACGGGCGCTACGCCGGCTACAAGGGCGAGACGGTGCTCCT
Organism: Verrucomicrobiota bacterium; assembly: GCA_016288465.1. Lineage (GTDB taxonomy): Bacteria > Verrucomicrobiota > Kiritimatiellia > RFP12 > UBA1067 > UBA1067. The sequence goes on along the minus strand of JAEEZC010000258.1, from coordinate 1,963 downwards.
CTCCGACTCGCTCGACTCGTTCGACGGCGAAGGCCGCAGCTTCGTCGAGACCAAGATCGTCGACACGCCGTACGTCTCGTTCAGCGACATCGTCGAGAACGTTCCCGAGGCTGAGCTCGGCTTCGCGACCGGCGTCGTCGCCAAGGTCACGATCGCGGGCGACACCAACCGCACGGTCACCGTCGGCAACAAGGTGAAGGACGGCAGCGACCGCTACCTCAAGCTCGACAAGGGCGACTGGGTGTTCAAGGTGCCTTCCTACTCCGTCGACTCGCTCCTCCCCAAGCCGCCGAAGGACGAGGGCGCGAAGAAGGACGAGCCGAAGGCCGAAGAGCCGAAGAAGGCCGAGGCCGCCAAGAACGACGAACCGGCTGCGGACGCCAAGGCGGAGCCCAAGGCCGAAGAGCCAAAGAAGGAATAACCGATGAAACGCGTAGTACTCTTCCTGCTGACCAACATCGCTGTCATAGCGACGCTTGGAATCGTCGCGGACGTTCTGTGCACCATGCTCGGGACGACCGTTGCCGAGGTCGTCGGGCCGGAGTACTCGTACATCGCGATATACGCCTTCGTCTATGGCGTAGTAGGCTCGTTCATATCGCTCCTCCTCTCCAAGCCGATGGCGAAGTTCTCGTGCCGCGCGAAGACGATCGACGGCACGGAGGGAGAGGCGGAGCGCTGGCTCGTCGCGACCGTTGCCGAGCTTGCGGACCGCGCGAACGTCAAGATGCCCGAGGTCGCGATATATCCGGGCGCGGCGAATGCGTTCGCGACCGGCGCGTTCAAGAACCACGCCCTCGTCGCCGTGTCGACCGACATCATGAGCCAGATGACGCGCGAGGAGCTGCGCGCCGTGCTCGGCCATGAGATGAGCCATGTCGCGAACGGCGACATGGTCACCCTCACGCTCGTCCAGGGCGTCATGAACGCATTCGTAATCTTCTTCTCGCATGTCCTCGCGCGCGTCCTAGCGAGTTCGGGCAGGGACGACCGCCGCTCGAGCTCGGGGACATACAGTCTTGTCGCCTTTCTCTTGAGAATCGTCCTCGGCATACTCGCCTCGCTCGTGGTCTTCGCGTTCTCCCGCAGGCGCGAGTATGCGGCCGATGCCGGTTCGGCGCGCCTTCTTGGCTCGCCGTTCCCGATGATAGCCGCATTGCGCCGGCTCGGAAACCTTCAGCCTGGCGTGCTGCCCGATTCGCTCAGGGCGATGGGCATATCCAGCGCGAAGAAGACTTCGAGCATATGGTCGACTCATCCGTCTCTTGACGACCGCATCGCCGCACTCGAGAAGGTCACGATGCTTTGATCAGCGTCCCCTTGGCCTGATCGTCTTTTCCTCGCGCTCTAGATGGTGGTCACGCGTCCTGCGTGGCCACCGCGCTTATGCGCGACCGCTAAAGCCGACAATGCGCCGCATCGTCGGACACGAACCCGGCTTCCGCCGGACACGAACCAACACGAACCGTTCTATCCGGCTGTTTGAGGAAACCCGCAACATGCCGCGTTCGTGTTTTTACATGGTCGCGAGTAAGCGCAAGCCTCTTTGTGAGACAGTTCCAAGGGCTTTAAATTCGATACGTTGGAAATGAAAATTTCATACGTTGGAAATGGAAATTTCCAACGTATGTTTTCGAAATTTCCAACGTATGTTTTCGCCGCAGCGTCCGCGGCAGACATCTCTGCGTCTCCGCGTTAAACAAATAGTGGCACGGCTATTTCGCTTGCCAGTCGGCAAAGGTCACCTGACCGTTCACTGGTCGGTAGCGTGACCTTCGCCCGCCGTGTCCGCGGCGGTTTCGGGGTGAGTGAACGGACCTTGCGCTGCCTGTGTACGCGGCGTTTCCTTACGGTGTACGCGGCATTCCCTAACTGTGTACGCGGCATCCCCTGCCTGTGTACGGAGGAGTTTTGACGTCACTTCAGTGGTGAAGTGACGTCAATATACCATTGAAGTGACGTC
>JAEEZC010000257.1 GCA_016288465.1 Verrucomicrobiota bacterium | reverse complement strand
TCTAGGACTGCCGCCCACGAACAGCTCCAGCGGCACGAGCAGCTGGTCGGCGAGATGCTTCTCGCACGCCTTGCCGGACTTCACGAACTCACGCGCCGCGTGCGCGACTTCATTGGCGACCGCCTTGCGGGACTTGTCGTACGTGCCGACGCTGGAGATGACGACCGAGGCCCGCTCGTAGTCGAGCTGCGCATAGCAGTAGTTGCCGGGGCCAAACGACTCCACGCGTCGCGTCTCGCATCTGAGGCGGAGGTCCGCAAGCCGCTTTGCGACGATGCCGACCTCCGCCTCGGCGATCGAATCGGGAATCGCCGCGACGACGCCGACGACCTTTCCGCCGCGGTACGCGCCGAGGTCCGTGAGCGAATAGCCCTTCGCCGCCTTCTCCTCGTCAAGCGGCCACACCTTGAGCCGCACGACGCCGCCAGCCGCCGGATAGAATCCGCACGCGTCCAGCTCAGCCTCGACGCGCGCCCCCATCCGCCGAAGCTCGGGAAGGTACGTCTCGGCGAAGAACTCCCAGATCGGCGCGAACGGAACGTGCGTTCCGCCTGTGATCGTCACCGTCGAAGGCGCGTCGGCCCCGAGCAGCACAGGAAGGACCGTCTGCGCGACCAGCGTCACGCTCCCCGCAGTGCCAATGTCAAACCTGTAGTCCCCGGCCTTGATCCTGCCCGGACGAAACGACAGCTCATTCGATCCGACGACATTCCCGTCGACTCTTGCGCCGCATATCTCCGCAACCGCCTGAACGCATGTGAGATGCTGGCGCTTAAGCCCCGGCTTCGCCCGTCCCGCACGAATCTTCTCCAGCGAGATCTCCCGCCCGGTTATCGCGCTCAACGAAAGCGCCGTGCGGACGATCTGTCCGCCTCCCTCTCCCATCGAGCAGTCAATTGTCATCATGGCGCTTGTCCTCCATTGCCCTCAGCTTCATTTCCTCACACTCCCGCCTGCATCCGGACAGTACCCTTGAAGCCACAGAATCCCACGCACCGGATCATTCGGCTTCGGCTCGACCGTAAACAGCGACTTGCGAGCGACAAGCGGGATTAGAACGTCCTCTTCTTCGCGAGCGATCCCTATAGTGATTTTGTAGAAGTCAGTATCGAGAGCCGAGACGGACTCCACGTCTCCAAACGCAGGAGACTGGAATTCCGCGTCATCCGGATACGGCCCGTAGTGCGGAATGTACGCCACCATGCTCTCCATGCCGAACACCTCCGGCTTTGGATTGCCGTCCTCGTCAAACTCCTGTTCCTTGCCAGTCTGCTTGCGAAATTCAACAGCCTTCTCGCCCTCGAGTCGGATTTCCCGATCTTTCTCCGGCAGCACATCCGCCTTGTAGGCAAACGCCGAGAGACGGAATGCATATGTCTTCCCTATTTCGTATAGCCCCTTGTTCAGCACATATCGGGTGTCAAAGAACGCTATCTCCCGAGCCGCGTCGCCGAGCACTTCGCCTTCCAGTGTCGCCTCGACTCCATTTGCCAACTCGTGAATCGCAGTTATCTTTACATTCACCTCGGCGCCGTCCGCTTCTGGATAAGCCGACACCAGCATGTTCCGTTGGCCGACCTCATCGACTCCGACCAGAATCTCCAATCGGACGGAATTCGTCTTGTCGCCCCAAAGCATCATCCGCATCTCTCGCGGCATGGTCTCGTCGAAATTGCACACAACCGGGCTATTCGTGGCACCAATCAGCTCTGCGTTCGAAACGCGCTTCGGAAGACCTCTGAAGAACTCCCGAACGTCCCCTGATTCGCAAACACACTCATTGTGGCCGCCATGCCCCTGATTGACATCAAACTCCTGGCTAATCATTTTCCCCTTTCCGGATCAGACGAGATCCTTGAATGACACCTGACGATACCCGTCATTGCTCGTCAGCACAAGCTCAAGCGGCGTCGCATAAGCTGCGTCGGGCTTTCTCCCCTTTACAGCACGTCTTGCGGCCCACTTGAAGCTCTTGCCGCCGTCGTAAGGGATGACAACAGTTCCGTCCTGCAGGAACTTGCCGAACTTGCGGACGTCGCCCTGGCGCATCGCCAGGCTCCCGACCTCGTTAGAACGCATGCCCTTAAGCCCGTAGACATCAAATCTGATGATGCAGGAATCGCAGTTCTTGTCGAAGAAGTTGTAGTTTCCCACCCAGTTGACCCGCAGCTCCTCACCGCCCTCAAACTTGACAATGCCGCTGTAGTAATGCGAACCTGTAACGTTGATGATGTTGAGAATCTCCAGGCTGGACTCAAAGCTCTCGCCCATTGCCAGTTCGGCCGCTATGGCCGTCAGACAGTCGTACGAAAGCGGAACGATCGTCGAGAACTTGACAACGTCGTCGATTTCCGACGAAACAGCCGCGTCTCCAAGCTTGTCTTCGAGAAACTGGCGGATTTCGGTCTCGTCCGGATAGGAGAAACGAATGTGATAGCGGAAGCGGCCTGGACGATTCACCAGGAACTCAGAGAGTCGGCCAAGCGAGTTCGCAGTGATGACAAACAGCTTGTTCGACGCATATACGCCATCAAACAGAGTCAGGAACGAATCCTGAACGGAAGTATGATCCTCCGTGTCACGAGACGGATCAAAGAAGTTCTTGTCGAACTCGTCAAAGAGAACCATGCACTTCTGGTCGATCGAAGCAAGAAACTGTGGGAGCCCGTTGAAATAGCGATTCACCATGATTACGGGCAGACCTTCTTCAACGGCGCGAGCGGAGATAAGCTTCGCAAACAGCGACTTGCCGATGCCTTTGGCCCCGGAAAGAATCACTCCCATGTTCCGGCTGGACATCGCATAGCTGCGCATCACCTTTTCAATGCGTTCGTTCATGCGCCCGTAGACTTTGGTCTCACGAGCGTCGGGAACCCTCACCAGCCGCAAATAGAAGCCTTCGTTCTGCACGAACACCACCTCGTATGTCGCAGCATCCAGAGCCTTGCCGACCTGAATGCCGTCATCAAAAATGCGGTAATACTCACCTGTCTTGATAATGTTCATTTTCTTCAACGCCTCTTTGTCTCTTGATGCTGTGCCTTCGTCTTGGCACAGGCGGCTTCTACGACGACCAGAACACCTTTCCTTGCCTTTCTACGCCGCCTGCTTTTGCAAAGGGCGTGCCAGAATTCGCAAAGATGCCGAGGGAAAGGACGGGACGATTGCGCAAAAGCGCGCGAAAACGCCGCGTTTTGCAGGAGAATCGGCATTCTGCATTCCGCTAAAAGGCAATCGCCGCACGCATGATTCCGCCGCGAACGCAAGGAGCCTACATCCTCCCAGGATTATATCCAATATCCATATGTATATTTTCGCGGCAGGAATGTGGTATACTATGCTCACCATGAAAACCACAGTCGTCTCAGTTCTCGGCACGCAGAAAGACGCTCACGGCGGCACAGGACCGAGCCGCTGGGACACCTGGCGTCCGAACATCGGCCTCG
>JAEEZC010000256.1 GCA_016288465.1 Verrucomicrobiota bacterium | reverse complement strand
TTCGCCATTATTTCACGCATCTACTTTTACACTTTTTTCACCCTTGCGCATATTATTATATGCGCGTGTAAAAGTGAAAAAACTGCAAACATTATTTACAAAACAGGGTCGTGTAAATAATGTAAAAAGTGCAAAAATAGACTTTGTCGCCATTTTCAGTTAATTACACGATATCGTTTTACATCCTTTTTTCACCCTGCGTGTAAATATATTTTTCCGCTTCTTCCTTGGCTCCGACCGCCTTCTCGTTATAGTGTTATAGTGTCCCGCAGGCTCTTCAAAAACCCTAGGTAGGGAAAACCGATTTCCAACGTTGGAAATTTCGAAATCCAACGCTGGAAATTTCCGTTTCCAACGTTGGAAATTTTGACTACTAGCACAGCAAGTTTTGAATACAGACAAAATGAGTTTTGAATACAGACAAAAGATCGTGCGTCAGTTGACAAAAATATGGGCTTTTATTGGCATTCCGAAGAGTTTTGAAGACTTGCGCCGCCCATTGAAAGGGAGGGGGACAGACCACAAGCTCTTAGGGAGAGGCACGCCGCTTATTCACGCGTTTCTCTCCTTTCCTGTTGTGTTTTGAGCATTTTCTGCCCGTATACGCGGCGTTTCCTTGCGGTGTACACGCACGGCGCAAGGTTAAAAGGTTTGAGCTCTCGCGCAGACGCTAATTCGACTGTTGATTCCGATTCTGGGAGCACTGGAGTTCGGGAGGCGTGAAAGCATTCGAACTCTTCTAAGCTCCATGCGGCGAAAGCAAAGCCCCGAAGGATCATTCGGCCACAATGGATAGATGTGCGATTGTCTATGGATAGCGGTGTCGCTCTCTATGGATGGAGACGTGACTCTCTATCCATAGAGGCGCGGCCGTCTATGGATGGAGACGCCGCTCTCTATCCATAGAGACAAAGCTCTCTATCGATAGAGACGCGGCTGTCTATCGATAGAGACACTGCCGTCTATGGATAGAGACATGGCTCTCTATGGATAGAGAACCTAAGGGGGAAGGGGGGGTACCCATCAAGCTAAACGGGCTGGCAGCCAGTTCTACTTGGGGTATCTCCACTCGCAATGGGGGCCCGCACTGCATATTCATGCGTTTTCTCTCTTTCCCGCAGTGTCCTGAGCGTTTTCAGCCCGTGTACGCAGTGTTTCCAAGTGGTGTACGCGACGTTTCCTACGCGTGTTCGGGGCAGTTTTGGCGTCAATATACTATAGAAGTGACGTCAAAGCCCCTCCGTACACAGGCGGAAAACGCCGCGTACATAGGCAGGGGATGCCGCGTACACCGTTAGGAAACGCTGCGTACACGCACGGCGCAAGGTCCGTTCACACACGCCGGAACCACCGCGCATACAGCGAGACAAAACAGTCGCATGGGGACGCGTGACCTACTGCAATTCCGGCTCCAGGACAAGGCTGCCCTTATAAGGCTCCAAGCCAGCGCGCAGGAAGATGGACGGCTCCGGATTATCCGAAAACTCATCAATTATGACGCGCCCGTCCTCGAACCTCATCGGCGGCACCACGTCCATCCAGTCTTCTGGATTGGACGAAAACTCAGAAGCGAAGTAAAGCTTCAGAATGCCGTTGCATACAACCGGATAGGCGAGCAACATCTGTTCCTGTCCCTGAGCGCCTTCTTCAAGCACTGCGGACCCCATTCCCTCAAACATCCCGATGCCGACATGGTTCGGAATGCGCTGCGTGAGAGGCACGACGTCGCTCACGACCTCTATGTGCATATTCGACGACGTGACGGTGAAATCGGCTATCCTCAAGAGCGCCGCGCCCTCCGGAATCGGCATGTTCGGATCAATGTCCAGCAGGAACGCCGCCTCGTGCATGCCGTTCGTGTCCGGCCCGTACTTCGCAGTCCACGCCATGTAGTTGTCCTTGACGACAGGCTCCGCGTACGCAAGATAGGCGGGCAATGCCGGAGAGAACGTAGCCGTGATCGTCACGGCGGAATCCGGCATAAAGAACGCGGGGCAACCGGTGTCGAACCTCATATCCACCCTTTCTCCAGAAGCGTTCGTCACGCAAATGTCACGCATGGCCCAGGCCCAACCTGGATCAGGCCAGACGGAGAACGAGACGCTGCGCCCCTCCGCCGCCTCGGAAACGCTCAGCTCGACTGTGCCGTGCTCCACATCGACGCTGACCTGATACATCTGCACGTCTTCCTCTACCTTCGTGACAGTCAACACGCCAGGGATCGCGTCTCCGACGTTTTCGCTTTCGGAGTAGTCCTCAAAGATGTCCACATAGCAGATTTCGTCCTTCAAAAGGACTACCTCGAACTCAGAGTCGGACTCAAATTTTCCTGGGCGGATGGCCTTAGGCCCCTTTTCTATGCCCATCAAGGCGACCCCCAGGTTGTCATATGGATTCATGCCCCAGCCGTTCAAGTTGTCGAACGAGAATGAATACACTCCGTTCGTGGGCGCGGTGAAGCTCCAGAGGCCGCAAGCAGATATCGTGTTGTCGCCGATTTCCAGTCCCGGGCAGTCGCAGTGAGACGCGGCAATCGACACGTTGACGGGCGAGTCCGGCATCGTGAAGAGCAGCCTCTTGAGGTCCGGGTCGGAATCATATGGCACAATCACTTCAAACGGCACAGCCTTCCCGTCGCCCGTCTTTACGGAAACGGACGAAAGATTCCATCCTGTTTTGGGCCATATATAAAAAGCGATTTCAGCGCCGGCGGCTGCCCTCGGGCACTCGTAATCAGCCCGCTGTTCATTGACCGTAAAACCTTCGTCGCCGATCGAACCGGACATATTCACCGTCAAGCCGTGAGGCTTGCCGAATGTCGCCGAAACCATGACGTTCGTACCCGGCATCCTGAAATACCATGACCCTCTCCCATAGTCAAGCGAATAGCTCCACTGCACAGGCACTGACAAGCCCGTCGCATCGACGATGTTCCAGGCGCCGACTTCGTAGCCTTTGCGGCTCACGGACGAAAGCAGGACCCTCTCGCCTTCCATGGCCTCGTCAATTCCATTTCCGCTTTCATTGCACACCTCGACGCGGCCATTCGCCATGCTGTCGTCCACCGATATGGAATGGATGGCGCACTTGTTGACGACGATGGAAGCTTCAATTGGCTCCGAAAGATTGGCATAGACATCAAGCGTGTATTCTATCCCGGCCTCCAGCTGCGCGACAAAGTCAAAGTAGTGGTTCTTGTCGCCATCGTAGTCACATCCAATGCAATAGTCGCTTTCGTCGCACAACTCAGCCTCCCACCACGACTGGAACGTCGAGCGGAAACGATACCAGCCGTCTTCCGGCGGGACGAAGGTGTAGTAGTCCCTGCCTGCTTCAAAGAGAACGGGATTGTCCCCGACTACGAGATCGTAGCTTCTCTCGAACGTCGCGCTGAAGTGTACATCACCTTCCGGCATGTAGAAGCTAACCCTGGTTCCGTCTTCGTTGCAGTCGAAATAAAGATCACACCACTCGTCACAATCATAATCGTAGTATTCCGCAGTAACGTTCTCCAACACCCAACCTGGATCGGGAATGATGGTGATGCGAACGAAATAATCATAAGGCGCATAGGAGAGGCCCGCAACAATTGTTCCGTGCTCTGGCTGTTCTACGTCTATGGAATAGATGTCCACGTCATTCGTCTTCTCGATCGTCAAATTGCACGGGCCGTTTTCGCTCTGATACGCCAGGACGTAGTAGGTCACGCCCTCGACAAGAGACAACTCGAAACCAATTTCATCGTCATCCGAGCCGCCCACCGAGCCGCCCATCTGCTCGCCCATATAATCGCATATGTCGATTTCCCAATATCCTTCGGTTCTGAAGCGGAAGGCGTAGACGCCATCTTCCGGCGCGGTAAAGACGAATATGCCGGATTCGTCGATAGTGATGTCGGTGTCAGCCGCCAGTGCCTGCCGTTCTGCGTTGGCTACAACTGGAGCAATGCAGACCGATGCGCCCGGCATCACGAACGACACCTTGAAATCCCATGGGCTTTCTTCGGTCATGGAGCATTGGACCAGCTCGCCGTCCCCCGTGACGACGGCGAACGACTCGATGGTCTTGCCCGGGCAGACGCATGTGCAGTAAACCGAGACGGTGGAGTTCGAACGTGCCTCGTAATCGTCCGAGTCCGAGCCGTCAACTTCAATGGATTCCCAGAACGCGAACTCATCGGTCGACATGACGCCGATGCCGTACTTTCTCATTGAGACCGTCGATATCATGGCGTTTCGAGAAGCCATCGTCAGACTGTAGGCGTCGCCGATTTTCGTCAGCTGTCCGTAGTCGGCGAAAAAGTCCACATCGCTGTCTTCACTCGAAAGTCCCATGTCCACCGACTCGTTCTCGCCGGCGTAGAAGACATCGCAATAGGCAATGCCAGTCGCATAGGCTTTGGCGTTGCTCGTGGGATATTCGGCGACTGGTACGCCGAAGTCGATGGAGACGCCGTAGTTCGCCGACACGGAATACGCACGCCTGCCGCGGTTGCCTGAGTTCCAGAGGCGTGTCGTGTTGGAAAAGGACTTTTCCGCGAAATAGTATGTGTTGCTGACGCATGCGGCTTCCTCTCCCCGCCCGATCGGATGGGTTGACGAGCTCTTGTCAAGGCAGTCGATGAGCGTCGTCTCCGCTCCGACGTCGCTCCAGCCGTTGAAGGTGCCGACGAAAGTTCCACCGCTGACTTTTCCGTCGAACAGGCAGCCGCGAAGCGTCGTGGCTGCCGCCTCGCCATGGCCTATGAAGCCGCCGCAGTGCGATCCGCTCGTCGTGACGGACGCATAGACCGCGCAGTTCTCGATTTCGTTGGTTCCGCCCTTGACGGCGCCGACGAGTCCGGAGCAGTGCTGGCCGCCGTTAACGTTGCCGAAGACCTCAAGATTGCGGATATTGGCCCCTTCGACCACCGAAAACGGCGCAACGTACGCTCCCGATCCGCTCAGCCCCACGGACAGATAATGCCCGTTGCCGTCGAAGGTGCCGGAGAACGGACACCCTTCGCTGCCGAGCTTGTTCGTTACGGAAATGTTGTCCGCGTCAAGGCGGAAGCAACAGCCTGTCGTGGAGAAGCCTCCGGCGACGGCCCTGCAAAGCGTGTCCCATGCGTTGCAAGAGCGGATCACCCAAGGATTGCCCTCCACGCCAGCGCCACCGTCCAGCCAGTACATCGCCGCGTTGCAGTAATAGCAGTGCGTATACCCTTCGTCGTCTACATAGTCGGCGACATGATGGTCGCATGGGCGAATGTCTATCCAACGCGAAGCAGAAAGTGCATCATTCACCCGGGTGCCGCGACTGCTGAAATTGTAATAACCGCCCCTGTTTTCCACGACCTCCAAGCCGTCTGCAATCGTCAACGATCCGCCGTTTTCGTTTGAAATTACCCGTTTCTTGTAGCTTTGCGCGCGTAGGGCTCCTTCTCCCCGAATGTCGAGCGTCTTTCCGGCAGGACCTAAGACAATCGCGGGATAATCGTCGGCTAGCACATAATTCCACGCTTCAAGGGTAATCGTGGCGTCGCCTTGGCAGGTTATGCCCGACCATACTCCGCACGATGCGGAAATATTGAGGTTGCTGATTGTCACCGACGCGCCGTCGGCAATCAGAATCAGCGTCGATGCGCCGCCTGTTCCGGCAAGAGTGTCGCCGTCATAGATCGCGACCTCGCCTTCGCTGCCGTCAAGGACAATCATGGCAGGCGGCAAAACCGACGAGACGCTGACCGAAACGTCTTCGTCTGGCATGATGAACTTGTCTCCACCAATCTCTTGCGACACCCCTGCCCCTTTCGTGAGAGTATATGAATGGCGAAGCTTCGTCTGCCTGGTGGTGCCCAGCAAGACTGCCCCGCCCTCCTTGCAATAGTATGCGCCGCCATATTCCACAACCGACTCGCCGACGAACGTCAGTCCGCTCACATCGTAGCGAACGCTCTTCGCGGCCGCAATGTAGACGTCGTCACCCAATGCAATGGAGAACATGCGATTGCCGCGCTTGTCGGCGCTCCATATGCGATTCCCGTCCTCCATCTTGTCCGCAGCCATATAGCACACTTTGGAAACTGTCACGTCGCCCGTGCCGCGTCCTATCGGAGCATTGGAACCACTAAGGTCAAGGCAGTCGACAAGAGTTATTCTGTCCATGGGATCGTCCCAACCGCAAAGCGTTCCCGCTGTCTGCGCTCCGGAGATCGTGCCGGCGAACACGCATCCGCGCAGCGTTGTAGTTACGGGGCGCTCGAATCCGCCACCGTGTGCGATGATTCCGCCGCAGTGAGTCTGCGACGACGTGATCGAGGCGGAGACGAAGCAGTTCTCGACCAGGTTCGTGCCGCTGTCCATGCAGCCCAGAAGTCCGGAACAGTGCATTCCGCCGTTGACAGAGCCAGCGACCTTCAGCTTCCTGATTGTCGCTCCTGATACTGCGGCGAATGGCGCGACAAAGTACCCTGTGCCGTTCAGGTTCACCGTTAGCGTGTGCCCATGCCCTTCGAACGTGCCGCAGAACTTGCGGTCGCTGGAGCCAACGCAGTTCGTGACTGCAATGTCGGCCAGCAGTCTTACGGCCTGCCCGAAGTACGACTTGCCCTGGGCAACACCCGCGGCGAACAGATCCCAGTCTGCCGCGCTTTCGATTGCATAGTCGTAGTAGTAGCCGTCACGCGGAAGCGGATTTTCCGAGGGGACGAGGTCGCGATTGTTGTCGATATCCCAGCCAGACCCGAGCTTGTAGCAAAGCTCGGCGTCCGAGACTCTCGTGTAAGTACCGCGCCCGTCGATTTTTTTCCCTCTCCACAAGCCTTTTCCATCGACTCTCGAGTAGCAGTTTTTGACGGTACCGTGACAGCCGACTCGCGCGATCCTGTCGAGATCGCTGGGATGCCCTTCAAAGGTGCCGGCGAAGAGGCAGTTAGCTATGTAGGGCGTGGAGGCGTCATCCCAGCCCACGAGCGCGCCTGCGTTTGCAAGCGAGCTGGATCCGCCGATGATTCCGTCAAAGCGGCAGTCGGTCATCGTGAACGGCGCGGAGAGCGCGTGCCCGATTATGCCCCCGCTGTAGATCGACTCGGTGTTAGACGGGAACATTATCGCCACGCTCACGCGGCATTTGGCAATCGTCACGCCATCGGCGAATCCGACGAGTCCGCTGGCATGGTAGGCGTCGGTGGATGAGAGCGTAACAGTTCCCGTCGTCCGCAGCTTCTGGATTGTCGCGCCATTCACCCTGCTGAACGGAGCGCATCCCAGAGAGCCGCTCGTGAGCGCCACGTCGAGCGTATGCCACGCGCCGTCGAAGGTGCCGCGAAACGGATGCTCGGAGCTCCCGGCACTGCGCGAGACCGAGATGTCGGTGGAAAGGCGCACGGTTCTGTCGGCGAAGCCGTTCCATTCCGCCCCGTCCTCAATGCAGTCGCAGAAGAGGTTCCAGCCTTCTGACGAGGAGATGACGTACGGACGCTCGGCGCTTCCGTCAGGCTCGTATCCGTCGACGTTGCCAAGGAGAGACGAGAGTCGCGTAGAGACCGCGACGACGGCGTCCGAGGACGGCATTGTGAAAGAAACGCTGCCGCAGGATGACTCGACCGGCGCACCATTGAGCGTAACGCCTTCCAGCTCGTAGCCAGCAGGCGTCAAAACCGACAACGTGACGGTCGTCCCAGACGCCGCATAATAGCTGTCGCCATTGCGCAACACGCCGCCGCCCAACGCGGCAAGGCGACCGTATTCGACCTTGTCGGCGACGAGCGACAACCTGCTGAAATCGGCCGAGACCGCATAGGCACGGGAGCCTGCATTGGAACCAGTCCAGGGCGTGTTGCCGTCCGTGGCCTTCGCGGACCCGACGTATAGCACGTTCGAGACGGACACGCTTCCGTTCTTGGCGCCGCGCCCGACAGGATGGACGCTGCCGCTCAGATCAAGGCAGTCGACGAGCGTCGGCGAAGCGATGTCGCTCCACCCCCAGAAGATTCCGCCATTCGTCGCATTGCTCAAAGAGCCGGAGAACACGCAGCCGCGGATGGTCACCGCATTCGCGGCGCTGTTGCCGCCGTGGCCGATGAAGCCGCCGGCGTAGAGTTGCCCGTCCGAGGTTACAGTTATGGTCGCGGCGACCTCGCAGTCCTCTATAAGGCTCGTGCCGCTGCCGACGCTGACGGACAATCCCGAACTGTGGATGGCGCCGCAAACAGAGCCCGCGACCTTCAGATGACGGATAGTCGCGGCGTCGATCCTCATGAACGGTGCAATGGCTCCGCTCGCCGACTCAAGGTCAACCGTCAGCGTATGTCCGGCGCCGTCGAACGTGCCGCAGAATCGCGGGATCGCGGTGGTGACGCTGATGTCGGAGTCAAGACGCACATAGACGTTTGTCGTGTCAAAGCCCGCATCCGCGGCGGCCGCGAACGCATTCCACTGTCTGGCGTCCCGGATTGCATAGGGACTGGACGACGTACCCTCGCCGTCAACACACGAAGGGAACACGTCATCCATGCCCTGGACCGAGAGCCTGCCGCCGCCAGCGACGTTCCCGCCCGCAGCCACGCCCTTGATGCTCTGCACGGACGCAACGTTGCCGTCCGAGCCGACATGCGAAACGTCGCCCCGCGCCACACCAGCGGCACCCGCGACAATCGCAATTCCAAATGCAACCAAACCTGCCGTCCGTCCGATATCCATCGCGATGCTCCTAAAAAGAGTGAATTTATAATATTATACCATATGCGGCGGCAAGTCGGCGAAATGTGCACAAAAGAGACCAAACAGGCACACAACTCGCAAGACAGTCCTACGACAGCTTACTTGAAAAGCTCAGGCTCGTTCTCTATAAGGTCGTTTACAAGATACTTGCTGTCAAGATAGGCTATATCGTTGAGATTGCGCGAGACCTCGTCTGCGAGCCGGCTACGGTAATACCAGTCCAATGCCGTCGAAATGTCAACGCCCTTGACCTCGGCAAGCCGGAGGATGATCCGCTGCTCAAGTTCCTGCAAATAATAGTCAAAAGACTGATCAGGCATTATGCGCCTCCAGCAGATGCACGCACTTGAACGAAAGAAGTGAATCCAACGCCTTCTGGCTGTTGATTGCAATCTGGTCATTTGGTCTGGAGAACCTCAGCTCCGCCAGAGCCGACTCCTTCGACATCATCCCGTCAAGATATCTGTTTATCGTCAAATAGACGTCGTCATTGGCGACACGGCCCATTATTATGTCGTACTTCTGCCATTCCGCACCGTCCATCCTGCACGAACAGACGAAATCAAACCAAGGCTCGTCTGGTCCGTCAAACCTCAAAACCCTGAATCCGCTCCAGTCTTCCGCCAATTCATATTCGTTCACGCATGGCTGTTTGCGCAGACGCAGGGACCGACGCCTAGCCCACTTCTCCGCCTGCTCACGAAACGACGTCAGATAGAACGCAGGGCCAAAATCCACACTGGAGTTGGAATGCCGGGTGTCTGGATGGCGAATCTCGCTTACGCCACCATGGAAAACGATCATATTTCATACCCCCAATCGCGAACGCATCCTGTTATGTCATTAACGAGATAACGGGCCCCAAGAGTATGCAGAACGTCATAACACGGCAAAATGTAGCCATCCAGCACACCGGAATCCTTAAGTATGGCATAAACGCCAGAAGGCTGCTTGTGCCATGCTTCAGAAAGGATGTGAAGCAGGAATACGATAAAAGTCAAACACTTGCGATCTGTCATGTTCTTTCCGCAAAGACGCGCTCTCAATGGCTTGTGAACAACGCATCCCCTTCGCCGCTTGAACGGCTCCGGAGATTCTGCTGCGGGCGTAGGGTGCGTTTCCGCAGCTCCTCTTGATGCCGCCTATGTCAGCGCGGCAGTACGAGGTTCTGGCTTCGGCCTTTCGGCCTCTGCCCGATGGCGAGTGCAATCAAGCCACCCGCCGATAACAAAGAACAACATCCTAGCGGTTCCACCGCCAGAACGGCAACATTATACTATTTCAGCCCCTTCAGTGTCAAACCACGTCACAGTCAACTATGGCCTATGCAGCGGGAGGAACCTGCGAGGGGCTATCTGGGGATGAGGTTCTAATTACGGCAAATCGCCCATCTCTTCCATCATTAGCCCGTAGAGATACTCGGAGCCTTCAAGATACAGCCCTGTTTCGACATCCTGCAGCTTTTTGTGCAGGCGGGAATAATCGGGCGAGGGGACAGTCCCCAGCCTGTTCATTGGCCAGCGGACGCCAAAGGCTTCATCTCGTAACAGAAACCCGCTTCCGCGGACACAATCATGTAAAACCCGGATAAGGCGTGCGAATGACCAAATAGCACTTGCCGTCGGACGCGGTGACAAAGGTCAGCGTGTTTCCGCGGCTGTCGAAAACGTATATCTTGGCGTC
>JAEEZC010000255.1 GCA_016288465.1 Verrucomicrobiota bacterium | reverse complement strand
GTCTGCAACCCGACCCCATGAAGTCGGATTTGCTAGTAACGGCGTATCAGCTACGACGCCGTGAATGCGTTCCCGGGCCTTGTACACACCGCCCGTCACATCATGAAAGCCGTCTGCACCCGAAGTCCGGCATTTGTCGGCCTAAGGTGTGGGTGGTGATTGGGATGAAGTCGTAACAAGGTAACCGTTGGGGAACCAGCGGTTGGATCACCTCCTTTCTAAGGAGACAGCCCCTTCACTGGGGCGATGGTGAAACACACAGACGTGACACTGTTTTCTCAACTATCTGCATGGCGACAAAGAGCCGGGGCGCGATCCGAAGGGGCCGCGCCCCATGTCTTTTTTTGGTATAATACACCCATGGTCAACATGGAAGTAAATTTGGGCGGGCTGCGCCTGCAATCGCCCGTCGCCGTTGCAAGCGGCACATTCGGCTACGGCACGGAGTATGTCGGGGCGCTGGACTACTCAAAGCTCGGTGCCATCACCGCAAAGGGCATTCGTCTTGCGCCGTGGGATGGCAACCCAATGCCGCGCCACTGCGAGGTCTTCGGCGGCATGGTCAACGCCATCGGGCTTCAGGGCACTGGCGTGGAGCGCTTCATGAGCATCACTCTGCCCTACTACAGAAGCCTTGTAAAGGACGTCCCTCTCATTGCGAACATATGGGGCGGCGATGTCTCGGAATATGCCGAAGTCGCGCGCAGACTTGGCGGCGCCGTCGACGCCATTGAGATGAACGTCAGCTGTCCCAACGTCAAGGCGGGCGGTCATACTTTCGGCCAGGACCCTGCCGTTCTGGGCGAAGTGGTCTCTGCCGTGCGCAAGGCAACCAGACTGCCGCTTCTTGTGAAGCTCGCACCGAACGTGCCTTCGATCGCGCCATACGTCAGGGCTTGCGAAGACGCGGGTGCCGATGCGCTTTCCATGATAAACACGCTTCCTGCGATGGTGATAGACATCGAGAGCCGCAAACCGATTCTCGGCAACGTCACCGGCGGGCTTTCCGGACGGTGCGTACACCCTGTGGCGGTCAAGCTGGTTTACGACGCGCACCGCGTTACCAAGCTGCCCATTCTTGCGATGGGCGGGGTTTACACCGCGGCTGACGCAATAGAGCTCATGCTGGCGGGCGCGACGGCGGTCGCAGTGGGGACCGCGACGTTCTCGTCGCCTAGTACTGCCGCCGAAGTGTATGACGGAATGTCGGAATACTGCGAACGTCACGGGTTCCAGTCCGTTTCCGAACTTACCGGTGCGATTCATTCATGAGGTAAACAAATCCATAACACGCTGGCTCTCCGTAGACTAGGAAGAGGCCGGAACCGTGAAGTCCGCATAGACAGTTCCCGCAGGGAGGATCGGACCGCGGACGTTGGCCGAAATGAACAACGAAGAAAGGGTAAACAAAGACATGGGGCAGAAATCGCCTAAACCACATCTGCTCAAGATAATAGTTCTCCTGTTCGCCGCGCTGGCCGTTGTGTCGGCCAGGGGCGATTCACGAGGTTTCGTCAACGTCGCCGACTTCGTGGCGTCGGACCGCTCCGTCGATGTGCTAGATTCGTGCATAGCGTTTTGGTATGCGCCGAGCAAGGGGTTCCGACACACGGCCATCCGCTGCGAGACGGCGTTTTCCGCCTTCGTCACCAACATGCAGATCGGATTCCGCGGCGTCGAGGCCGTCAACACGGTGCTAGAGGTCGGCAAGGAGGGCGGCAAGGGCAGCATATGCGGCCTTCGAATGGACGAGCGACTGGTGCGGAAGGACGACAAAGCGTACCTCGGCTATCTTCGGAAGCAGCCGTAGGGGGAGACGATCCGGGGCGTCAGGTCCGATTTGGCATTGTGCGCGTGGTTTTGCTATAATGTAACAAACTGGAGTGAAGGGATAATGGCAGAGAAACTGAGCTTTGAGGCACCGCGCGGGATGCGCGACTTCTATCCTGAGGACATGGTGTGGCGGAACATGGTCTTCGACGCGTTCCGAGCGGCCGGCGACGCGGCGGGGTTTGTGCCATACGACGCATGCGTGGTCGAAAACTACGACTTGTTGGCCCGCAAGGCGGGTGAGGAGGTAGGAGAGCAGATATACCACTTCCTCGACAAGTCTGAACGGCGGCTGGCGCTGCGGGCCGAGATGACGCCCACGCTCGCCCGCATGGTGGCGCAGCGCCAGAAAGAGCTGCACTTTCCGCTGAAGTGGACTGCCATAGCGCAGTGCTTCCGCTACGAGCGCATGACAAAGGGGCGCAAGCGCGAGCACTATCAGTGGAACATGGACATCATTGGCGAGACTTCCGTGCTGGCCGAGGCCGAGGTCATCGGCGCGGCCGTGGATGCGCTCAGACGCATGGACCTTACGACGGCGGCCTTCAAGGTGCACGCCTCGTCCCGCCGCTTCCTCGGCGAGCTCCTAGAGAAGAGCCGCATTGCCGCCGACAAGCACGCCCAAGTATTCCTTGCGCTCGACAAGCGCGGCAAGATGCCCGATGCCGAGATCGCGGCGATGCTTCACGACGGTGGGCTTTCCGATGACGAGACGGCTGCGGCTTTCCGCATTATGGAGACGAAAAGCTACGACGGCTGTCCCGAGCTCGTGGAGCTGTTCCATCTCGCCGAAATCGCCGGTTTTGCGGACGCGCTCATGTTCGACATAGGTGTAATCCGCGGCCTGAGCTACTACACGGGCGTGGTGTTCGAGTGCTTCGACACGGCTGGCGAGTTCCGCGCGATATTTGGTGGCGGCCGTTACGACAACCTCCTTACGACCATTGGCGGCGAGCCTACGTGTGCCGTTGGACTGGGCTTTGGCGACGTGGTGGTGACCGAACTGCTAAAGGCCAGGCTCGGCGACGCGGCCGTGAATGCGCGCAGGGGCGTTGCCGTCGGTTTTATGTTTCCTGAGCAGCGCGACGCCGCGCTTGCGCTTGCCGCTCGTCTTCGTGCCGACGGCGAGCGTGTGGATCTCGCGCTCCATAGCCAGAAACCGAAGAAGTTCTTTTCTGCCGCAGGCGCTTCCGGTGCGGCGAAGGCGGTGTTCCTGGGGCCGGATGACGTTGAGAAGGGCGTTGCGCGCATTAAGGACATGGAAACCCGTGAGGAGACCGACCTGTGCCTGCGGCCAGAGAGGTGAGAACCAGCCTTGAGGTCGGCTTTCCGGCCGAAGGCCCGCCGCTGCGCCTGCTGAGGCATCGCGGCAGGGTCTACAGGTCGATTGAGGCCGTCGAGGAGTTTCCCTACGAAGACGCGCAGTTCGACGCGGTACTCATGGATGGCGCGGCGGTGTCTCGCGCTACCGTGCGCGAGGCGCACAGAGTCCTGAGGCAGGCAGGTCGGCTGTTCTTTGTCGTGCCTGAGAAGACTGGCGCCCAGGCCGGCTACACTTTGCCCGACATCTACTCGGTTGTGCGAGACGGGTTCAACATCGTCTCGATGGAGCGTCCCGCGTGGTGGTTTTTCCGTCGCACGGGCCGCACGTTGTCAATCGTTGCGGAGAAAAAGGCCTCCTGGAAGGCCTACAGAGGTTTGTCAAAGGAGGGCGGCTTCCGGCTTTCGCCGTTCCGCAGTCACACATGACGCTTGCAGCATCCATTCTGTTCGCAGCCACGATGACGCTTCAGGAGGCGATCGTCACGTTGCTCAACTCCCCGTCTTCCACGAGCGTCGCGCGCTACAACGAGGCAGTGTCCATCGTCAAGCGCGATGCCGACGCCGGCAAGCCGCTCCAGCAGTACGTGCTCGGTGTGACGACCAAGGACAAGGCCCTTGCGAAGAAGTACGTTGAGGCCTCTCGCGAGAAGATACGCCAGCTCGCGACCGGGCGCAACAATGCGCTCGCATGGTATCTGCTCTCGCTCGAGACGAACGACCTGCAGCTGCTTGGCAAGGCCGCAGCGGGAGGGAATGTCCAGGCGCTCAACGCATACGGCACGATACTGATACAGGGCGCGTTCGACAGGAACGTCTCGTCGAACGTCCTGGAAGGGGCCCTCTCGAAGGGCTACGAATGCTTTCGCAAGGCAGCCGCGCTCAAGGACCCCAATGGCTATATAAACCTCGGCACCTGCTACATGCGCGGCTTCGGCTGCGATATAAACCTGAAGCTTGCGCATGAATGCTTCAAGTCCGCGGCGGAAGCTGGGCATCCTGAGGGCATGGACTACTTGTCGGCCAATTACGAGCTGGGCCACGGTGTAAAGAAGAACGCCGCGAAGTCCCTGTTCTGGCGGATGAAGGCTAAGGCGCTGAGGGGCGATCCGGCGGCCGTGGAGTGGCTCAAGACCGGAAAAGGGGGGACGAAGTGAGGGTCCTCATGATAGGCGATGTTGTCGGCGGACCTGGACGGAGGATGCTGAGGCATCATCTTTCGGCGTTGCGCACTGAGAAGGGCCTCTCAGCCGTTGTGGTCAACGCCGAAAACTGCGCGGCCGGGTCCGGCATTACCGCCGCGCTCGCGAAGGAGATCTTCGAGGCCGGGGCCGATGCGATAACGCTAGGGGACCATACTTGGGGACAAAAGGAGTTTGCCGGCCAGATCGGCTCGATTGATAGGCTTGTGCGCCCGGCCAATTTCCCGCAGGAATGTCCGGGAGTCGGCTGGCGTGTCGTCACCATGCCGACATGCAGGTTCGCAGTGCTGAATCTGCTTGGACGGGTGTTCATGAACCCTGCGGACTGTCCGTTCAAGGCCGCGGACCGCGCGCTTGCCGAGATGCCGAAGGACGTTCCGGTGTTCGTCGATTTCCATGCCGAGGCGACGAGCGAGAAGATCACTCTCGGGCACTATCTCGACGGACGCGTCGCGGCTGTCGTCGGAACGCATACGCACGTGCAGACCTCCGACACGATGATTCTGCCGAAGGGAACGGCCTATCTTTCCGATCTTGGCATGACCGGACCGTACATCTCGTCCATCGGGCGCGATCTGAAGGCGGTGACGCGGAGGTTCGTGACGGGCATGCCGTCCAGATTCGAGGTCGCGGAAGGCCCCTGCACGCTTGAAGGCGCGATAATCGACGTCGATCCGGTCTCGAGAATGGCGAGTTCAATCGAGCTTTTGCGCATTCGCGAGTAGTTCTCAGCGGAGTGCACGTTTTTTTGGTATAATATCCCGCATTCAGGAGGGATGGCAGAGTGGTTGAATGCACCGGGCTTGCAAACCGGCGGGCCGCAAGGTCGCGGGGGTTCGAATCCCTCTCCCTCCGCCCAGGGCTCGCTACGGGCGGGGCAGCTCGCCCGACCCGCACTTCGCG
>JAEEZC010000254.1 GCA_016288465.1 Verrucomicrobiota bacterium | reverse complement strand
CTCGCGAACATCGCGGTCGGCGCAGTGCTTCATCGTCTCCGGATAGTTCGCGTCGTCGATCGTGTAGGTCTTGCCGTCCTTCTCGAGCGAAAAGGCCTTTGTCGCGTCTATCACCGAATTGGCGAAGTCCATCGACAGCTTCGCCAGCCGCGCCTGGATCTCGTTGAAGCGAGCGAGCGAGTCGCCTTCGAGCCCCACGCCAGAAAGCTCGGCGCTCTCCACCATCTTCTGCAGGATGCGCTTTCTTACAGGGTCCGCGACCTCCTTCGAAAGGAGCGCCTTAGCAAGCGCGTATATTCTGCGGGACTGGCTGACGCGCAGGGCGAACGCCACGATCCTGGGCTGGAACTCCTCCTCTACGCGCCGCCATTCCTGCGAGTTCATGACGGACAGCATGTGCGAGACGTCGCCCCAGCAGCGCCAAAGCTCGCGCGTCGCGTCGTCAAGCCTCCAGACGAGGCCCTCGAACGTGTCGGCCCCGTCGCCTTCCAGCGCCGAGACGTCCCTTTCCGCCGCCTCCATGAGCCGCGGCAGCTCCGCCGCCGCGAACTCCGGAGTGAACTTTCCCCAGTCAGGAAACGACGCTTCCACGGACTACCTCCCGTGCCTGCGCATCTGCCGCGTCTGCGGCGGATCGATGATCTGGTCGGGCATGAGCGCGCCGGCTCCGCGCGCCTTCTCGGTCTGGCGGCGGATTATCCACATCTGCACGATCGAGAAGATGTTGGAGAGGAACCAGTAGAGCGATAGCGCGGACGGGAACGAGTAGAACATGACGAGCATCATCGTCGGCATGAACACCATCATCATGCGCTGCTGGCTTTTGTCGCCGGTCGACGGAGTGAACGCGCTCTGCAGTCCGGTCGTGACAGCCATCAGCACCGGCAGCACGTTGAGTCCGCCGAACGGGAACCAGCTCGCGAAGAGGCCCTCCGGCTCGGAAAGGTCGCATATCCAAAGGAACGGCGCGTAGCGCAGCTCGACCGCCGAGCGCAGGACGTTGAAGAGCGCGATGAACACGGGAATCTGTATAAGCATCGGCAGGCAAGAGCTCATCGGGTTCACCTTCTCCGACTTGTAGAGCGCCCACGTCTCCTGCTGGAGGCGCTGCGGATTGTCCTTGAACTTCTCCTGAAGCGCCTTCATCTTGGGCTGGAGCTCCTGCATCTTCTTCATGCCGACCGTCGACTTGTGGGTAAGCGGCCAGAAGAGGACGCGCACGAGGATGGTGAGCAGGATGATCGCGACGCCGTAGTTGGGGATCCATCCGTTGAACAGATTGAGCACCCAGACGAGAGGATAGCATATCCAGCGCCACATGCCGAACTCCATGACGTCCTTCATGCCGAGGTCCCAGAGAATAGACTGCTTCTTCGGGCCGACGTAGAACGTAGTCGTGCGCTTCGGGCCGACGTCGCCGAACTTGGCGCGCACCGCGACGGACTTCGGACGGTAGGACGCAACGCCAGTGTCGCGCGCGATTTCGGCGTCGAAGCCGGAGATCGCCGCGTCGGAGGACGCAAGAGCGGACACGAAGAAGCGGTTCTTCACCGCGATCCACTTCTGCTCGTCGGCGACGCCTGCGCGGACGCTCTCGGGCATTCCCGCCGCGCTTGACGAGCCGCTGCACCCGCCCGAGAGACCGCCGACGAGATACGTCTTGAGCGGCGAGTCGCCTTCGCAGTGGTGAACGACCTCCTCCTTGCCCCTGTCGTTGCGGGCGTCAAGCGAGTCCACCGAAAGAAGGTCGTTCTTGGAGGTGCCCATCGACATTACGCCGAGCGAGATCGTGCTTTCGGCGCCCTTGAGAGGCGAGTCGGCCCCGCCGAACTCCTCTTCGTAGACGATGCGGTAGCCTGGCTCGAGCCGCACGGTCCTCTTCACCGCGCCGTTCGCGAACACAACGCTGTTGGAAGTCGTCGACGCGACCTCGTACGCCGCGTTCGGGGCGAGCCCCTTCGCTCCGCGGAGCTCGCCGAGAGGAGACGACGCGAAGTCGAGCTCCACTGCGGGATTGGACTCCGAAATCTCGCCGGCGTCGCGGGCGAACTTCTTGAGCGTCGCCTTCTTGACTACCGCGCCCCAGGTCGAAAGCTCGAGCTTCGCCTCGTCGGACTCGAGCACCACCAGATTCTCGGGCACGGACGGCGCAGGGAACTCCTCGGACTTCACGTCCTGCGGCTTCTCGGCTTCGGCCGCAGCGGCAGGCGTCGCCTGGCTCCTGGCCTCGACAGCCGCCGCCTCGTTCGTGAATGCCACGGACGCGCTTTGCTCCGCGGCAAGCCTCGCCCTTTCCTTGGCCTTCCCGTTTTCATTCCATATGTACCATGCAAGCGCCGCGCCCAGGAGGATGCAGATGATCTTTTCTGTCTTGTTCATATGCGATGAGTCTAGTGTAGATGCAAACAGACGGATATTTTACCAAATCCGCCGTCATATTGCATCATGGAGTTTCAACCTAAATACGGGAGCACAGCTTTTGGCGGTCCCCGAGCGGCTGGAAGCCCGTACCTGCGCCTGCCAGCGCAGCGGGACACAAGAGACGGAATGGCGTCTCAATCAGGGGACGCAAACGCGTCAGTCGGCAATTTGGCGATCATCGGCCTTTCAGCCGATCATGGTGCGCCTATTATATGGAGGGCGCGGGATTGCACGAAAGCATCTTCGCGGGACCGACGCGCTTTTGCCGACCGATGGCAACAGGCGTTTGCCTTGCACATGCGGCAAAAACATGTCGGTGGAGCCCGCGAAGCTGCGGGTCGGGCGGCACCGCGCCCGAAGCGAAGGCTAGCGCTTGCACATCAGCGGCACGGACGAGAAGCCCTCGGGCCTGTCGTACAGCTCGCAGTGGCAGTCGCCGAGATGCTTGACCTTGAAGCCGTTCGCCTTGTACTCCTCGTAGTTGAACGCGTTGAGCTCGTCAATCGCGATCTGGTGGAACTTGTCGAAGTCGGGCCACCATTCCCAGCCGCTGCCGAAGTCGTTGTAGAGAAACGCGTCCGCGCACTGCTTGCCGAGCTCCGGAGTCACGTAGAACGCGCCCATGGCGAGGACGTTCACGCCGTTGCCGGTGATCGCGCGGAAAGCCGCGGGGACGGACTCCACGACGCCGGCATGCACACCAGGGCATTTCGACGCCGCGATGTGGATGCCCATTCCCGTGCCGCAGAAGATGAGCGCGCGCTCGAACTCCTTCTCGGTTATCATCGCTCCGACGCGAAGGCCGATGCGGTGGAACATGAGCTCGGTGTCGTTGGGGTCGGAGTCGGCCTTGACGCCGATGTCCGTGACGGTCCAGCCCTTCTTTTCGAGGTATTCCTTGATAGCCTCCTTGAGCGGATAGCCCGCGAAGTCGGCAGCCATTAGAATCTGTTTGTCTTTTACTGTTTTCATTGGTGTCGCAATCCTTTCTTAACTAACGGCACCATTTTACATGAAAGGCCGAAATCCGTCAACACCTGTATAGACAGCTGTGAATTTTAGTGGTATACTGTGGGCATGAGCGGCAAAGAGGTACTCGACAGGCTGGTGGCTGACATAACGTCAGGCGTGTATTCCAAGGAGGGGAAGCTCCATGGCGAAACCGCGCTCGCGGCATCGTTCGGCGTCTCGCGCATGACACTTCGCACGGCCCTCGACGAACTTCGCAGGCAGGGGCTGATCGAGAAGCGGAACGGCGCGGGCTCGTTTCTCACGAAGCGCGCGTTAAGGAAGAGCGGGCTCTTAGGGCTTGTCATACCGGACTACGAGTCGTTCGGTTTCTTCGCCGCGATAAAGGGCGAAGTGTCGCGCCATGCCGCGCGCCTTAGGTACCGCGTCGAGCTGGTCTCGTCATCCGCGCGCACGCACGACGAGATGGTGCTCGACATCCGCCACAAGGTGCGCGCCCTTGCCGTGAACAGGGCGGAAGGCGTGATATTCCGTCCGTTCGTGCCGGAGACGTTCTCCGAGACGAACATGGAGATCGTAAAGATACTTCGCAGGGCGGAGATACCGGTCGTGCTGATCGACTCGGACGTGACGCGTCCGCCGATGCGCAGCGACTGCGACCTTGTCGCGGTGAACAACATCGGCGCCGGTCGGCAGATCGCGGACCATCTGCACGACCGCGGCTACGGGCGGATAGCCTTTCTCATGCAGGGGCCGAGCCATCTCGCGAACGCGAACTGGAGCAACAGGCTATTCGGGCTTGCCGGCGAACTCGCGCTTCTCGGGCACGAAGGCAGCGTCTGCAAGCTGACGCTGGCTCCGTCGAACGAGAGGATGCTGAGAGACGTGATGCGCAAGCGCGACAGGCCCGACGCAATCGTCTGCGGCAACGACGAGCAG
Source organism: Verrucomicrobiota bacterium (assembly GCA_016288465.1). GTDB lineage: Bacteria > Verrucomicrobiota > Kiritimatiellia > RFP12 > UBA1067 > UBA1067. The sequence continues at coordinate 3,549 of JAEEZC010000254.1, read as the reverse complement.
GCGTTCGTCCTGATGCAGACGCTCGCGAAGATCGGCAAGCGCGTGCCGAACGACGTGGCGGTCGTCGGGTTCGACGACGTGCCCATCGCACGCACGAGCGTGCCGCCGCTGACGACCATTTCGCAGCCGGTCAAGAAGCTCGCGGCGACCGCGTTCAAGACGCTTCTCGCGCGGATGCGCTATCCGAACAACGATCCGCGCGAGATACTGCTGGACGCACCGCTTGTCGTGAGGCGCTCGACCTCGAAGGCCGGCGACTAGCGCCCGGAGCACGGGCGCTAGAGAAGATTGCGCTGGATCTTGCCCGAGACCGTCTTGGGCAGCTCGTCGCGGAAGACCACGATGCGCGGATACTTGTACGGCGCGGTGTGGCTCTTGACGTAGTCCTGAATCTCCTTCTTGAGCTCCTCGGTCGGCTCCTTGCCCTTGACGAGCTTTATCGTCGCCTTGACGACCTGTCCGCGCACCGGGTCGGGCGCGGCCGAAACGCCGCACTCGACGACGTACGGGAGCTCCATGATCACGTTCTCGATCTCGAACGGGCCGATGCGGTAGCCGGACGACTTGATCACGTCGTCCGCACGCCCGACATAGTGGTAGTAGCCGTCCTCGTCCTTCCACGCGACGTCGCAGGTGTGGTAGCAGCCGTGGCGCCATGCGTCGGCGGTCTTCTCCTCGTCCTTGTAGTAGCCGATGAATATGCCGGGATGGGGATTGGAGCGCGGGGTCCTGACCACGATCTCGCCGTGTTCGCCGGCGGGAACGCTGTGGCCCTCCTCGTCGACAAGGTCGATGCCGTAGTCCGGAACGGGCTTGCCCATTGCGCCGGGCTTGATCTCGTCGCCGAAGAGCGTGCCGAGCGCGCATGTCGTCTCGGTCTGGCCGAAGCCCTCGTAGATCGAGAGGCCCGTGGCGCGCTTGAACTGGGTGAACACCTCCGGATTCAGCGCTTCGCCGGCCGTGGTCGCATGGTGCACGGAGGAGAAGTCGTACTTCGAGATGTCCTCCTTGATGAGCATGCGGTACATGGTTGGCGGCGCGCAGAACGTCGTGATGCCGTACTTCGCGAACATCGGGAGAATCTTCTCCGCATGGAAGCGGTCGAAGTCGTAGACGAAGAGCGCGCCCTCGCACATCCACTGGCCGTAGAGCTTGCCCCAGCTCGCCTTCGCCCAGCCCGTCTCGGAGATGGTGAGGTGAAGCCCGTCGCGCTCGATCTGGTGCCAGTACTTCGCGGTCACGAAATGCCCGAGGCCGTAGAGATGGCTGTGGAGAGCCATCTTCGGATAGCCGGTGGTGCCGCTCGTGAAGAACATGAGCATCGGGTCCTTGCCGCCAGGCGCGTCCGGCCCGCGCCCGAAGACGCGCGAGAAGCCGACGTACTCGCGGTCGAAGCTGCGCCAGCCTTCGCGGTCGCCGTTGACGATCATCTTGACGAGGGGCTTGCGGGAAGGATCCTCCTTGAGCAGCTCGGCCTCGGCAAGCTCGGCCTCGTGCGCGACTTCGCCGTCGGCGGTGCAGACGAGGGCCTTGACGTCAGCGGCCTTGAACCGGTACGTGAGGTCGTGGTCCTTGAGCTGGCTCACGGCGGGGATCACTATGGCGCCGATCTTGTGGAGCGCGAGGACGGCCGGCCAGTACTGGTAGTGGCGCTTGAGGATGAACATCACCATGTCGCCGCGGCCTATGCCGACGGAGCGGAAGTAGTTCGCCATCTGGTTCGACATGTCGCTGATCTCGCGGAAGGAGAAGCGGCGTTCGGTGAAGTGGTCGCTGACGTGGAGAAGCGCGAGCTTGTCGGGATATCTCGCGGCGATCGCGTCCACGATGTCGAAGGCGAAGTTGAACCTGTCGGTGTTCTTGAAGCGGACGTGCTCAAGGTGCCCGGACGGGCTTTCCTCGCACTCGACGAAGCGGTCGACGACAAGCGGGACCTTCTCGCTGCGCGGGCGGACGGTCTCAAGGCCCAGATGGCTGTCGCCGTCCTCGCCGGCCATGACCATCGCGAGGAAGGTCACGCCCTCCGGCGAAGTCGCAACCATCCCGTGAGGCGTCGAAGAGCGGTAGTAGATTGAGTCGCCTTCGTTCAGCTCCTCGACGTGCTCGCCGACGCGCACCTTCATCGAGCCCTTGAGGACAATGTCGAATTCCTGGCCGGCATGGGTGGTCGTGGGAATGGGCTTCCCGAGAAGAGCCTCGTCGAACTTGTACGTCACCCAGTAGGGAGTGCCGAGCCTGTTCTGGAACATGGCCGCCTGGTTGCGGATGTCCATGTGCGACTCGTGGGCGGTCAGCGGACCCTGGCCCGCGCGAGTCACCTCATAGCCGCTCAGATGCGCGCTGTGGCCCTTCAGCAGCGCGTTGATGTCGATGCCGAAGGCGATCGCGCACTGGTGAAGGAAGTTGAACGTAGGATCGCTCTGCCCGGCCTCGACCTTCGCATACTCCTCTGCGCTTACGCCGGTCAGGTCCGCCATCTGCTCGACGGAGTAACCGATTATCTCGCGCATTTCCCTTATGCGCGCCGCCATTTCAGCCAATTTCTGTCCGCTGTCTTCGCTCATTTTCCGCTCCAATGAATCAAAAGTTCGGATATTATATCATTTTTTGGCGCCAGATGTCGCCTTCGTCGGCGGCAATCGAACAATCGGGGTTTTCACGCAAGCCAATATTTGATACAATTCCATCAAACTAATCAAGGAAGGAAAATCTGAAAATGTTTTCATTCTCGGTTGCGCTCGTCGCATCGTCAATAGCAGGAGCGCACGCGGCATGTCCTACGGACGGCATCGGAAACGTCAGGCTCAAGGGGTGGCTGGGCGATCGGCTCGACACAATGATCGAACGGCATGTAGTCGGCACCGACGTCGACTACATCACCGCGCCGTTTCTGGAGAAGACGGAAAGGCACGGCTGGTGGCAGACGGAATTCTGGGGCAAGTACATGCACTCCGCCGTGCCTTACCTCGTCTACTCCGGCTCAGAGCGTCTGCGCACATCGGTAGAGCGCGGCGTCTCGCGCATACTCTCGTCGCAGGAGCCCGAGGGCTACATCGGCAACTATCCTGACGACCTGAGGTGCGGCGAGGGCTGGGACGTGTGGGGCGCAAAGTACACGATGATGGGCCTCATGCACTACAGCGATCTGGCGAAGGCCGAGGGCAGAGACGCCGACTGCAAGAAGGCGCTCGACGCGGCAAGGCGCCTCTGCGACTACGAGATCGGCGAAATCGGCCCCGGCGGCAGGCGCGGGCGCGAGCTGTGGCAGACCGGCTACTGGTCGGGCTACGCCAGCTCGTCCATACTCGAGCCCGTGATGTGGCTCTACAAGCGCACCGGCGACAGGAAGTACCTCGACTTCGCGGCGTTCCTCGTCAAGGGCATGACCGAGGCCAAGAGCGGCCCGCGTCTTCTCGACCTGGCGATGAAGGGAGTCTCTGTGGCGGACCGCAACGGCTACGACAACCAGCCCGAGAAGGACGGCGGATACGTCATCAAGCACAACCGCTGGAAAGCCTACGAGATGATGAGCTGCTACCAGGGCTTTCT
>JAEEZC010000253.1 GCA_016288465.1 Verrucomicrobiota bacterium | reverse complement strand
TTCGCGAGGTCGGCGTAGGAGGTGCCGGCGGGCCGCAGATGGTAGTCAATCACAAGATCCTCGTACGGGCGGCGGCAGAGCTCCTCCTCGAGCGTGGCCGCAACCGTGTATTCGCCCTTTTCGACCAGGACAGTCTCGCGGACATAATACTTGAGCGAGCCTACGACCGCAAGACAGGCGACGCGAGGGGTTGACCAGCCGAACATCGGCATGGACATCCTTTCGCTCCCAGCGAAGAAACGCACTTCGTCGCGATCGTATTCGCCGTAGAAGCCATAGGGCGAGAACCTATAGCCGCTTTCGCCCTTCCGGGCATGCGCGAACTCGGGGACGATGTCGAGCCGCTTCGCATTCATCGCCCGTATTCTCTCGCGGCCAAGCTCAAGCCTGACGCCGTCTTCGAACGGCACAAGCTCCTGCGTGTCGGTGGCTACGCTGCCGTCCGGCAGAACCCACCTCAGAACCGCGACCGCGGCAAGCGCGACTATGGACATTGTCATTGCTGTTCTCCCGGTTTTCCGCCGAGATTACACCACAAAACCTCAGCTCCGGAGGAAATCTTCGCGAAAGAACTTTCGCAACCAATGTGAAACGCGGCGGACGACGCGCGCACGGTCAGCCCGCCTTACGCACCTTCCCGGCGGCAAGGATGCAAACGACCGAAAGCGCGGCCATGCCTATCCAGAAGACGGCAAGATAGTCCAATGTCCAGCCGTTTCCGAACGTGTGCCCGACGAGAGTGGCCGTGCCGTCCCCGGCACGTAGGATGAGGCAGCCGGAAACGACGGACTGTATGCCAGCGCCTATGTAGTTGCCCATGCCGGCGATGCCGAGCGCCGCACCGGCCGCGCACTTCGGCACGTAGTCGACCGCCATAAGCCCTCCGACGAATGTGAGAAGTATGCCGACCGCGAAGCCGAAGAGAACCATCGCCACGACGTCCAGCCAGACATGCCGCCCCGGCACCAGCATGAACAGCGAAAGCGCGACTACGTTGAGCATTCCCGCGACGACCGCAAGCTCCTTTCTGCTGGACTTGAAGAAGCGGTCGGAAATGATGCCGGAAAGCGCGGACGAAACGGCGCCCACGATCGAGTTGATGGAGACGATTGTCGCCGCCCCGCCTTCGGCGTAGCCCTTCTTCACCTGAAGGAAGAACATGCCCCAGTCGATTATGGCATACCGGCTTGCGGCGAAAAGTCCGCCCGCAAGCGCTATCATCCACACGGCTACTGAAGTGACGGCGATGCGCTGGCCGTCCGTCGTGTCGATCTTGGCGTCCTCCTTCGGCACAGGGACGGGCGGCAGGCCTTCGTCCTCGGGCGCATTGCCGAAGAACAGGAACGCCGCGGAAATACCGACTAGTCCGAACGCCGTGGCCCCCCAGAAACAGCTCCGCCACGCCCAGTCCGGGCCAAACGTCCTCCCTACCCACACGACTATTCCGGCAGAGACGATGTACGCAAGGACCTCTCCGAGGTTGTTGGAGCAGGACCATATTCCGTAGTACGTGCCGCGCTTCTCCTTCGGCCACCACCTCGAAAGCGCGACAACGCAGCACGGCGCGCCCGAAGCCTGGGCGAAGCCGTTCACGAACCAGACCACGGCGAGCATGAGCGCGGGCACGTGGAAGCCGACCAGCAAATTCCCGAGCGACGATATGAAGAGGCCGAACATGATGTACTTCTTCACGTTCACGCGATCGGCGATGAAGCCGTTGACGACCTTCCCTATCGCGTAGGCGAACAGCATCGCAGAGCCAACGCAACCGATTTCGGCTGGCGTGTAGGCGCCCTGCTCTATCATTCCCTTCTTCGACGCGGAGAACGCGAGACGGCAAACATAGAATGTGGCGTACACGAACAGCATCGCCGCCACCTGGCGGGCTCTTGCCTGTGCGTACCTCTTTTCCAGGCTCTTCATCGCTGCTCGTCATATCATTTTGCCGACGGGAACTCGAGCGTCGCGACAGTGGGGAAATGGTCGGACGGGTAGAGCTCCCTGCCAGGGCGTGCGGCCGCGATTGTGCGGTAGCCAAGCACCCGCGTTCCAGGCGAGACGTAGATGTAGTCTATGCGCTCGATGTCGTCGCCGTAGGCACTGCGCTCTTTGACGGGCTTCCTGAGGGCGTCGGCAATCGTCACCTCGCCTTCCCTCCACTTCCAGTGGTTGCATGTGCGCCACGGACCTTCCGGCGGCATCTCGGAAATGCACATCGCGTCCTTCAGCGTCTTCTTCACGGCGACAGCCGGCGCTTCGCTCTCCAGGCAGTTGTGGTCGCCGACAAGCACAATGGGCACGTTCGCGCCGAATTTCCTCATGCGCTCTATGATGAGCAACATGCCCTTCTCCCGAGCCTCCTCGCTCTTGTGGTCCGTATGGGTGTTCGCAAACGAGAAGCGGCCGCCGTCCGCCTTGTCCTCCAGAACCGCCCATGTGCAGATGCGCGGGTGCTTCGCGCCCCAGGACATGCTGCCCGGCTCGTCGGGTGTCGTGGAGAGCCAGAACGTGCCGTTGGTCACGGCGACGAAACGCTCCTTCAGGTACGCAACGGGCGAAGCCTCCCCGCTGACACGGTCGACGTTGCGACCGCATCCCGAAAATGCGTATTGCGGGAGGCGTTTCTCAAGCCACGAGCGCTGGTCGGGCAGCACCTCCTGAAAGCCGACGACATCTGGCTTTTGACTCTCGACAAGCCGCGCCAGATCCTCGCGCCGCGCCTCCCAGTTGTTGTCGGGCGAGTCCCTGTCGCCCTCCGAGAAGCGAATGTTGTAGGTCATCACCCTTACTTGCGACGCCACGACCGAAATCGGGACCACGACGAGCAACGCTGCGGCAGACAGTTTCATTTCCTGGTTTCCTGTGTTCATTTTATATTGATGCCTCGCACTTGGCACTTGGCGTCGAAGAAGAGCTCCTCCATTCTCACCTCTCCTCTATCTTCGCCTCGATGAATGCGGCGTCGCCTTTCTGGAACGTGGCGGCGGCGGTGTCCCCGCCTGAGAAGTCGTCGACGACGAGGTCCTTTGACGAAATCGGCATGGCCGCTCCGTTGCTGAACGCGTCAAGCGCCGACGCGCCGTAGAACTTAAGCGTGCCGTTGATCTTCTGTGCAACGGCGCCGGTGCGCTCAAGCGTGACGCCGACCGTCACGTTGTCGGACGCGACGTCGATGCGCGTTATGCTCAG
>JAEEZC010000027.1 GCA_016288465.1 Verrucomicrobiota bacterium | reverse complement strand
GCTCCGGCCACGTCCTTTCGAACGCGATCACGATTTGCGGCGCGGGCGCGGACCGGACGATATTCGACGGCGACGGCGGATATCGCGTCTTCTCGCTGATGTCGTCGGACGCGGCGCTCAAGAACCTCGCCGTTTCCAACGCCGTGTTCACGGCGGCTGAAGATTCCGGCGCGGGCGTCTACATGGAAGCGGGCCTGGTCGAGGGCTGCGCGATTGTGTCGTGCGGCGACTTCTCGCACAGCAAGACGAGGGGCGGCGGCGTCTACGCGAGCGGCGGGCGCATCAGCTGCACGGTGTTCACGGGCAACAAGGTGCTTATGAGGTGGAGCAACGACGTGGGTTATGGATCGGCGCTCTACCTTTCGAACGGCGCTGTCTGCGAGAACTCGCTTTTCACCGGCAATGTTGCGGTTCCCTGCCCTGATTTTGACGCCGACCGCCGTCGCGGCGGAGTCGTCCACATGACCGGCGACGGAACGGCCCTGGTCAACTGCTCGGTGGTCGAGAACAGGCTTGCCGACCCGGCTGGATACGGGAACATTGCGGAGAAGTATTCCGGCATCGTCAGCCTGGTCAATGCGACGGTAGTCAACTGCGTTGCCTATGGGAACATTCCCGATGCCGCGTATGCAACCGGCAACTGGGACGTCTACGCCGGAGGCGATGAATGGCGTAACAACCCGGAGAGATACATTTTCAATTCGGCCTGGGAGACGGTGCATTGCAAGGATGGCACCACGCCCCCGACTCCATCCGTTGCTGTCAACGAGGCGTCCTTCGCCGACTACGCGAAAGGCGACTACGCACCCGCGCCGAGCGGTCCGCTCTTCGGCGCCGGTTCGGATGCGAAGTACGACTCCTACGCCAGTTCCGCGACCGACCTTGCTGGCGTGCCACGTCCGCAGGGATCGGCCGTTGAAATCGGCTGCTACGAGGTGGACGAAAGGACTCTGTCGTTTTCGGCCGACGCAGATTCCTATGGCGTCCTCCTCGGGACTGCGTCGACCTTCACCGCAGTGGCGACCGGCGGAGGCGGGAGCTACACGTTCAATTGGGACTTCGGCGACGGCACGCCTCAGGTGACGACGGTAGACACTGTTGTCCAGCATGCCTACGCGGCCGGGCTCTACCGCGCGTCCGTCTCCTTGTCGCTGGACGGCGGCGCGACATGGTCGGAGACGGTGGAACTGAGGAGCATGATCGCCGTTGCGCCTGCGGACATCTACGTGAACGCCGCGAACGCGAATCCCGTCTTCCCCTATGACACCCCTGCCAAGGCGGCGACGACATTGGCCGACGCGTACGGCTGCCTCACCAACACTGTGCCGGAAACGCTGAACATGGCTGTCGTCGATGGGGTCACTGTCCATGTGGCCGCGGGAACGCACGTAGGGTCGGGATATGTCCTTGCTGGTGCGGTCACGGTCGTTGGCGAAGGCGCGAAGCAGGCCGTAGTCGACGGCAACGGCGGCTACCGCGTATTCTCGCTCGTGTCCCCCCGCGCGGCGCTGAAGAACCTCGTCGTCTCGAACGGCGTGTTCACGGCAGCCGAGCAGTCCGGTGCGGGCGTCTACATGGAGGCCGGTCTCATCGAGGGATGCCTCATAACAGATTGCGGAAGCTTCAACACTGTCACAAACTACGGTGGCGGCGTCTACGCCTCGGGCGGACGCATCAGCCGCACGGTGTTTACGGGGAACAAGGTTCAAATGCGATGGAGCTCCGACATTGGCTACGGTTCGGCGCTTTACCTGTCGAACGGCGCAATCTGCGAAAACTCGCTCTTCACGGGCAATGCGGCGGCTCCGTGCTTCGAGTGGGGCGCCGATCACCGCCGCGGCGGCGTCGTCTATCTGACCGACAGCGGAACGGCACTTGTCAACTGCACGGTGGTCAAAAACGACCTTGCAGACGCCTACGGAAACACCGCTGACAGTTTCGCCGGCATTGTCCAGAAGAGCAACTCCAAGGTGATCAACTGCGTAGCCTGCGGGAATGCCCCCGATGCGGAATACGTGAAAAGCTACGGCGATGTCTACGCCGGCGGCGACACGTGGCGAAACAACTGGCAGAACTACTTCGTGAACTCCGCGTGGGGCACCTGGATTACCAAAACGGTCAACTTGGTAACGGTCGAAACGCCACCGGCCATCGGCGTAGACTACTCGGCCTTCAAGAACTACTCGAGCGGAAAATACGCGCCCAAGGCGAAAGGCGTCCTTGTGAACGCCGGGACGAGCTGGGCCGACTATCTCGGCGACGGCGGCCGTTCTGAAACCGACCTAGCGGGGAAGCCCCGTCTGAAATCGGGCCGCCTCGACATAGGCTGCTACGAAAACGAAGACTTGGGCCTGTGCGTAATCGTCCGCTGACCATACGAAAATCCCGTCTGTTTCCAAAAGGATCTAATCGTGAACAAGGCTATTTCCATAGTGGCGTCGATGTCCTGTCTTGTCATCTCGGCAGCGGACGTACCCGATCTGACTTCGTCAATGGAGTTCCTTGGAAACCCGACCTATACGCAGTGGCCTGCGTCCGCCCAGTCGCGCCGGACGCTCGACCTGGCGCCGCACAAGGGCAATATCTACGTCTCTGGCGGCGCCTGGGATCCCAACATGGGCCCGTGCCCGATTTTCGCTGTCAACCCATATTCAGGCGCTATTTCCAACGAGTTTGTCGCAGGAAGCGAGGATCTGTACGAGTTCAAGGAGCTTTCCGACGGGCGGCTTTACACGGTCGCCGTGGATCCCCACGAGAAAGGCCCCAATTGCGGGACCTCGTTCCGCCGCGGTTGGGACGGCGTGTGGCAGGCCTTCAACACGTCCACTAGTCCGATCCACAGCTGGGACATTGCCGAATGGCATGGCTACACCTTCATCTGCGGATACGCCATCAGCAGTTCGACGGATTGGTGCGAGACGCCCATGGTCGACGTGACGCCCGAGCTGAACGGCGGCAGTTCGATCAGCCTGGGAAATGGGGCCTCCATGCACCGCCGTTTCAACGCATTCCTTCCTTTTGACGACGACATTTTCTGCATTGCCAACATGAACTCCTGGGCTAACGACATACAAAGACACGATTGGGAGGCGTGGCGCTGGGATGAGGATGCCAAGAGATTTGTGTACAGCAACACCCCCTGGAGCGACATTGCGCCCGGGATGACGCTTGCAGACGCTTCGCTCTCATTCCGATCCGTGCAAGACCCCGGCATATCCATGAGCGTCTGGCATCCGACGAAATTCAACGGACGCGTGCTCTATGTCCTCGCCACAAGCTATCCATTCGCTCCTTGGGCGGCCTTCACCTCGGCGAACGTTAACCACCACGTGAAGGCCACGAGGATCGACCTTGGCGGGTCCGACGTCAAGCCGTTCGACATCTGCGTGTCTGGCGACGCTGCGTACATAGTCGCGGGTCAGGCCGGTGCCACGGCGACGGCTGTGACGAACAGCGTCTGGAAATCGACGGACGGTGTTTCGTTTGCAAAGCTCTTCTCGTTTGTCTCGACGCGCGCCGCCACGGCAGTTTGCTATTTCGATGGATGCTTCTACTTTGGCATGGGGTCGAACAAAGATCGCTACGACACGGGCTACGGCTGGCCGAATCTGCCGTCGTCGACGGAGCTTTCCGGCAACATCTACCGCGTTAGGCTTCCGCAGGGAGAAATGCCGCAGGTCGTCGCGGAAACAGACTCCCGCTATGTACCCGAGGGAGGGTCTTGCGACGTCTTGTTCCGTCTGGCGTCCGCTCCCGCGACGAACATGACGCTCAGGGCCTGGGCGACGAACGAGAAGCTCGAACTTTCGGCGTCTTCGCTCACGTTCACGCCTTCCAACTGGAACGTTGCGCAGGTCGTGCGCGTCTCGCTGCCCGAGGATTGGGTTGAAGAGGCGATCGGCGGCGCGGTCGTGTGCGGAACTGGCGGCGGCGACTGCGTCTCCGGATTCGTCCAAATCGACATGCTCGACAACGAGGGCGACCTCACGACGCCTGTTTCCGGCGGTGTAGACTCGACTTCGTCGTACTGGGACGCCAACCTCAAGGCCGAGCACGCGTTTGACGGCAATCGCACCAACGCTGCCGGGCGCTGGCTCGCCAGGCGCAAGGATCATATGTTCGTCGTCTACAAGTTCAACGAGGCG
>JAEEZC010000026.1 GCA_016288465.1 Verrucomicrobiota bacterium | reverse complement strand
CGAACCCCCTTCGCGTCTGCGACACGGCTTTGCCGCGTGAACCGCCGCGTCGACCCACGGCTTGAAGGTCAAAGGCAGAACTGTCGCCTACAGAGAACTAGACAAGCCAAACGACCTTCGCTGTGCCTCGCCGCGTCGTTTCAGCCTTCGGCTTGTCGCAGATGCTTCGGGACAAAAAACGGGGCTTCCCCCGACACGAAAATACACGAAAGCGGCTTGTTGCGGAATCCCCCTGACTGCCGACTGGAACGGCTCATGGTCGCGCGTGCCAGTACAAGGGGACATTGGGGACATATGGGACGTTGGGGACGGAATGGCGGGGCACAAGACGCTGGAACGGTTCGTGTCGGTTCGTGTCCGGCGAAAGCCGGTTTCGTGTCCGACGATGCGACGACGCCCGAAGGGGTCGGCATGGGCGGCGCGACTGGCGAGGCGAAGCCTCAAGCCGGAGCGCGGCGCTCATGGCGAATATCGTCGCAAGACGATACGGCGCATCGTCGGCTTTCGTGGTAGCGCGTAAGCGCAACGGTCACGCGGGACGCATGCCCGAGCGCGGCAACGGCTGAGTAGGGGCTCACTTCCCCTTGGCGATTTCCCCTGGAGAGATTGGCGATTTCCCCTGTACGGGGTAGCGACCTTCCCTGTACGAGCGGACATTTCCCCGTCAACGGCCCTTGTAGCTGACATCATTTTACTCGCGCTGACGCGCGACCGCTAAACCTCTTCGCGTCTTCGACGATTGCGTGATCAGCGGCAGGGGTACGCCCCGACCTTGAACGGCAGCTTGCCATTTATGAGACCCTCATCTTGATTTAGGCCATGTTATATCATCTTTCATGAAAACACGCACGTGCAGGACGCGGTAGGCAAGCGCAATAACATTGCCCGTAGCGACTGCGGCCAGCACCGACCACTCCGGCAAACCGGACCGGAGAAGAACCCAGGCGGCAAGGAAGCTCGCCACTGCCAGCGCAGACAAAACGCACTGATACAGCACCACGCGTCCGCCGGCCATGATCGTCGCTGAGAACGGATACGAAAGCGCGTCCACGACCATCACAACCATGGCGCATCGCGTGAAGGCCACCGCCATCGGAGGAACGGAGGTCCCCAGCCACCATTCGAGGAATCGAGGTGCGAATCCGGCGACGCATGCGGCGGGAATGACGGACAGGACGCCGCTGACGCATACCGAACCCATCAGCAGTCTGGCGAAATCACGGGGACGCTCATGGTAATCACGAAGCAGGACCGGCGAGACCGCGCCATGGAAGACGGCGACAATCACATAGAGGATGTCGCGGACCTGGAAAGCGACGGACCACGCGGCATTGCAGACGACGCCCGCGAAGCGGTTGAGCAGCAAGGCGGAACCATCGTAACGAAACACATTGCCGACGCCATTAAGCGTACTCCACAGGAAGAAGACCCCTATCTCCCGTACAGCCGCCCCATTGAAACCATGTACGATGCTCACACCGTCCACCCTGAGGAAGCAATAGACCGCGAAGCCAATGAGAAGAAGGACGGAGGAAGCAGAAAGCGAAAGTGCGTAGATCTCAATTCCACGCCCGCGAAATGCAAAAGCCAACGCTGCCGAGGCAAGCGACAGCAGTCCTTCCGCCAATCCGAACACCGCCAGGACGGACATCCGTTCGCAAGAGGACATCGCGGCGGAAAAAACAGTCCTCATCGACAGGGCGGCGACCATGACGATGCCTGCATGGAACGCAACCCGCGCCGCGCCAGACAGCTCCGTCGGCACAACGAGAAAATGCCGGAAATAATAAGAGCCGACCGTCTCGCCCAGGAGAACGACGGCAATCGCCAACACCACCACAAGTCCCAGCGCGGACGTGAAGACAACCGCATAGCCGTCCCCGTCCCGATGCCCGAGCTCCTTCCCAAGAAAGCGGCAAACAGAATTCTCCATCACAGCGTTCAACCTGGAGAAGACAAAAACAAGCCCCGACACGGCGGCATACGTCCCATATCCGGAAACGCCCAACGCGTCAACCACCAGCTTCAGCGCCAGGAAATTCGCCACATCGCAGCAAAGCGCCTTCAGGAGAAGACACAACGAGTTACGCGAAAGCCGTCTGGCATAATTTTCCATCTGCACGTATTATAACCTAATTAACGCCGAAATGCATCTCCGACATGCCGTTTCATTCCAAAAAGTTTTCGGCGTCGTATTTGCCGTGCCGTCTGCCGAAGCTCAAAAGGGACACTCCGCACGCCAGGTATGTATGCGTTTTCTCTCTTTACCGTTGTGTTCTGAGCGTTTACTGCCCGTGTACGCGGGGGTTTTGCCGCCATTATAACATAGAAATGGAGGCAAATCAGGGGTGAAATGGCGGCAAAACCCCGAGAAATGGAGGCAAATTACAGCCGTACACAGGTAGGAAACGCCGCGTACACGGTTAGGGAATGCCGCGTACACGCGCTGAGCAAGGTCCGTTCATGCACGCCGAAACCGCCGCGCACACTTCGCGGGCAAAGGGCTCGCTTCGGGCGCGGCGGCCTACACCGGCTCGAAGGCGAAGATGTGGGCCGTGGCGCTGCCATAGGTCTCGGCCTTGAGCTCGCTTCCCCAGGTCGAAAGCGGGACAAGGCGAATGCCAAGGCACTCCCGTCCGATCTTGCCGCGGACAAGGCGCTGGTGGTTCTCGGCCGTTTCGAACGCGACCGTCCATGCGCCGTCAGCGCCCTTAACCTCGACGCGGAAGTGCTTCAGCACGGTGCGCGGGAAGGTGAAGGACGTGTTGTTGTATCCGAGGCCGCGGAACAGCGGCATCGGGATTGTCAAAAGGTCCGGGTGGCCGTCGATGTTCTCGCGGTCGAGGTCGCTGTCGACGACAAGGCGGAAGCCCTCCACGAAAGTCGGCTTGTCAAAGGTGTACGTGACCGCCTGGTTCGTCTTGCCGAAGTATCCGTTGTCCTTGCCCCAGATGCGGCGGTCGACGCCGTTCAGAAGGTCGCTCGCGTCGCCGTAGTCCGCCGAAAGCGTCGCCGCCTTCGCAAGCGGCGACACCTCGCGCCGCAGGTGCGGCAGGAAGCAGTCGTCGTCCATGAGACGCCTCTGAAGCTCCCTGAGAAGCGACTTGTCCTCGTAGACGCCGCGCGGCGAAACGCCCTTCTCGGCTGCGAGCGCGGCGGCGGTGCCGACGGCCTGGCCCATGATGCCGATCGTGCCCATCACTCTGGCTGACGCGAACGCTGCGTGCGTCGCCGAAATGTTGCGGCCGGCGAACATGAGGTTCTCGACGTCGCGCGAGTAGAGGGCGCGGTACGGTATCGCGTAAGGCTCGACAAGGCGCTTCTTCTGGAGGTGGGCGCCGCCCTTGGACTTCATCCAGAATCCTCCGGGCAGATGGTTGTCTATCTGCCAGCCGCCATATGCGACGATGTCCTCGAAGCGCTTTCCGCCGGATTCGACGTCCTGCTGCGTAAGCGTGTAGTCGCCGACGTAGCGGCGGCTCTCGCGCTTGCCCGGCAGAAAGCCGACCCATTCGAGCTCCCAGTTGTCCGCGCCGTGCTCGCCGTGGTTCTTCATGTGGTCCCAGACTCCGAACGAGATTTTCAGAAGCTCGTCGCGAAGGCTCTCGGCGTCAGCGATCGTGTTCGCCTCGCCGCCGATCTCGATCCAGTAGAAATTGGTGTGGGGCTTGAGCAGGCAGTTGTGCGGCTTGTGGTTCAGCGCCTCGTCGTCCGGGAAGCTGTAAGCCCATTCCGGCGGCGTGAACTCGACCTTGTGGTCGGTTTCGCGGGCCTGGAGAAGGAGACTTGAGCCCATGGTCTTGCGGTCGGCCCTCTCAATGCCGAACTCCTCGCCGAACTCGCTCTTGGCCTCGCGTCCGACGCGGTACGACGCGCCGGTGAGCGGGGCGAGAATCGAATCGCCGGAGCAGTCGGCGAATATCTTGGCGCGCACCGTGTGGCGCTGGTAGGTGGTGAGCTGGAAGCCCGTCACCGACGAGATTCTCGCGCCGTCCATCTTCGCTTCGCAGCACGCGCAGTTGAGAATGAGATCGATGTTCGGCTCGAAGCGCACCTTCTCGTAGAGGAGTGCGTCCCAGACCGACCAGTTGCGGGTCGGGTTGCGGTGCATGTTGTCGAGCGCGATCTCCTCCATGATGCCGGTCTCCTGGAGATTCCGCACTCTCGTCCCGGCGCCGCATATCCACATGCGGATCTCGCTGGACGCGTTGCCTCCGAGAACGGGACGGTCGTGCATCAGGGCGACCTTCGCTCCGCGCCGCGCTGCCGATATCGCAGTGAGCATGCCGCCTATGCCGCCGCCGACAACGCAAAGGTCGACGTCGTGCCCGACCTCCTGAAGGCTGCCGGGCTTCTGGCGCCCGTTCGCCATCTCGGGCAGGGCGAAGGTCGTGCCCTCCGCCATCAGCCTCGGCGAGGACGCGCCGGCGAGCGCCGCCAGCGAGAAGCCCTTTAGAAAGCCGCGTCTGTTGAAATCCATGCTGTAGCTCCTTTACTTTAGAGGTATTGTTGTGTTCGTCGGAATGTAGTCTATTCCGAGCTGCCGCATCTTCGCCACGGCTTCAGGGGTGTCGCCGGCCCGCAGGCACAGCTTCACGCCCTTTGCGTGGACGCGGGGAATCAAGTCCGGCGGGACCGCGCCGAGATCCTTGAAATCGTACGAGCAGCCGGCGTTTCCCATCGAGGCGAGTTCGTCCAGCAGCTCAGGCCTGCTGAAGATGTGATGGACGAATATCTCCTTGTCGAGGCGCCGCGCCTCCCTGATGTGCTCGAAAGGGATGGACGAAAGGACGGCGACTTTCGTGAGTCCGCGGCGGCGGACTTCGTCCAGCACCGGCTTCACGACTGCGACATCGCCCTTCGTCTCTATGAACGGCACCTTGTCGTACCGTTCGCAGACGTCGAGGTACTCGGCGAACGTCGGGATGCGCAGGGCCTCCCTTGCCCACGACTTAAGCCCCTTGCCCTTTGTCGGCACCAGGGCGCGAAGCTCCTCAAGCGTCATGTCGGAGACGGCGCGGCCGACGCCGAACATGCGGGCGAGCGTGTCGTCGTGCACGCAGACGAGCGCATTGTCCTTGGTGAGCCTCACGTCCGTCTCGATGGCGTCGAGTCCGAGCCGGGCGGCGCAGACGAACGAGGCAATGGTGTTCTCGGGCGCAAGCGAGGTGCAGCCGCGATGGGCGATCAGGAACGGGCCTTCCGCCTTGGACGCGAGCCTGTCGAGGAACGCGCTCGGGCCAGTAGGCGCGGCACCGTAGGCGAACCCGGCTGTAAGGCCCGTCGCCGCAAGCACAAGAAGGCACCGTCTGATTGCGCTCATTTCTTTTACCGCCTTGCTTTCCGATCTACTTGAGGAGAATCATCGTATCTGTCGCGCTGACTTCAAGCCACATCTCGGTCGCGCCGACCTGAAGCTTCGCCCTGCGCCCTGCGGGAAGCCCGACTGCATTAAGCGTGGCCGAGCCGGTTATCGAAGGCGCGGTGAGAAGCGTGTACCGTCCTATCGGGGGCTTTCCGCTGACGTTGACCGTCACGGCCGCCCCGTCGTCGAGCGCAAGCGGAGCGCCGACCGCGACGGCATCGGCAACGCCAGACGCGCCGACCGAGAACGACAGCTCGGAGCCGCCGGCGACGCAGCCGGTGAAGCTGGACGAGAAGCTGGGCAGGTTTCGCAGCGT
>JAEEZC010000252.1 GCA_016288465.1 Verrucomicrobiota bacterium | reverse complement strand
CGTTATTGGCCAAAGAGCCTTGCTTTCTGATTTATATGGAGTTGAAGAGCGTGGACGTTGTATCGGAGCTTGAACGTAAAAACGCTGCGAGTGCAAATCGACGCAAGAATCAGCCTCGCTTCCGACGTGAAGTCCTTGGCGAGGAGCCGCGATGCATCATCGTGCCCGATGGGGACACATGCCGCTTCTTTGCGCGTATCGCGGTATGTTGCGGAGATATTTACCATAGAATAATCGGAAACGCCTTCGGCGGCACGGAAAACGGCTGGGGAAAAGACTTCTTCGGAATTCCCAGCCCCCATAATTCGACCACACGGAACATGGACGCTTGCCAGCTGGATGCCAGAAGGTCTCTTTCCCGTTGCTGCTTTCAGTGTCCCGCGAATACGGGCTTCCGTGTCTTCCGTGGTGCTTTACTTCGGAATGCTTAAGTATGCGGGGACAGTCCCCCAAGCCATTCGAGAATTCCGCCTGGAGGTCGGCGAGCGCATATTTCTCCGGAACGGCCAGCGCCACCCTGAACTCGGCAACGCCCCTTTCCGCCGTGTTGCGGTAGAACGACGAAAGCATGTGCCCGACGGCAGGCTTCTCGTACGGCACCACTTCAATGTCATCGAAATACGCCTTGCATACGCTGCCGGGCGTGCAGTACGGGATGAAGCTCATCGCCGCCGACTTTTCCGGAATCGCGGTCGTAACACCCTCGATGCGCGTCCAGTCGTGCGTGCCCTTGAGCGCCTTTGCAACCGAATGCGGCTGCCGGAATCCAGACGCTCTTGCGCATATCTTCCGCAAACGCTTTGGAACGACAATGATAGGGAAGATGAAACACAGAAATGCGAGACGAGCGTAGCGAGGGTCTAACACGAGAAAAGATTCGCGGGCAGCCGTGTTTTGGACCTTTCCTACCCGTGTTCGGTGGAGAATTGCCGCCACTTCATAGGCGGACTTCGAGGGGAGCTGTCAATCCGAGTTTCCGTACGTCAGAGCTGTCGCAGGCCCTCAAGCAGTGCGCGCTTGCGCGGATTGTCGGCGGATGGAGCAAGATGATCCGCGTCCGGGCCTTCATGCTCCACGCTCCAGCCTTGCCATTCGCGAAAGGCGTGATATGTCCAGTCCCAACCATATTCCTTGAAGAGCGAAATGCAGTCGTGCAGGTAGTTTTCGGCCCCCGTCGCCCAGGCGACCGCCGAAAACTCGCCCACGTATATCCGGGCATTGTGCTTCAGCTGGAACTCGCGGACGGGCGCGAGAAGCGCGCGCAAATAGTCGCGGTTCCATCCAAGCGACTCGTCCGGCCAGCGAGTCGGGCGCACGGAAAAGCCGGGAATCCCCTGGTGAGTGAAGTCGTCCGGCCCATAAACGTGGACTTCGTAAATCATATTTGTCAGGGCGACAGGCGAGAGGTTCCGAAATGCACGGGGCGAGTCGTTGACATTGCTTTCGATGAGAATCGGCGTGGAATGGTCGATGTCTCGAATCGCCTCTGCTGCCATTCTCTGGAGATTCCAGCCGTCCATGCCTGGCGCGGAAGCGCATTGCTGCTGCGGCTCGTTCGCCAGATCGTACGCCCACAAGCCCCTTTCACCGGCAAAGCGACGGGCTATGCGGCGCCAGGCCTCCACAAAATGCCGGGCGAAACGTTTGTCGTGAAACATGTTCGTCTCGTGCGAAGCATCGCGCCCACCGGGCGTCACATGCATGTCGAGAACGACGGAGATGCCGTATTTCCGCGCCAACGGCAGCACGACATTGCCGAAATGCTCCAGTCGTCCGTCCAGCCAGCGGTCGAAGTCGTCAAGGTCTTGGTTCGTCCCCACGCCATGCCAGTCTCGAACCATCTGAAAGCGCAAGAGCGTCGCGCCCCATGACGAAATGGTGCGGAAGTCGTCTTCGGTCATGTCGCGCCCGCTTGGCGACATGACCCCGCGGGCCACGGGGCGAGAGGCGACATCGTGCGTATAGACGCAGCGCAGAGTCTGGTTCGTCACGGGCCATATTGGCTGCAAATCGCCGATTTCAAGGGAATCGAGATCGAACACGACTCGGCCCGACGTGCCCTGAAGCCCCAAATGGAGCACACCAGGTCCATCTGCGCCGCGAAAATCTTCCGTCTGGCGGAACGACACCGTTCGCCATGGAAACGAGTTCGGTGGTGCGCCGGCTCCGGGATAATGCATGGCCCCCGAGAAGCGGTCGCTCCACTTGAGCATGAACTTAAAGCCGAGCCACGGCTCCGTCGGCTTCGCGATGTCTTCTCCTCGCACGCGGATGCTGCATTGGAATCCGCGTCCCGCATAAGGCGCAAGGTCGATTTCGGTCTTAGCCCATTGCGTATCACCCCAACGTCCGCCGGGAATTTCAACCGTGAGCAGATTCCCGGCAACACGGCATCCCGGCGAGAGTCGCCAGGTCCTTCCTCCGTAAACGAAATCCGCGCGCTCGTTGCGGATCTGCCGCGGCAGGGAATCGCGACAATCCGCATTGCACTGGAGCGTCGCCGCGACGAGAAGAGGCAAAACATACTTCACCATCACGAGAGCATCACCCTCTGTAGAAATTCGACGGCTTGTCATACCAGAACACGACCTTGTTCCCGTCGTGCATTCTTGCGCGTTCGCGCCAGTTCTTCGGGCGAGGCTTCTCCATCCAGCGGCGGTTGAACCAGAAATCCGTCTGCCGCACGGTCAGTTCCGCACGATCGGGGAATGTCCTGAAGAGCGCATACCCGATGTCGCCCCAGAAGCCGCCGCTTGGGAGCGTCGCCGTCTGGACCGTACGCGAATTTGCGTATCCGTCATGCAGAAACCCGTCCGCCCATATATGCTCGTGTCCGAATATGTATCCGTAGACCGTCGGCGCGGCGACGAGTTCGGGGACGATGCCGACTTCCTGTGCGCGGTGGTGCGCACCAACGAAAACGGGGCGTGTCGCGGAGGAAAGCGTTTCGCGCAGCCATTTGCGCTGTGCGGCGTCAATTGTCCCCTCGACGTGGCTTCCCTCGTCGGTCGGCTCCGCCCAGTCCTTGCCGTCGCGCGACTTGAGAGTGTCGAGCATTATCAGGTCGGCGTTCGGCGTGGAGACCTTCGAGACTATGCGGCCTGGCACCAGACACCGCGCCGAATAGTCCGGGAACACCCGCATGAACGCCGCACGGTTGTCGTGGTTGCCCATTGTCAGCGTGAGAGCCACGCCGGCATCGGTCAACGGCTTGAGCGCGGCGGCGGCGAGACGGAAATCCTCCTCCCAGCCGAACGACGTGGAGAAATCGCCGAACACGACGGCGTTGGCCGGCAGTGGACGAAGACGCATAACCTCGGCGACCAACTCCGGGAAAACGGCGTTCGCCTGGGTGTACGGCCAGTCGGGCCAGTGCGCTTTCCCGTCGTGCTGGTGGACGTCAGAGAAGAACGCCATCAGATTCGGGTCGAGCGCGGCGACGGCGGGCTTGTCGCTGCGTGCCGCACCCAGCGCCCCCGCAGCCGCAAGCCCGCCCGAGCCGACCAGAAACCCTCTGCGCGTCAAGTCCATGTCGCGATGCTGCTATTCTATTTCGACAGGGCAGGCAACGCGGACGCCCGCGATGTTGTAGCGGCCATTCGCGATGCCTTCCGTCCGGCTCGCGGAACGACAGGCCGACGCAGCGTGGCGGTACGAGCCGCCGCGCCAGACGCGGTACGTGCCTGCGACGCCGGAGAGGTTGTTCCCCGGATGCGAGGGATCGACGTTCACGGCGCCAAAATGCGCCGATGGATCTTCCTCAAACCAGTCGTTGCACGGCTCGTAGATGTTGCCGTTCATATCATAGAACCCCCAGGCGTTCGGCGAATGCGTGCCTACGGGCATAGTGCCGCCGTCTGCCGCTGTCCAGGTCGTATCGCCCTCGGCTACGCTGTTCTGGATGTTGGCGCGCCCGTAGCACGCGAGCGAGGACAGATTGGCATCGGTAGCACTCGAAAGGTAGTCCGAGCCGTCGCCCCATCTTCCTTCGCCATTGCCGGCGCGGCATGCGTATTCCCACTGCGCCTCGCTCGGCATGTCGAAGTCGATGCCGGTCTTTGTGCGGAGCCGTCCGAGGAACGAGTTGCCATGCGGCGCATTCGGCCAGTAATATGTGGCCGAACCAGACGTTTCAGCGTTGCTGAGACGGATTTCGTTGTAGCAGATATTCTCCACGGGGCGCATCTTCTTATCGGCTTCGTACTGAAAGCACGAAGGATACGGACGGCTGCTCTGCACCAAAGCCCACTGCGACTGCGTAATGGGAAATACGCCAAGGTAGTAGTTGTCGTCGAGTTTCGCCTTGTGCGGCGTTTCCTTTGCCGCCGAACGTCCTGCCTCCGCGACGCTGCCCATTGTCCATTCGACGCCTGCGGCGGGAACTTTGCGCATGACGAGCGACGTTGTGCGGTAGTCGTCGTTGGAGAGAAGCCCGCCAGGGAGGAAGTCAACCGCCGGATAGTACTTCTGCGTATTTGGCGCTGCTGTCGCGGTGAGATCCACCACCATGTAGTCCGGCGGATTGTCGAGCGCCCATGCCGTCACCTTCGCGCGGGCGCCGCCTTCGGCAATCACATGGTCAGGCCACCACTGGCGCGCGTTCCACGTAATGGTGTGCGCGCCGGCCGCAACCCTCTTCCACACGTCGCCCTGCGCATTGCACACCGCCGGACCGCCGATGCTCGTCCATCCGGGATCGTTCATGTCTGCGCCGGTGTTCGCGTTCGTCTGCACTTCCAGCGTCACGACCGCCGCCTCGGACAGCGAGTAGGTTATGCGCACCAGCTTGGCCGACGGCTGGTCCATTTGGACATTGCTCACGACGGGCGTCGCCCCCGCGAACCGCGTCGCGAACACCGCCACGAAGGCGGCCGCCATGATTATACCGGAGTTCTTCATCGTCGTATTCCTTTCTGGAGTTTGTTGGATGTCTCGTGCAATCAGCGAAATATGAGAAGCAGGCCTCTCGTCCAATCATCCGAACGGAGCGCTTTGCCGATGCTGACGCACCATGTTCGAAAGCGCGCCTCAAGCGACCGCGAAGCGGAGACGGCGGTCAGCGCATCCGTCGTGAGCGACATGCCGGAAGATGCCGCCGAGGAGCTGTTGGCCGCCGCAGCAGCAGCCGGGTCGCCGCTGATGATGTACTGGTATTCGGCCGCAGACGACGCCAAAGGGGCGAGCGCCAGTACTGCGAACATCGTTATAGTCAGTCGTTTCATGGTGTTTGCACTCCTCGTTTTGACGCCTTTATTATAACAGAAACCATCAGGTTTGCCATACTCCCCAATTTTAGGGGGGGCTTTGCGCTGCGGCGAATAATATGCTATACTCACGGCCATGAAATTCAAGCGGCGTAGTGCCATGAGGCGGACAAAGGCCTTTCGTGCTGCAGTATTCGCCGCACTCGCCGGCCTTTCGCTCCGTGGCGCGGACAAGTCGTTCGAGCTGACCGGGCAGATCATGCTGATAGCCGACACCGCGCCGCGCCGCATCTACATCATATCGCAGGACTCCCCCGACGGCTACTATGTGTGGGACATCATGGATCGGGCGGTGAACTGCGCAAGCGGCGACATGGTGAGGATTCAGGGGTTCACAGGCGCCCCCACAAGCGCCATCCTTCGGGAAGTGTCCGATTCTTTCGTCAGATACGGAACCAACCTGACCGTGCTTTCCTCCGCGGAGTTTCCACAGACCGTTCCCGCGACCGCCCGGGAAATATCGAGCCGCAGGTGCGCGGACATGTTAGTCCACACTGACGGCACGGTCGTTTCCGTCGTTCGCGATGCGACGAACGCCGCATGGAACTGGCTGGTCGTCCTCACCGACACGGGCGCGGTAAGGGCGGCCGCGACCGAACACGACTATCCTTACGGGGAGCTGCGCAAACTTGTGGACGCCGAAGTCCGGATCCGCGGCATGGTGAAGGAGTTCCACGTCTGGCGAAAGTTTCTCGGCTACCATGTAATTCTCTACGGCAAGGACGGAATTGAAGTGAGAAAGCCGGCGGGCGATCCTTTCGCCGCGCCGCGTCTGGACGTCAACACGGTCCACAGGCGACAAGTCGCCGGAACCGTCGTTGGAGTGAGCAGCCGACGCTTCTACATCCGCGATTCGGCGGGCAAATTCATTTCCGTTTCCCCCTCCAGTGTTGACGCAATGCCTTCCGTCGGAGAAAACGCCACAGTCTCCGGGTTCGTCAAACATGGACCGTGGGGCATTCAGCTCACTGAAGCGGCCGTTCGCGGCGACGGCAGTCCGTTCGCGGCGCTGGAACCGTCGGAAGACGTGGACGTCGAGCGTCTGCTGGCCGCCTGCCGCGACAACGACATCGTCGATATGTCGCTCTACGGCAAAGCGGTCAGAATCCGCGGACGCGTCGTGAATTCGGCGGAAGACATTGCCATTTCGGGGCGCATACTGCTCGAGGCCAGCCAGAAGAACATCTCTGTCGATGTCGCGCACCTGCTGCGCGACGTCCGTGACGCGCTCGCTGCCGGCAGCAAGCTGGAGGTCTGCGGAATCTGCATCCCCGAATTCGACGCGGACGTCACGAACATGGTCTTCCCTGAGTTCAAGGGACTGATCGTCGTCCCGCGCGTTCCGGGCGACCTGAGGGTGCTGTCGCGTCCGCCGTGGTGGACGCCCGGACGGCTTCTGGCCGTGATCGGCACGCTGTTCGGCATGCTTGCCTGGATATTCGCGTGGAACCGCATTCTGAACCGCCATGTGGAAAGGCGCGGACAGGAACTCGCCGAAGAGCAGGTCGCGCACGTCGCATCCGACCTGAAGGTATACGAGCGCACGCGCCTCGCCGTGGAGCTGCACGACTCGCTCTCGCAGAATCTCACAGGCGTATCGCTTGCCATCCGGGCGGCGAACCGCCTTGCCGATGCAGACCCGGCTGGGATGCGCCGGCATCTCAGCCTTGCGGCAAGGACGCTCGATTCGTGCCGAGACGAACTGCGCAACTGCCTGTGGGACCTCAGGAACCACACGCTGGAGGAGTCGGACATGAACAACGCCATCCGCCAGACGCTTGCGCCGCACGTGGGCGACGCGCACTTGTCCATACGATTCAACGTACCGCGCGACCGTCTCTCCGACAACACCGCCCACGCCCTCTTGCGCATCATCCGCGAACTCGTAACCAACGCAATAAGCCACGGCGGCGCAACGGAAATAAAGGTCGCCGGCGCGATTGAGAACAACAGGCTCTTGTTCTCCGTCGCCGACAACGGCTGCGGATTCATTCCTGAACGTCGCCCGGGCGCGAAAGACGGTCACTTCGGGCTTCAGGGGATACAGGATCGCGTGGATGCGTTCGAAGGAGACTTCGTCATCGCCAGTGCCCCAGGGAAAGGCGCAAAAGCCACAATATCGATCAGAATGAAGGCGCCCTGTCCGGCTTAACCAACCGCGGCGCCCGGCAAGGAGCAGAAGCTATGAACGACAAGATCAGGGTTCTCATCGCCGACGACCACACCATTGTCCGCATCGGACTCACCGCACTGCTCGGAGCCGAAAGCGACATCGAAGTGGTCGGCGAGGCGAAAAACGGCGACATGGCCGTGAAAGAGGCGCTGAGGCTCAAGCCTGACGTCGTTATCATGGACTTGATGATGCCCGTCAAGGACGGCGCCGCTGCGACTGTGGAGATCCGCGAGATGCTGCCCGCGGCAAAGGTGATCATCCTCACGACGTTCGGCGCTTCCGACGGCATCGCACACTCGCTCGAAGCGGGCGCGGCCGGTGCGCTCATGAAGACGGCGGACGACGCGCTGATCGTATCAACAGTGCGGGCTGTCGTCGCCGGCAAGACCGTCATATCGCCCGAAATCAAGCGACTGATGGCCGAGGATCCGCCAGTTCCCGATCTCACGGAGCGCCAAGTCGAAGTGCTGCAATCCATGACCCGCGGACTAACCAATCGCGACATCGCAAAGCAACTCGGCATACGTCAGGACCGCGTGGACGAGCACGTAGCCGCCATCCTGAAGAAAATCGGTGCCGCCAACCGCGCAGAGGCCGTAGCCATCGCCCTGCGCAAGCATCTCCTTAAATTGTAGTCCGCACGAGGACATTAAGCCAAAATTCGGCAGTTGACCTTGGAGTTTAGCCGCAACGAACAAAAAGACTCAGGCAGACTCCAACTTAAAGGTCAATGTGGTGGATATCTCCACAACAAGCACCAAAGACCTGCTTTTGTTGACGACTAGCGCATGGATGGACTAATGCAAGGAAAACGTCGTTGGCAGGCGTGTTTCTGCAATGTAAGAGGCGTGTCTCGCTGCATTCCTTGCCGTGTTTTGGACCTTTCCTACGCGTGTTCGCGGCGTTTCCTATTCGTGTTCGGTAGAGTTTTGACGTCAAAACACCACCGAAGTGACGTCACTTCAATGGTATATTGACGTCACTTCACCACTGAAGTGACGTCAAAACTTCTCCGTACACAGGCGGGAAACGCCGCGTACACAGTAAGGAAATGCCGCGTTCATGCGCTGGGCACGGTCCGTACACGCACAGCAGAGCCGGTTCGAGTAGGCGACAAACCCG
>JAEEZC010000251.1 GCA_016288465.1 Verrucomicrobiota bacterium | reverse complement strand
CGTCAAGCTTGTCGGCGAGGACAAGGGCGCGCGCACGTTTTACACCGTACCGGAGCAGTTGCCGGGCGTCGGCGGCGTGACGAACGACATGTACAAGACCGACTACCTCGTCATGCGCCGCATCCCCGCCGCCGGAAAGACTTTTCGCATGGGTTCTCCCGCGTCGGAGAGCGCAAGGCGCGAGAACGAGATTCTCCACTATGTGTCTCTCACGAACGATTTCTACATGGGTGTCTTTGAGTTGACTGCCGGACAGTTCAGGAATATCACGACCAACTTCCCCAGTGTCTTTGACGCCAGTGTTTTCAGTTCACTGAAGATAAGCGTGGATGACCCAACGCTTTCCGAGACTCCAACACGACCGGTGTCTTCGCTGATATACTCCTATTTCCGCGGGACAGGTAAACTTTGGCCAGGAGATGGACATGTACTGGATCAGTCCGCTCCGTTGGCACTGTTTCGTGCTGCGCTCGATCTGCCCACGCTTGACCTTCCGACCGAGGCCGAGTGGGAATTCGCCTGTCGCGCAGGTACTATTTCGGGGCGGTACGATGGTTCCGAGTATGACGCCGCACATGGCGACAGCATATTGACCCTTGGCTGGGTCTATGACAGCTATTATGAAAAGGCACGCGATGTCGGCCTCTTGAAGCCGAATGCCTATGGTCTATACGACATGTATGGGAATGTAGGAGAATGGTGTCTGGACAGATATGCGGGTGATTCGCAGTACGCAACGGCAGGTTCGATAGTTATGGCACCTGTCGGCCCGGCCGTCTCGTCAGACGGAGATACTCGTGTCGTTCGCGGCGCGTATGTGAATTACAAGAGCGGATTGTCTTTTGCCCGTTCGGCGTTTAGGTACAGCGTCAAATTTGGCTATGACGCAAACGCCGACTGGCCGGCCGGCAATCCGAAATACGGGTATCGCCTTGTCTGCACGTTCTGACGCAAATCAAAGGAGATTTTACAATGAACAGCAAATTGCTTCTTAGCTTTTCCTCTGCGGTAGTGGCAATGGTCGCTTTTGCCGACCCGAATGCCCCGCAGGTTACGCTCTTATCCGTGTCGCAGGATTCCGCATCCCATCTGGTAAAGGCGGCATACACGCTCGATGAACCGGCGATCGTCACGTTCGATGTGAAGACGAACGGCGTATCCATCGGAGGTGCAAACCTTACCCATGCCTACGGAGACGTGCATCGCGTCGTCGAGGCGGGCACACATACGCTCTACTGGCAGTCCGACAAGGCGTGGCAGGGTCATAGGCTGTCGTCTGCGGATTTCTCCGTCGTCGCTTGGGCGACCAATTCGCCGCCGGACTACATGGTGGTCGACCTTGTTGTCAAGAAGGGCGCTCGCACCTACTACATCGATCCATTGCAATTGCCAGATGGTGGCGTAACCAACAAGAAGTACAAGACAGACTATCTCGTGATGCGTCGCATCCCTGCCAAGGATGCCGTCTTTCCGATGGGATATTTCTATGCCGAAAACGACCAGTCATGCGTCTACCACCGTGTAAAGCTCACGAACGACTTCTACATGGCGGTCTTCGAGACTACGCTCGGACAGTTGAAGAACGCGATTGGCGAAAAACCTTCCGATCTTGCGAACTACTACTGCACCTCGTATTTCAAGGATACGGAATTCGCCGGATACACCAACAATCTTGGAAATCCCGTGCCGCATACGCCGTACTTCAAGTTCCGTGGTTTCGGGTCCGGTTCGACGTGGGGTGGCGTCTACAGCCATGCCATATCCGACACAGGCTCGTTTCTCTACAGGCTGCGCAATGCGCTCGAACTGCCGACTCTCGATCTCCCGACGGATGCGGAATGGGAGTTCGCCTGCCGCGCCGGAACGGCCACCACCCGCTATGACGGAAGTTCCAACTGGCCGGACGATATCGCATGGACGCAGAACAACGCCGTCAAATTCGCTCCTGGAACATGGATCGGAACCTGGTACAAGCCGTGCGAAGTCGGGCTCCTCAAGCCGAATGCGTTCGGCTTGTACGACATGATCGGAAATGTGAAGGAGATGTGTCTTGACTTGTACAACGAAGGTTCAGCGTACACGGGCGACGCGGCGACATTCGACGTGAATGCCGATCCGATCGTCGCCCCGACGGGCCCTGCGAAAGACATAAAGGGCAACTACGACGGCTATTCGTGCGGAAGCTACAGCACCTACACACAGGCCGGGCTATGGGGCAACGATCCGAACTCGACCCGCCGCGTTGCGAGAGGAGGTTGCGTTTCCGATGAAAACTGGAGAATCTGGGCTCATTCTCGGACACCCGTTGGATCGAGCAAATGCAATGCCGCCTGGTCGGATGGTGACCAGGACACTCGCGGCCCATACGGCTACCGACTCGTCTGCCTGCCATAGGTCAGGGATTCTCCGAAATGAAGCTCACGCGAAGATCTTTTGTTGCAGGGGCTGCGGCGCTTGCCGTAGCTCCAACGTTCGCACGGAATGTCGACGAGATTCGCGCCGTGCTGTTGCATTGGG
>JAEEZC010000250.1 GCA_016288465.1 Verrucomicrobiota bacterium | reverse complement strand
GGACCTGAAATGGACATTATAATCGAGAAGACAAGCGAGCAGATGGGGCGTCGCGCCGCTGCCGAGGCGGCCAGGCGGATCTGCGCGGCAATTGCGGAGCGTGGCGAGGCGCGAGTGATATTCGCATCCGCCGCGAGCCAGTTCGACTTCATAGAGGCGCTAGTGGCGCACGGCGAGATCGACTGGACAAAGGTGCACGGATTCCACCTTGACGAGTATGTCGGTCTGCCGGAAAGCCATCCCGCGTCCTTCAGGCGGTTCCTTAAAGACAGGCTTCTGGCAAGGCTCCCGGTCTCGTTCAAGGACTTCACGTTCGTGCAGGGCGATGCGTCCGACACTGCCGCGGAATGCGCCAGGCTCGAGAAGGCGATAAGGGAGAGCCCGGTCGACCTCGCCTGCATCGGCATCGGCGAGAACGGGCACATCGCCTTCAACGACCCGCCTGCGGACTTCGAGACCAAGGCGGCGTATGCGGTCGTCGCGCTTGACGAGGTGTGCCGCAGACAGCAGGTCGGCGAAGGGTGGTATCCCGACATCGACCACGTGCCGACCCACGCGTTCTCGATGACCGTTCCCCAGATCATGTCGACGAGATCGATCGTCGTCATCGTGCCTGACTCCCGCAAGGCCGATGCGGTCGCGGCGGCGGTGGACGGACCTCTCTCGAACATGTGCCCCGCGTCGATCCTCCGCAGTCATCCCGACTGCGCGCTCTTCCTGGACGAGCCGGCCGCATCAAAGCTGAAGGAGGGCCGCGCATGATTCTCTCCCTTGCATCGACTCTAGTCGTTCTTCATCTGGACTTCAACACGATACAGATGAAGAAGGATGCCGTCGTGGGCTGTCTTCGCGAGGCGGCGGGGATGGGATACAACGCCGTCCTATGGGAAGTCGAGAACAAGGTTCGCTGGGAAACATGTCCGGAATGCGTCGATCCCGAGGCGTTCACGAAGGACGAGTTCAGGCAGGTGCTCGCCGAGGCGAACCGTCTCGGACTTGAGCCGATCCCCCTCATGCAGACGTTCGGGCACGCCGAATACGTCCTGCGCCAGCAGAAGTACGCGGGCTGGAGGGAGTCGCCGACCAACCAGGCCTGCTACTGCGTGTCGAGGCCGGAGGTCGTCGCGTTCCAGAAGGCGCTGCTGCGGGAATATCTGGACTTGTTCGGCGACCGCGTCCGCCGGTTCCATCTCGGCGGCGACGAGGCGTTTGCGTTCGGGACGTGTCCGCGCTGCAGCGCCTTCGGCAAGATGGACCTGTACGTCAGCCATCTGAACGCCATAGCGGAGGAACTTGTCAGAAGGGGCGTCCGCCCCGGTGTCTGGGCCGACATGGTCTTGCGGGGGGGTGACTTGAAGGACCGCGGCAAGGCCGACGCCGCCGACGAGACCATGCAGAAGCTGCCGCGCATCTTCACGCTGTGGAACTGGGACTACTACCACGGCGCAAGATCGGAAAAGGGCGACGCCGCCGCGACGCCTTTGCTGACGAAGCTGGGATACGAGGTGATACTGTCCGCCGCGTCGCAGTCGGCGATGGACAGCCCCTTCCTGCCGCAGTTCAAGATGCACCGCGACAACATCGCGGCCTGCGCGGATGACGTCCGCGCCCAGAAGCTCGCCGGGCTTTGCGTCACGTCGTGGTCCGTCCATCTGTACCCGAAGACGCTGCAGTATCCGCTGATGGAGTTCGCGGCGCGGCGGCTCGGGAACCCTGCCGAGGATCCTGAGGTCGCCTTTGGCGAAATAGTAAGGAAGCGCTGGGGCGATGTTCCCGTAGACGTCCTCGACCGTCTGTCTAATGGCCGGTGGGACTATTCCATGTTCGACACGCGCTTCTGGGGGTACGAGAAGCGGGCATGTCCGGCGACGCCGGGATTCCTTTCCGAGCAGCTTGGAAAACTTGACGCCAGGGAAGGCCGTCAGCGCCTGCTCGACACGGCTCGCTCAGATCTGCGGACGCTTGAGAGGGCGCAGGGGGAGCTCGGGAATTGTTCGCCATCGTCTTTGGCGGTTCGGCAGCTCGAAGAGGCGAGGGCGCTGTCGGCGGCGTTCCTGAGCCAGGTGATCGCCGTTCTTGAGAACCGCAGCGCGGACGGTGCGGCGTCCGCGATGCAGAAGGCGGAGCGCTACTATTCTTCGTTCCAGACGCCGCAGTCGGCCAGGAACTCTGCGCGTCTCGTATGGGCGGCTCTGCTGCAGGGAGAGAAACGTATCGAATGATGTGCAGACTCTAGAATCCAATGTGACGCTTAGACCCTTTGAAGGCACCCAACTTCTAAATAAGGAGGCAAAAATGAAAAAACTACTGATGGCGGTAATCGGCGCGGTGGCTATTGCGGACGTGGCGGCAGCGGGTGAGGTCAACCTCAAGACCTTTGCTGCAAAAGACGGCTCCGGCAACATTGTCTTTTATTCGGACGGAGGTCAGGTCTGGGCTGTTGGACGCGAAGCTGACAAGGCGTTCGACGGCGATACGTCGACGTACTACGATCCAAGGAGTGCGGCCTACGACACGTATACGGGGTATGGCCTCACGCGTCCCTGCGTGCTGACTCGCATTCGCTTCTACCCTCGCGACGAAAGCCACACGGTTGACCGTCTGAGCCGGTGCGTCATCCAGGGCGCGAACGCAAGCGACTTCTCCGACGCGGTCGATGTCTACAGCTTCAGCGGGAAAGTTCCGGCTGACTTGTACACCAATCAAAGATGGATTGAGATGGTGCCGGACGTGGCGGCTCCGTTCAGCTACTTCCGGATTTTCCAGAAGCGGACTGGAGAGGAAAACACGTTCGCCGGCAATACAGCGGAACTTGAGTTCTACGGAATGGAAGCCGGTGACCTCCAGCAGAGCCTTTCGGTAGTCCGTGGCGACTACCCCGAAGTCGCCAACGTCCTCAACTGGAGCCCGGCGTTCGGCGAGACGACAATCCAGCGCGCGTTCGGTCCGGGCGGCCCGTGGACGGAAGTGGCGCGGCTGAACGG
>JAEEZC010000249.1 GCA_016288465.1 Verrucomicrobiota bacterium | reverse complement strand
TTCTGCGTCATATCGTGAGATAACGGCAGGAATTTTTGAAGCTTCGCCTGATGGAATCCATTGGTCAACGGTTACAAACGCAACTGTGATACCTTTGAAGGATTCTGACGACAGAAAGTATTGGGCTTCAGACTTCAGCAATAAGGTTAAGCCGCACACCGGCTGGCCGTTGCAGGGCGATTCCGGGCGCACTTGGACGGTCATGCCGAACACGCCCGTTAAGGTCGCTTCGGGAGCGACGCTGCGCGCCGACATTTCCGCTAACGAGGCCGCTGGCAAGCCCGTGCTGAGCGCAATTACGGTGTCGGCGTCCGGCGGTGGCACGATCGACGGCTTCGCGTTCGCGGCGAACGGGAGGCTGAACGTCGAAGACCTGCCGAACGCATCTGGCAATGTCAGGATACCGTTCACGTTCGCTAATGCAGACGGCTTGGCCAATGTCGCCAAGTGGTCAGTCCTGATGAACGGCGTCGACAACACGAAAAAAGTGCGCCTGTCGGTCAAGGCTTCCGGCATTGCGATCAGTTCGCTTGCCACTGTTGTCATCATCCGGTAAAGAGGAGCCTCTTGGCGTCCTGTGTCGGCATGAGGGCGTTGGGAAGGGGTGCCGTCGCGGTGGCCATGGTCTGGCTGTCGCCGACGGCATCGGCGCAGGCGCCGCGCCTGGAAAAGACGGCTGACGGCGGCTGGCGCTTCGGCGACGCGGCTTTGTCAGTGACGCTTTCGGGAAGGACCGGATGGCCCGTGTCCTGGGACGTGGACGGCGCGCATGTCCTTTCCGGCGGAAAGACTCCCGACACGCCATGGTGCGTGGTGTACGGCGCAATCGACGGGAATGGTCCGCAGAAGACGTCCGGCCGCGTCAAGTCTCTGTCCGTTGAAGCCGACGGCGGTGGCGCGCTCGTGAGCAGGATGGAGACGGAAGGCTGGCGGGTCGCGCTTCGCCTTGTTCTCAAAAGCTCGCAGCGCCGCGCAAGGGCAAGCTTCGAGATAGAGCGGACGGGCGAAGAGCCGGTCCGTCTCGCCCGGTTCTGGATGCGCGCAGGGGCGCTGAAGCTCGGCGAAGGCGGCGAGGTCGCGGCGCCTGGACAGTGGCCGCCCGTGAGGTTCGCCGCGTCCGCCTTCCGGAGCGGGACCGAAGCGAAGTCGCGCCAGAGCGGATACCCGGTCATTGCGGCGGACGGACTTGGCACGTGCGTCACGTGGATCGACAACCAGTTTCTTCCGTACGGCGACCACGGGCTGGCGCTTGCCGCGGCGCACGAAGGCCGCGCCGACGTTACGAGACACTACTACTGCCAGGGATTCATGAAGAAGGGGGACCGCCAGACCGTCGGCGATTCCCACGTCCTCTTCTGCAGGGGAAGCGTGGACGACGCGCTGCTGCGGCTCCCGGAGTGGTTCGCGTCCGTGCGCCAGATCGCGCCGTCCGACAGGCCAGAATGGATGAAGCGGGCTTTCCTGTATTCGATATCCGCCAACGGAACGCGCGATGCCGACAGACGAGACGGGCGGGGCTTCAGGGGAATCGAGGCGTACCTTGACGCGATTGCGGCGCTCGGATGCGACACCTTGTGGCTCCAGCCTGTGGAAGACGCCTCGCCGTACCATCCGCGAGACTACTTCAGACTGCAGAAGGGCATCGGCTCCGAAGCCGACTACAAGGCGCTCGTCGCCGCGGCGCACGCGAAGGGGATGCGGGTCTGGAACGACATCGTCCCGCACGGAGGGGACACCAACACCGTGCGCTACGCGGAGCATCCGGAATGGTACGTCGTGCAGGAGGACGGGACGGTGCCCGGCTACTGGGCGTGCGACTTCAACTGGCCGGAATGGGCGCGCTACATGGCCGGAGTCGCCGACTACTGGATGCGGCTCGGCGGCCTCGACGGCTTCCGCATCGACGCCGCGTTCGGCGCGCGCTATCCGAACTGGAATCCGCGCATACCATACGCGCGGGCGAGCTTCGCCAGGCTGCAGGGCGGCTTCAGGATGCAGCACGCTCTGCGGACCGCGGTGAAGCGGGTGAACTCAGAAGGGGCAACGCTCGCCGAAGCTCCGGCCGGAGTGTTCAACGCGGTTTCCGACGCGACGTGGGACTTCGCGTTCGGCGAAAGCCTGCTGCCGGAGCTGAAGGTGCGTCCGGCAAGGGAATTCGTGCCGCTCATGAGAAGATGGCTTCACGAACGCAGGCTTGCGCTTCCGCCGGGCTCTCTCTCGCTGCGCTATGTCGAGATACACGACGTGCTCAGGGCGAGAGACGTCTACGGAGAGGCCGCGGCCGCCGCGTTGTGCGCGATCGCCGCCTGGACGGGAGAGTCTCTGCCTGTCGTCTCCGACGGAATGGAAACCGGTTCGTTCGAGGCTCTGCGGCGGATAGCGGCGATCCGCCGCGCAGTGCCGGAGCTTAACGGCGGCGAGGCCGACTACCTTGCGCCCGACGCGCCGGCAGGCGTGTTCGCATGTCTGAGGAAAGGGCCCAAGCTCGCCGTTCCCCTTGTGAACCTGAACGGAGAGAGATCCGTCGGAGATGTGAGGCTGCCGGACGGGCGGACGTTCAGGATCGACATGCCGCCGCTCGGATTCACGGTTCTCAGGCCGGACGACGGCAACTTCCTGCCGCCTGCGGCGGAGCCCTACGTTTCCCGGCTCGTGACAGCCGTCGATGCGCCGACGGCCGAGCTCGCGGATGTGTCCACGAACGCATGCGGCGAAGTCGTCCGCGTCTACCGCCTCTCCGGATGCGCCCGATGGTTCGCGCACACGGCCGAAGGCGCCTTCGAAAGCCCGTGCTTCCCTCCTCACGGAAGCCGCAAGCCCTGCATAAGTCCTTTCTACCGTCTGCCGCGCGGAGGAAATCTAGTCTGGGACGGACGCCTCCATCCGTTCGGCTTCACCGGCGAATACGCCAGGTTCGGCGGCATCGGGCGCAAATGCGCGGTCGTCGCGTCGCTGAACGATCCAGACGCGCGAATCGCCATCCTCGACTCTCACGGAGACGCGGAATGCCTCCATGCGGAAGTGACGTCTTCCGCCGGAACGGACGAGCCGGTCTCGTGGGCCAAGGTTCCCGCATCTGCAGTCCGCGCGCCGGAAACAGGAACGGGCGACTCGCGGCTCAGGACGGTCGTCGGCGGATGGGAGTACGACGACGGAAGGCTGCGCGTCCGCATTCAGCGCAACGGAGCAATTAGGGGCGTCTGGAGACGGGAAGGGGACGAATGGAAGAGACTTTCCGGCGCGATATATCTGTCGGCCGATGCTCCGGTCTGGAAGTACAGCTCGGCCAAGGCCGGTTCGACCGCCGAGTACGACCAGGCTTCCGACGTCGAGCCGTTCGCCAGGCTTTCGAAAAAGGGCGACGGCTCGCTTGAGCTTTCTTTCGCAGGCGTTCTGAGGAACAAGAACCGCAGCGGCAAAATGGCAGGCGGCACGTCGTACAGGACCGTCTGCACTCTTGGCGGCGCGGAGGGCTTCGTTCTCGACACGTCGTTCAGGACTGATCCCGCCGGCAAAGCGACGGCGACGGTTCTGAAGATCGACGGCCTTTCGGATGAAATCACGCCGGTTCTGGAAGGCGACGCCGAGCCGGTGAGGACGGAACCTGGCGCTGCCTCCGATCTTAGGTGGGCGAACGGCCGGGAATCCGCCGGACGCGCCGTTCTTTCGTTCCCTAAGATGGCCGCAGAACGCGCGACCGGGAAGAGCCGCTTTCGGACTTCATGCAAAGAATTTCCCCATATGAGCGCTCATACATGGTATAATATCCAACCATGAAACTCAATCTTGCATCGTTGACTGAAAACGCCACGGAATGGAAGAAGATCGGCGTCAGGCTCCCTGCCTTTGACGTCGCAGCAGTGAGAGCCGAGACGGCGAAGAACCCTGAATGGGTCCACTTCGGCGCCGGCAACATATTCCGAGGCTTCATCGGGTCGCTCAACCAGCGTCTCCTTGACGCAGGTGTGGCGAAGACGGGCATAATCGCCTGCGACACCTTCGACTACGAGGTGATAGAGAAGATCTACGACGCATACGACAGCCTGACGCTCAACGTCCTGCTGAATCCCGACGGCACGACGTCCCGCGAGATACTCGCCGGCGTCGCCTGCGGCGTCAAGGCCAATTTTGCGGACGCCGCGTCCCGCGACAGGCTGATGGAGATATTCCGCGCGCCCTCGCTCAAGATGGCGTCCCTCACGATCACCGAGAAGGGCTACCAGCTGCGGCGTCCCGACGGCTCGCTTCTGCCGGTTGTCGAGGCCGACATGAAGGAGGGCCCCGCTAGCGCGCGGCACGCGATGTCGATCGTCTCTGCGCTTCTTCTCGAGCGCTTCAAGGCTGGTGCGCTGCCTGTCGCGGTCGTCTCGATGGACAACTGCTCGCACAACGGCGAGAAGCTCATGAAGTCCGTTCTCGAGATCGCGGCCGCGTGGCGCGACAACGGCTTCGTCGGCGAGGACTTCGTCTCGTACCTCGGCGACGAGTCGAAGGTGGCGTTCCCGTGGTCGATGATCGACAAGATCACGCCGCGTCCGCACCCGGTCGTCCAGAAGTCGCTTGAGGACGACGGCGTGGAGGGCATGGCGCCGATCGTGACCTCCAAGAACACGTTCATCGCGGCGTTCGTGAACGCGGAGAAGCCGCAGTACCTCGTCGTCGAGGACAAGTTCCCGAACGGGCGTCCGCCGCTTGAGAAGGCCGGCGTCTACATGACCGACCGCGACACCGTGAACAAGACCGAGAAGATGAAGGTGACGACGTGCCTCAACCCGCTGCACACGGCGATGTCGATGTACGGGTGCCTTCTCGGCTACACGCTCATCTGCGAGGAGATGAAGGACCCCGACATCGTCAAGCTCGTCAAGCGCCTCGGCTACGTCGAGGGGCTGCCGGTCGTCGTGGACCCGAAGATCATTTCGCCCAAGGCGTTCATCGACGAGGTCGTCAACGAGCGCCTGCCCAACCCGTTCATGCCGGACGACCCGCGCCGCATCGCGACCGACACGTCGCAGAAGGTCGGCATCCGCTTCGGCGAGACGGTCAAGAGCTACATCCGCGAAGGCCGCGACCTCGGCACCCTGGTCGCGATTCCGCTTGCGATCGC
>JAEEZC010000248.1 GCA_016288465.1 Verrucomicrobiota bacterium | reverse complement strand
GACGAGGTGCGCATTTCCGACGCGGCGCTTCCGCCGGAGAAATTCCTGCACGTCGGCGGGACAGGCAGCAGCGCCATGAAGGTGACGGATTCGGATACCGCGCTTTATCTTCCTTTCGATTCAGTGGAATACAGCACAGATCCTTTCTTCGGGCAGGAAGGATCGCTGCTGGCGTTCAATTCGGCGGCAGTCCCGGCCTCCAACTCAAATTCCCTAATTCGCGTGAATTCGGTGTACCTTTCCAATGGCGGAATCAGGCCGATACCAGATGCGTCGTCGCTTGCCTTTGACAGGTTCCGCAATGGTGTTCTTGCTGACGCCGACGCCGTGAACGGAGGCTGCTGGAAGTTTGAGGAAAACGAGGATTTGTCCAAGATCGGGTGGTCGGTTCACCTGATGGTGGACGATTTCACAGGGAA
This sequence comes from Verrucomicrobiota bacterium, assembly GCA_016288465.1. Lineage (GTDB taxonomy): Bacteria > Verrucomicrobiota > Kiritimatiellia > RFP12 > UBA1067 > UBA1067. The sequence continues at coordinate 9,558 of JAEEZC010000248.1, read as the reverse complement.
CAACAACCAGCATCTCATTACGTCCGGCGATTTCACGATCGAATTCTGGCTTAAATCTGTGAAACAGCAATCAGCCACGCGAAATATAATAGTCGAACAGTCGGGGACAAGGAATGCCGCCACCATGCGGATCTACCTGGACGCGGCGAAGCTGAAATACCAGCTTGTGTCCCAGCAGAGTCTTGACGCATATGAAGCCGGCGGGAGCCTCGACTCATACACGCAAGGCGAGTATGCGGACATCAATGACAGCCAATGGCATCATGTGGCGCTTTCCGTCGACCGGGCGGCAAAGACCGTTGCATTCTATGTAGACGGCAGAGTCGTCGGGCAGCACAGTAATTTCATCCTCGGGTCCAAGGTGTCTACGAATGGTTCCGGCAAGTGGTTCCAGATCAGCGGCGGATGGGGGGCGGACCGAAACGACGAGTTCCAGAACATGTCCATCGACGAACTCCGCATAACCCGCCGCGCGCTTGCGCCCCAGGAATTCCTGATGGCGGGCGCCGTGCCGGATCTGGGGGCGACTCGCACATGGATAGGGTTCGAGGGCGACTTGAGCGCGGAACCTGCCGAGGGCATGATTCCGGTCGGAACCTCCACCGCCACCACGATCGACGCCGAGTTCTCGCCGTTCGTTCCCGGCGTCAGGATCGTCGACGGGAACGGGCAGACGCTTCGCAGCTCCAACAGGTACTCGATGAGCTTCTCCGGCGCGCACGGATCCGGCGAGTCCTCTCCCGACACCGCAAGCCAGAGGCTGTTCTTCGGCCGCAACCTGCTGCTTGAAAAGGACATGAAGTCGATGACGGTCGAGTTCTTCATGAAGGGGACGAAGAACGCGGCGAAGGACTGGGCGACAATCCTCCGCATGTACGGCAACGCCACGGGAAGCGACAGCTCCCCGTTCAGGCGGCTGTGGTCCTTCGGCTACAGCAACTCGGCGGGCAACGTCTACGTCGTCAAGGATGTCAACGGAGCCTCTCAGGCGACGTTCTATCCCGACAACAACGTCAGCTTCGCCGATGGCAAATGGCATCATGTCGCAATCACGTTCGCGCCGGACGGCAACGGCAATACGCTCTGCAACGTCTACAGGGACTACCAGCGGCTGGGTTCGCAGCACACGTTCACCGGCGAACTTGAATGCGGCAACTACGGCACGTCCAGCTTCGCGATCGGCTCCAGATACAACGGCCATATCGACGAAGTGCGGATTTCCAAGGGCGTGCTTCCCGTGAACAAGATGATGCACCTGATCAAGGCCGGCTTCATGCTGCTCATCAGGTAGGCCTGCGGACGGAGGGACGAATGACGATGAGGAGTGTTGCAGCAAAGGCGTTGTCGGCGTTCGCCGCCGCATGCATGGCGCATGCGGTGGCGGGCGCGATGCCCGACGTTTCGGAGATTGCGCTGGAGGGGGCGTACGCAGGGCATCTGCAGGACGTCTGGTTCGACGGCGAGTCGCTCTACTGGGCGCACACGCTGGATCTGGTAAAGACCGACCTCTCCGGAAAGATACTGGCGAAGGCGTCCGTCGACGGCCATCACGCCGGGCTTCAGAAAAAGGACGGCAAGGTCTATGTCGCCGTTTGCGCGATGCAGAACAAGACGGGCGGCAAGACCCTGCCGGAATCGCGAGTCACGGTGAACGTGTACGACGCGGCGACGCTGAAGCTTCTCGAGGAGCATGTGACGGACATAAACGACCGTTCGGGCTCGCTCGCTATTCTCGACGACGGAACGTTCCTCGTCGGCTGCCTGCGTCCGCAGGACATAGAGAAGACGCAGGTCAGGTTCCACCATCTGGACAAAGACTTCAAGCTCATCAAAAGCTACGTCCTTGACGACGTGCCAGTGAAGCTCGGCATAGAGACGATAAAGCTGCACGACGGGCACTTCTACCTCAACCACTACGCCGACGGAGGACTGTGCGTAAAGCTCGACCGGAACTTCAGGGAAGTCGGGCGCTACCGCGTGGACGGCACGTGCGGGCTCGTCTTCGACGGCGGGAGCGTCTGGGTCGGCAGGACGCGGAAGACGGCCGACAAGAAGCGGTATGAAAGCAGCCTGAAGCGCATTGCGCCTCCGGCCGGGTTCTAGGGCACATTCATGGAGGCGGTATGACTCGAAGGGAATTTGTCGGGAGCGTCGCGGCAGGAGCGCTGGCGAGCACTGGCCTCGGGGAAGCGTCGCCTGGCAGCTTCAGCGGAGCGGGCGCCGCAAGTCCTCGCAACAGGCGGCCCTACTCCGGGCTTGACTGGTCGAAGATCGCGAGGGTCAAGACCACGTCTCACGGGCATTGCATGAACCAGTGGTATCTTGACCAGTACCTGAAGCGCGGCTTCGGACTGATCACGATGTCCAACTACTACCCGAGCGCGCCGTGGTACCCGGCCTCGAAGATGACAAAGAACTACTGGCGTCTGCACCACAGCCATCCGGTCATGGTGAACGGGCGCCGCGTCAATGGCCCGTTCGACTGGAACAGGATCGTCGCGCCGTGGCGCCACACCTTTTCGGCCGAGGCCGCGGCGAAGTACAAGAGCTGGGCGGCGGAGTATCCGTTCGTGGAGGGCGAGAGGATATTCAAGCCTCTTCCGCCTGGCGTTCTGGAGGCTCCGAACGCGGAGCACCACAGCTTTCTGCTTGAGGACGGGAGCCCCGCCAAGAACGTGCACATATGCTCGCCGGGCTCCGCGTACGCCTCCGGCACGTTCGACGCGCACGACCTCTGCAAGACCGTCTCGCACGGGTACAGCAGCGGCGTCGGCGAGTACTGGGGCGCGGCGTTCGAACGGATGATCGCCGGACTTGTCTATCCGGACGGAGGCGGCGTCACCATAAACCATCCGTCCTGGACGAAGCTCGACCGCGGGCTGATGCTCAAGATGCTGGACTACGATCCGAGGGTTCTCGGCATCGAGGTCATCGAGGACAGCGGGCACAACAGCGAGGTCTACTGGGACTGGGCGCTTTCGACGGGCCGCCAGTGCTTCGGCTTCTTCGTGCCCGACTGGCACGTCGAGAACAAGGTCTTCGGCGTGAACGTCCTGTGCGTGGAGGAGAAGACCGTCCACGCCTGCATGAAGGCGTATCGCGAGGGGAACTTCTACGGTGCGCTCAACGGACTGGACGAGCTGGCGTTCACGCGCATCGCCTTCGACGGAAAGACCGTGACTGCGGCGACCGACAGGCCGTCGCGGTTCGAGGTCGTCACGGCGCGCGGCGTCGTCAAGGAGCAGAGGGGCACGGAGGTGTCGTGGACGGTCGACAGGGACGCACCCTGGCATGGGCCGGGCCACCATGTGTTTGCGCGAGTCAAGGCGTATGCGATTGACGGTTCGGACGAAGTGCTCTTCTCCCAGCCGTTCATGCTGGTCTAAGTGAAAGGAAGGTCATGAAAGAAACGACAAGAAGAGACTTCATAGGCGGCGCGGCCGCGCTTGCGGCTGTGCCTGCGTTCGCCAGGAATCCGGAGGACGTCCGCGGCGTTCTGCTGCACTGGGGACACAACATGTGGGGAGAGTCGCTGCCGGCCGACGTGAAGTCCGTGAAGGGCGGACGTCTCTGCAACGACCATGTGAAGTTCGACGAGACGCTCTGGCGCAAGGTCATAGACCACATGGTCGAGCGCAGGATGAACCTCGTCGTCATCGATCTCGGCGAGTTCCCCGTCTACCCGAGCCATCCCGAGCTTGCGGTGAAGGGGTCTCGCTCGGCGGACTGGATACTCGGCGAAGTGCGGCGACTGAAGTCCCTCGGCCTTGAGCCGGTGCCGAAGCTCAACTTCTCCACTGCGCACGACGCATGGCTCAAGGACTACGGGCGCATGGTGACGACGAAGCCGTACTATCGCGCCTGCCGCGACGTCATCCGCGACGCGGCGGAGATGTTCGACCATCCGCGTTTCCTGCACATCGGCTACGACGAGGAGCGCATTTCGCACCAGAAGGGCTTCCAGTGCGTCCGCGTGGACGAGATGTGGTGGCACGACTTCCTCTGGTTCGTGAAGACGGTGGAGGAGGCCGGGATGCGCCCGTGGATGTGGAGCGACTACGGCTGGAAGCACGACGACTTCGTGGAGAAGTGCCCGAAGAGCGTGGTGCACAACAACTGGTACTACGACGAATGGCTGGACGGCTTCGACCTTTCGGCGATGAAGCCGGACGCCAAGAGCCGTCCGCTTGTGGAGCTCTTCCTGAAGCTGGACAAGGCCGGCTTCGACCAGGTGCCGTGCGCGTCGAACTGGTGCTCGCCCGACCGCATAAAGGCCAAGGCCCCGAACGACGGATGCATGGCCGAAATGGTGAAGTTCTGCCGGGCGAACCTTTCGCCGGAGAGGCTCAAGGGCTTTCTTATGGCGCCCTGGGCCGGAGACTTCGACGAGCCAGGCTTCATCAAGACGAACTTCGCCGGCATAGACCAGCTAGCCGAGGCCATGAGCTGACGCGCCGCCGTCGCCGACGGCAAGCCCGCGGCGAGCGCCCTACCTGCTCGCCGCGGCCGCTTCCCTGCCCGACGTGAAGACGGCGTGTCCGTCTGCGGCGAACTTCTCCACGAGAGGGCGCGCCGCCCGCCACATCTTGCCCTTCTTTCCTCCTGGTATCACCAGCGCGTCGGCATGGTCGAGCGCGCCCTCGGCGATCTGCTCGCCCGAGACGAACGTCACGTCGACGTCCGGCCGCTCCGCGAGCGCCGCCGCGTCCTCCACGGTCGCGCGCGTGTCGCCGGTCCTGTCGATCTCGCTCGCGTAGAAGGCTACGCGCAGCGGACGCGCCGACTTCTTCGGATAGACGAAGGTGACGGGACGCCCTGCAAGCGGCTTGAACCCCGCGCCAAGCACTTCGTGCGTGGACGGAAAGTATTCCGGGTGCATCACCATCGCGAGCACCTTGCCCTTGCCGTAGCGTCCGTAGATCATGGCCGGCATTCCGTTCATCGGCGAGCAGGCCTTGCCGCGCTGCATCACTTCGCAGTCGAACGTCGCAAGCACCTCGTATTCGGAGTCGGGCACCGGACTGCCTTTCGCGGGCAGCGGGCCGTCGTGATAGCGGAAGTACCGCGTCCCCTCCGCAAGCCCCATCAGCTCACTGGCCCGTCCGTTCAGCTTGACGGCCGCGGAGAATCCGCCGCGCGGAGGAGTCTTCTCGCGCGTGTACGGAATGAGGCGGAGGCGCTTCGGGTCGTTGAGGGCCAGCGCGATTCCCGCGCATATGCCGTAGTAGCAACCTCCCTCGCGAATGTACCGCCTTATCTTCTCGAACCCCTCTTCGCCAAGCTGGGCGTACCTGTCGTATCCGCTGCCGCCCGGCATCACCAGTACGTCGTATCCGGCGAGCTTCCCGTCCAGCACGTCCGCCGAGTTGACGAAGTCGCACGACACCTCGGGCGACGACTTCAGCAGCTGCGCCAGATGTATGACGCCGCCTCCCCGGCAGCCGACGTCGAGGTAGAGCGCCACCTTTATCTTCGAGGCGTCCGGCGAGAGGGGCGTCGCATGCGTCTCGGTCGCGACGGACTGGCAGCCGGTGAATGCGACTGCCGCCGCCGCGAGCAACTCCGCGATATGAAGGCGATTCCAGTTCATCAGCGGATGAGGATCATGCATCCCGGGTGTACACGGCCGAGGAACTGCGAGGGGTCGAGCACGCCCTTGGAGACGCGCACTGCGTCGAACTTGGCGACGAGGTTCGGATGGGTGTTGGAGCCTTCGCCAAGCATCAAACGTCCGTCAACGCGCTTCGGCAGACGAGCGCCCAACGTGTAGCCGGATCTGCTCGGGTTGCCATACAGGACATTCTTGTAGTCGCAGAAGATCTTGACCAGCGTGTTCGTGCCGTTGTTGACGGGTTCGAACGTGAAGGCGTAGTGATGCCACCTGCCGTCGAAGAGCAGTCTGTTGGACGGAAGGGTCCATACGGGATACTGACCTCCGAGCGCCATCTGGATGTCGGTATTATGCCCTTTTTCCCTTCCTCTGTAGATGTACCAGTCGTACGAGCTGCCAATTCCAGAAGCAAGACGCATGATCGGGATATGATTGTCGAGGGTGTCGGGATCGGCGGCAAAGGTGCCGTTTTTGTCTATGGCGCCTTCAAACTTCGCCCAGAATTCGACCGTGTACGAGTCCAGCGCCCAGATCGGGCTGGGCGGGAAGACGACGCGGCTCCGGTTGAGCTGGACCGAAGATGCATTGGCGACGGCATGCGTGCCATTCGTTCCGTCAAGGATCAGCTTGCCGCGGGACTCGTTGGAGAACGTCGGAACATTGCCGCCCGCCCTGGCCTCGCCGACGCCTGTCGCGCTGAGGTTCGCGTTTTCCGCGCACGTAAAGTCGTAGTTCTGCTCGAAGAGGGCCAGCATCGAGATGTCGCCCGTGCCGATGGGTCGCGTCGTCAGGAACTCATGCGGCTGAAGAGCGCGACGAGTCACGCGGATGTCGTCAATCCATCCGTCGTACCACTGATCTTCGCCGTTTTGCTTCGCGGCGAAGAAGATCGAGTTGCCGCTTCCGATATCTGGCATCGTGCCGGTTCTTGACTTGTCAAGCGCATAGTCGAAGTAGTAGCTTATCTTCTGCGTCGTGCCATCTACAACAACCGCCGCGTGGTGCCACTTGCAGTCGTCCGCGTCCTCCGTTGACGTGGCATAGTTGAATTCGCTTCCGCTTGTTGATTTCTTGTCCACATAGTGCAACTTTGAGTCGCCTCCTTCGAGACGCACGTCCCACCATGGTTGTGCGCCAAACCTCATCAGGCTTTGCTTGCCGGATCCTCCCATGGCCGTGCGCGTCTTGTAGAACATCTCGACGGTGTAGCTCGAATTCGTCCCTTCGCTGCCCCTAAGTCGATCAGAAATTCCGGTCAGCTTGACGAAGTTCGCCTTGCCGACGCCGTTCGTCTCCTGATAGAACGATGCCGCATTCTCAACCCAAGCGTCCGTTTCTGTTTTGGAGGCCATGATGTCTCCGGCCTTCGTCACCGTGTCGTAATCGGACGATCCGGCGCCGGAGACCGTCATGAAGTATGCCTTCTGGCGACTCGGCCCGAGCGTGTCGGCAAGGTTCATGTTGTTTTTCAACGCCACCCCGTATTCGCCTGGTACGAACGAGATTCGGACGATTTCGTCCGGATCCATGTCCAGCGGCTGCATCTGAAGGAACTGGTCGGGCGTGAGTGCGACATTTGAGACACGCACCTCGTCGATAAGGCCGGGAAACTTGCGCCCGCCGTCATTGGAACTCTGGGCGTAGCCGCCAATCCATGTGGCGTTGTCGTCTGAATAGACGGGGATGGTTCCGGTCTTGGTGTAAACGCGGTTGGTGGTGCTGGTGGGATCATTCGCCTTCTTGTCGAGAGCGTAATCCACATAAAAGCGCGCTTTGTCGCCATCCCATGTAAATGCCACATGGTGCCAGGCACCGTCATTCACCTTGGTCTTCCCTTTGTCGCCGCCGCTATACCAAATGGTGATTCCGGCGTCTGTCGCAAGGCGCGCGGCAATTGAGCCGTCTTCTTGCATGAGGAGCGCGAAACGCTCATTGGCAAAACTCGTGCTGTTTACGCTGCCGACGATGGGAGCAAAGAGATTGTAAACGCCTCCCGTGGTGCAGACGAATGCCTCGACGGTGATTGCGCTCGTGTTGTAGAGCGACTGGTAGAGGTTGTAGCCGCCGTCGAACTTCAAGCCGCCGCCGTAGTGGGCGCGTCCCTTGTTGGAGTTCGGATCGGTTCCGCCGCGATTGATGCGGAACTTCATCGCGGCATTGTTGGCGCGCGTTATTCCGGAAACCGGATCATAGACGGCGATGCCGCGAAATGGTTTTGCGTAAGTCGGAAGATAAGCACCGCCGTTCTCGTTGATATACGCCATTTGGGTAGAACCGCCGATGGTATACACGTGCGCGTAGGTCGTCGGCGCCTGGTCGCACGCGACAGTGTTCGCGGGCGCAGTCGTGCCAGGGTCGCACTCGTCGAAGTGCCACCATGCGACTGTATCCGCAGAGGCGGCAAAGGAAACGGCCAAGGCGAGAGAGGACGTGATCCATGCGACACAGGAAGTCCGCTTCGACGCTGGCGATTCGGCAAACAACTTGTTTTCTGGTATCATTTGACGACTCCTTTTCTTAATTCTGTGGGTATGATACCACATTCAGTCACTCTTTTCTTGTAAATCTCTGCCGTGTTTGTGTAATATCCGAGCGTGCGCGAGCTTGCTTTTTGCAAAGCAGATGGTGTAAAATACTCCTTATGAGAACGAGAAAGCGACTCACGGACACGACGGACTTCAAGCGGGAGGACCTGCCGCCTCTCACGCCCGAGGAGACTGCGCGTCGCCGCGAGGCGTTCTTCAAGGCCGCCGGCGACAACCTGCGCCTTCTGATGCAGTTCGCCGAGACGCTGCCGGAGACCGGCGTCACCATCAAGGACGCCCAGGGCTACATCTACTTCAAGAACCGCCGCGCGCTCGAGCTCATGAACCTGACGGACGACTCGACCATCGTCGGACGCAGGGCGCAGCACATCTACCCTCGCCACCTCTGGCGCGTCTACATCGACCGCGAGGAGCCTTCGCTCCGCACCGGAGAGCCGATGATCGACAAGGTCTACGGATACGTCGCCGACCTCTCCACCGCGCTGAACCGCGTCTCCGTCTTTCCCGTGAGGAACGGAAAGGGCGCCATAATCGGCCTTGTCACCTCGCACTACCGCGTAAGGTCCAAGGAGTCCGCGCCGAACTGGTACGACACGATAAAGGACGCCATAACGTACGTCTCGAAGACCTACGCCTCCGACATCTCGGTAGCCGACCTCGCCAGGCGCGCCAACCTCTCCGAGTCGCAGTTCACGCGCATATTCCGCCGGCAGACCGAGACTTCGCCGGCGCACTACATCGTCCAGACGCGCATCAACGCCGCCCGCACCCTCCTGGAGACGACGGACAAGCTGCTGACCGACATCGCGACGGAAACCGGCTTCTACGACCATGCGCACTTCATACGGACTTTCAAGCGGCTCGTGGGCATGACGCCCTCCCGCTACCGCAAACAGCACTGGACTGGCCTTGGCAAGAACAAGGCGAAGGACTAGACCTCCTCCCGTTCTCCATCCCCGTGCTGCCGCGCGAAAGTGCGGCCGTCCCGTCGGCTTTAGTTGATGGCGAGCGTAGGGGGCGACAGTCGCACGAGGTTCGTCTATTTAACCACGAATCTACACATATTCTGCACAAATTAGTTCGAGTCATTAGTTCGAGTTCGAGAGCGGTTTGTTTTTCTTAACGCTCCGTGTTAGACAAAACACACTTGTCTACGGGCTGCCCAGAGTGCGGCCCCTACCATCATTCCGTCGCTAACGTTCCGTTGTGCTGGTCGCGCGACCATGAGCGCCCGTCAATCGCCGCCTCGGCTGTCCCTTAGCCTTTTGTGCGATTCCAGCGCGCTTTCAGTTGATGGCGAGCGTAGGGGGCGACAGTCGCACGAGAGACACTTCGCGGAACCGACATGATTTTGACGACCCACGGTAACAGGCGAGTGCTATGCACGAGCGTCAAAAACAT
>JAEEZC010000247.1 GCA_016288465.1 Verrucomicrobiota bacterium | reverse complement strand
GTCATTCCAGTTCGCGAAAGAAATATCCTGTCGAGCTGGCTTCTGGATATTCCGCCGAGAACGCCTGTCGTGTACGCTATAGAGGACTTTCTGTCCTTCAGCATCACACAGGCCTGGTCGTAGACCGCGTCGTGGATTGCCATAAGAATCGACTTCCCGCATCCGGCCTGGAAAAGCTTCTCGGCCTAAAGCCGACGGGGACAGTCCCCCTTGGCCTTATTCCCTCGGCGCCGCTCACGCAGCGCCTTAGATCTGGCCAGCGCACGGTCACAGGCAGTCTTTTTGGCTTTAAAGCGCGAAGCAAACGCGGAGTCTTCCTCTTCCCTGTTCCCTTTTCCCTCTGCGTCACGGAGTATGGCTGGAGGTTCGGTAGTCGCGGAGGGTCGTGCCGAAAGTGCGGCGGAAAAGCGCGTTGAGATGGGTTGGGACGGGGAATCCGCAGCGTGCGGCGATTTCGCCAATCGGCAGATCGGTTTCCCTCAACAGGCGGCAGACCTCCTCCAGCTTCCGTCGCCGGATTGCAGTTGCAACGCCTTCCTCCCTCACCTTGCGGAAGCGTATCTTGAGAAGACTGCGCGAAACGTGAAGCGCGTCGGCAAGACTCTGCACGGTCAGTCCCTTGGGCGAGGGCGGCAAGCCTCGGCATGCGTAGGAGTGAATGAGCTTTTCAGCGGAGGTGACGAGGCGGGCCGCACCTGAAAGATCGCGTGTAGTATCGCGCTCGGCGATGCGATGTACGCCGCACATCAGATGGTGTTGCGTCTTGCCTGTCGCGAGCAGTTCCTCCATCTTCTGCGCGGCGATCCATCCGCACCCGAAGAAGTCCGGCTCGATGCTCGTCAGGCGAGGGCAGATGTTCTCGCAGATATCCTCCTGGTTGTCCACGCCGACAATCTGAATCTGTTCGGGGATGTGCAGCTTCGCATAGTTGCAGGCGTCGATGACTTCGCGCGCAACCTGGTCGTTGTAGGCCAGTATGCCGCACGGGCGCGGCAGCGCGGACAGTTCCGACGCAAGAGTGACCAGCGACGTCGCCCAGTCCGCCGTCTCGCCTTTCGCCTGCCGGCATTCAGTGCAGTCGAAGCCCGCTTCCTCGGCCATGCGCACAAATACCTCCGACCGCACCTGCGAATGGTACAGTTCGGCGCTCACGGTTGTCGGGTGGACGTATGCGAAGTGGTTGAGTCCGCGCTTTACCAGCAAATGGAACGACTCGGCCGCAATCTGTCTGTCGTCGATGCCGACAAATGTTGTCAGGCACGGACATTTCATGTTTGCGCCAATGAAAGAACCTCCAAATGCGACTATGTGCGGAATGAGCTTTAGACGGCCATCGGAAATGTCGTATTGGGAATTCAGGCAGATGCCGTCGGGCTTCCACTTCAGAATGAGCCTGTCCCAGGATTGGCGGTCTTGCGCGTCCCACTGGGCGAAGAACCGAATGTCCCATGGCAGCGAGCGCTCCATGACATAGCGCATGAAACCGGAACAGCGATCGCGGACCGCCTTTTCGTTGTTCCCCGTGTCAACCGCTATCCTGAACTTCTTTTCGTTGCTCATGTGCGTAATTATACCATATCTCGCGATTCTCCGTTGCCCAAAAACATAATTATTCGTATCCGAAAACAAATTTGCAGATCGCATGGATTTGGTATAATGTTGCGCGAAAGAAAGATGTCTATCGCTTTAAGGCCTACACATATGAACAAGAGGACAATGACAAGCGGTTTTGGAATGCAGAGAAGAAGTTTCCTGAAGTGCGCAGGAGTCTTTGCTGCATTTGGTGCGACAAACATCCTTGCTAAGGATAAGGAAACGCCGGCGCTGACGTTGGGCGTGATATCCGATACGCATATCGGCACTCTCGAATCGGCGATCACGCTTGAGCGGACGCTGCAGTTTTTCCGTGACCGCAGGGTCGACGCAGTGATGATCTGCGGCGATTTGGCGGATTGGGGGCTTCTGAGCGGGCTCAAGTATATCTCCGAGACGTGGGAGAAGGTATTCCCGCACGGCAAGGGTGTAAGCGGCAAAACGGTACAAAGGCTTTTCTGCACCGGCAACCACGATTACGAGGGCTGGTGGTATGGCGACATGACGGCAGAGATGCACGCCCTCGGCTACGACGAAGACGAGGCGCTCGTGAAGCTCGGCATGAAGAAGTGCTGGGAAGAGGTATTTCAGGAGGAGTTCGCGCCGATACGAAAGCGGACGGTGAACGGCTTTGACTTCATCAGCGCGGAGTGGTACGGCTACGACAAGGAGCCGGGCTACGACAAGACGGAGGAATGGTTCGCGGCACACGGCGGTGAGTTAGATCCGTCCAGACCGTTTTTCTTCTATCTACACCAGCCGCCAGCTGGAACGACTTCTGGCAGCTGGGAGACGGAGCTAGGCAGAATGGTCACCAACGCCCTGTCTGTTCACCAGAATGCGGTCGCGTTCTCAGGGCATACGCACTGGACGCTGAACGATGAACGTTCTATCTGGCAGGGTGCGTACACCGCAGTCTCCGTGCCGTCCCTTTCCTGTACGGGCGTGATGGACGGCTACGAAAACGGAGCGGACGTGCGTAACGGCAAGACGACGCGGGCGATGCCGCTTTTGCCCGCGCGCTTCAAGATGGAGGAGCCGCAGGGCCTTGTCGTGTCGGTGTTTCAGGACGCGATGGAGTTTGAACGCTGGGATTTCAAGAAGTTCGCCATCACAGCGCAGCCGTGGCGAGTGCCGTTGCCGCTTTTGCGCGAAGATCGTCCGTATGCAATCAAGCTGCGAGCTGCGAAATGGCCCGTGCCGCAGTTTCCGGCGGATGCAAAGCTCAATCTTGCTACCCGCAACGCCGAGACGCGCGGCGGCAAGTGGCAGATCGTAATGGTGGTTGGATTCCCGAACGCAGCCGCTGTCTCCGATGCACGGGCGTTCGACTACGAAATTCGTGCCGTGCCGACGGATGGCTCGAAGTCGATGGTCAAGCGCTTCCTCTCGCCAGCTTTCCACAAGCTGAAAGAGGACGAACCGGCGCGCCTGACGTTCTGGTTTAACGTCCTCGATCTTCCACAGGACGTTGAATACCGCATCGAGGTCTATCCTCGCAACTGCTTCGGCGTGTGCGGGCGTCCGCTCGTCTCTGAGCTACGTCGGGGAAAGCCCGGGGGAATGCATGCGCGCGGATATCCAAAAGAAATGTAAAATGAAAAGTGTAAGATGTAAAATGAAAGGAGAAACGGACATTATGAGACTAAAAGTCGTAATCGCGCTGTCGGCAATGTTGCTAACAGCCGCGTCCCTCGTTGCCGAAAACGTAAACGGCTTCGAGAACTTCGTGCTGTCTCGGAACGACTGGAAGTCGAGTCCGTCGCGCGCGATAGCTGATTTCTCCTCGCGCACGCGCACCGTGGAGAGCCGACAGCTTGCCCGCTTCAATTCGAACAAGCCCACCGGGATGGTTCTTGTCATACGCTGACAACAAGGAGACTGCATGATGAAAAATCTGCTTTGCATGGCCGTTGCATGCGCCGCATCCGTCGCGGCAGCCGATCCGAACGATCCTCATGTCGCCCTCGTCTCGGTCGAACAGGACGCGAGTCGCGTCGTGAAGGTCGAATACACGCTCGACGAACCGGCGATCGTCACGTTCGACGTGAAGACGAACGGCGTGTCGATCGGCGTGGAGAACCTAAAGATGGCGTCCGGCGATCTCTGGCGCGTCGTTTCTGCGACAGGTGCTGGTTCGAGGCGCATGATAACATGGCCTGCATACGAG
>JAEEZC010000246.1 GCA_016288465.1 Verrucomicrobiota bacterium | reverse complement strand
CTATACCGCCACTTTCTCCGCAACGAATGGCGCTGGCAAGAGCACCAGCACCGTCAATATAGACGGAATCGGCGGATGGAGCATGGAAAACTCAGGCATCAATACCGGACGGAGCCTCTATGTGTTCGCCAGCAACCGCAAAAACGATGCGGTTGCCGGCAAGTCCAAGTCGCGATGCTACGGGCTCAAGATCTGGCAGGGGCCCGAGAATGGCGGCGCCATGACGCTTGTTCGCGACTTCCAGCCCTGCATGAAAGGCGGCAAAGCCGGCCTCTACGATGCCGTTTCGGGGAACATCTTCTACTCAATCTCCGGCACCGACCTCATCTGCGACGAGAACAGCGAGGTCCCCGACGAGTACATCGACTACGTGGAGTCGCAAGGCGTTTCCGCGGAGGCCGACGGCCAGAAGCCCGCCTATATCGACACGGGCATCACCGGCAAGGCCGGAATCGAAGTCGAGTTCAAGGAGACGAACCTTGAGCAGGACACTAAAGAACATTGCGTTCTTGGCGCAAGAGATGCAAACAATCGCTTCTTCTTGTGGTTCCACGCATCGGGCGAAGACCTCGGACTTGGGTACGGTAGCACCTACTGGCGCCCGGTGACGACCGACCCGACAAAAGCCGGCGCGTGGGACGATCCGAACCGATACAGGCTGTACAATGGCGATACGACCCATGCACTGGTATCCTTCGCAGCGGGCTCGCAGACCTTCAGGGCCATCGACGATGCCACACACACGACGAATCTCTGGACGTCGCTGTCGATTGCCGACAGTATCAACACGGGCAAGAACCTCTACCTTTTCGCGAGGAACAACAACGGGACTGTGGACGCATTCAGCAGATCCCGCCTTTACTACCTGACGATCAAGCAGAACGGCAATGTCGTCCGTAAATTCAAGCCGTGCCTTAAAAACGGCGTTGCAGGTCTTTACGACGAGGTTTCCAAGCGTATCTTCTACTCGCTCGGCACGCCACTCGTCTACAACAACGTCTATCGTCAGAACGTCAAACCGAAGGAAGTGGCCTTCGTGGAATACATCGAGTCTGACGGCAACAACACGCTCGATACCGGCGTTCCCGCGAAGAGCGGCATACGGGCGAAGGGAAAGATGGCGTGGCTGCATGAGGACGAGAACGGAACCGGCCAAATGCGGACATGGAATCGCGAGGTCAATCGCTATCTGGAGGAGACTGCGGCCGTGTTCTGGCGGCAGAAGAGGGCGTATCTCGGAGCCCGGGATATCACAACCAGCAACAAGTGGTTCAACCTGATCCACGAGTCCGATTCTCTGCTCAAAGCTCAATATGGCGGCAGCGGCGAATTGAGCGCAAAGAGCGGCGGAGCCAATGTCGCGCTCTACGTCACCACAAACTATACGTTCGACGTGACCTTTGCGAACGGGCAGCAGACGATGAAACTGAATGATGTGCAGGTGTTGAACGAGACCTCTGCTGGGTCCGTCGATACAGGCGACACGCTGCACCTCTTCTCGTCGAGCCATTGGCGCTGGCGTTCCGAAGCGCGCTGCTACGGACTGCAGCTCTGGCAGGACGGCACGCTTGTCCGCGACTTCAAGCCGTGCCTTGTTGAGGGCAAGGGCATGCTCTATGATACTGTTACGAAGAGTATCTATCGTCCGTCGCCGGACATTCCGGCTTCGAGGGTCGGCAATATCATCCTGTCAGGAGACGAAAGGCCGGCGAAGTATGTCGATTACGTGGAGACCGATGGCGAGCAGTTCATCGACACGGGCGTCATCGGCAAGGCCGCGACGACCGCCGAGTTCAAGGAGACGAGCCTTCAGAAGCGCTCAGATGTCGAGGAATGCTTCCTTGGCTCGTTTGGAGCAAGTGATGACACTCGGTTCTATATGTGGTACCATGCGTGGGGAGAGACGGCAGGAATCGGATATGGAGTCTATTGGCGGCCGAAGAAGAACGACCCTTACACGATTGCGTCGGATTCCTCGGATCCGGATGTGTACAAGCTGCCCAAGAACACTACGACCCATGCGCGCGTCTCGTTCGCTGCCGGGGCTCAGACCTTCAAGACCATCGACGACGTCACAGGTGCGGAGACGCTCAGGTCGTCGCGGTCGCTTCCCGGCAATGTCAATACTGGTCGGACGATGTACCTCTTCGCCAAGAACGACAGCAATGCGGGGACGCCTATATCACCAGCCTCGTCACGCTTCTACTTCCTTAAAATATGGCAGGACGGCAATCTTGTGCGCAGCTACAGGCCGGTGAAGCTCACCAACGGACTTGTCGCGCTGTGGGATTTCGTGAACATGGAAGCGTGTCTGCCGAAGTCGACGACTGCGCCTTACGACTACACGACATTCCCGGTTGTCGGACCTGAAGGTGCAGAGATCAAAGCGGGCCTGATGATAATCATCAGGTAGCGCGGGCTTCGTCTCGCCGCTTCGCGGCGCCACTTCGGGGACGGCCACCCGTCCCCGAAGTGTTGTGTTTTCGCGCACATTCCCGAAAGCGGAATCACACCTTGAATCCCGCTTTACAACCGCGACAGAAAACTGCTATACTATCGGCCCTAAACATGAAGGTCCTTGTCAGTCTGCCCTATGCGACGGGTGTCGCACCGGAAATCGGCTGGCGGGTGCCGTAATCGTGAAGAAAAGCATCAGAATAGTTGTCACGGCCGGTCCCACAAGGGAGCATCTGGATCCGGTGAGGTTCCTCAGCAACCCGAGCACGGGCAAGATGGGCTTTGCAATCGCCGCCGAGGCCGCGCGCAGAGGCCACGACGTCACGCTTGTCGCGGGCCCCGTCTCGCTTGAGACTCCGCGAGGCGTAAAGCGCGTCGACGTCGTCAGCGCGAGGGAGATGCTTGCCGCTGCCGTTGAGGCCGTCGAAGCCTCCGCTGCGTCGGGCGGCTGCGCGTTCATAGCCACTGCGGCGGTCGCGGACTGGCGTCCCGCCAGATGTGCCGCGCGAAAGCTGAAGAAGGGCAGCATGTCGGCCACGCTTCAGCTGCGACGCAACCCCGACGTCCTCAAGACAGTTTCGCGTCTCGCAAGGCGTCTCGCGCCCGCGTCTTTCAAGCTCGTCGGCTTCGCCGCCGAGACGGGCGATCCAGTCGCCGAGGCGTCGCGCAAGTGCCGTGAGAAGAGACTGTCGTTCATCGTCGCCAACGACGTTACGGAAAAGGGGTGCGGTTTCGGAACCGACACAAACCGCGTCGTCTTCGTCTATCCCGACGGCTCGGAGAGGCGCTTCCCGCTGATGTCCAAACGCAGAGTCGCCGCAAACATAATCAAGGAGATCGAGCAATGCTAACGTCACTCGTTGCATCCCTGCTTTTTGCAGTCGCCGGAATTCCCCTGCCCGAGCACCCGCGCCCCGACTGGGAGCGTCCCGACTGGGTGAACCTGAACGGGGAGTGGGACTTCGGCTTCAAGCGCGGCGCCTACGACCGCACCATACTCGTCCCGTTCGGCTGGGGCTCTCCGCTTTCGGGCGTCGCGGATGACGGCGACACCGGCCACTACCGCCGTCGCATCACGGTTCCCTCGGAATGGAAGGGGCGCCGAGTGTTCGTCGTCGTGGGTGCGGCGGACCACGGGACGACCTGCACGTTCGCTGGCGAGGAGCTTGGACGGCATTCGGGCGGATACGTGCCGTTCGAGTTCGAGCTGACGGACCTTGTGAAATGGGGCGAGGAGCAGACGCTCGAGTTCATCGTGTGGGACCCGTCTCCGCGCGTCGCCATGTCGGGTCACTATCTTTACGGCAAGCAGGGCTACGGCAACGCGCGCGGAATCTGGCAGACCGTGTATCTGGAGGCAAGGGGGCGCGAGTACGTGCGTAACGTGCGGTTCCTGCCGTCGATAGAAGATTCCACCGTCTCGGCATACGTACGACTCGCCGCGCCCGCAAAGACGAACATGGAGTGCGTCGTCGAGATCGATGGCTCCAGGCATGCCCTGTCCTTCGAGCCGGGAGACCTTGTCGGCGTCAAGCGCATCAAGGTGGAGAAGCCGCGGCTGTGGACGCTCGAGGATCCATACCTTTACGGCGTGAAAGTCACGTTCGGGGACGACGCGGTGAAGACCTACTTCGGCTTTCGCGAAGTCGGAACCGGCAGGACGCCGAACGGCGACGCTTACGTGACGCTCAACGGAAAGCCCATATACCTCCAGATGTGCCTTGACCAGAGCTACCATCCCGAGGGATGGTACACGTATCCCTCCGACGAGGCGATGAAGCGTGACATGGAGATATCGAAGAGGCTCGGGCTCACCGGCAACCGCATTCACATCAAGGTCGAGATTCCGCGCAAGCTCTACTGGGCCGACAAGCTAGGTCTGCTCGTCCAGGCGGACGTCCCGTGCGCGTGGGGAGACGCCAGCGAGGCGATGTTCGAAGAGCACTGGAAGTGCTTCGAGGGAATGCTCGAGCGCGACTTCAACCATCCATGCGTCTACCAGTGGACGCTCTTCAACGAGACATGGGGCCTGTTCTCCAACCGTTCGCTGGAGATGGGGCTCGCCTCCGGCGCAGGCGGCAAGAAGCGCGAGTACCGGCCCTGGACGCAGCGACGCGTCGCCGATGCCTATCTTGCGGCGAAGCTCGCAGACCCGACCCGCATCGTCGAGGACAACTCGCCCTGCAACAAGGACCATGTCGTGACCGACGTCAACACCTGGCACGCCTACCGGGCCGGATACAACTGGGAGGCGTGTGTCGCCAAATGGTGCGACGGCACCTATCCCGGCTCGACGAAGAACTACACGTCCGGGCATGTGCAGTGCAGCGAGCCGATGATGAATTCCGAGTGCGGCAACGTCTGGGGCTACGAAGGTTCAACTGGCGACTGCGACTTCTCGTGGGACTACCATCAGATGATCAACGCCTTCCGCCGGCACCTCAAGTGCGCGGGATGGCTGTACACCGAGCACCACGACGTGTGCAACGAGTGGAACGGCTACGTGCGCTTTGACCGTTCTCCCAAGGAGGACGGCTTCGACGAGCTCGCAGGCATGTCCATTGCAGACCTCCACCGCGACGCCGCGCTCTTTTTCGCCGGAACGCCAGGCAGCGAGACAGGGGAGTTCCTCTATCCGCAGCAGAATGGCGCGATACCGGTCGGCGTATCCCTCACGACCGACAGGTACGAGGGCAAGACGCTCACGCTCGAGATGGACTGCTGGCACTACGGTGCCGACGGACGCAGAAGGGGAACGGCCAAGCCCCTCAAGTTCCCGGCGTTTCCCGCGAAGTCATGGCAGTGCGAGAACGTCTGGCGCGCTCAGTTCACCGCAGCGGACAAGCCGGCCTGCGGCTGCATAGTGTTCGTACTAAAGGCCGACGGCGAGGAGATCGCCCGCAACTTCTGGTCGTTCGGTGTGACGAACGACGCGCCTCGCACGGTCGTCGCCGTTTCGGAAGAGTGGTCGGAGGGTTCGGCCAAGGTGTTGGACGGGCTCAAGCTAAACGGCTTCGGCAAGGGCTACTTCGAGTTCGAGCTGGATGCGCCTGCGACGGGAGGCGTCTTCCGTGCGGAGGTTTCCGCCAAGAGGAAGAACGGCAAGGACTTTGCGAACGCCTCCAAGGCCGGCGGGCTTGACTGGATGCTTGGCGGCGGCTCGTCTGATCGCTCGAAGAACCCGAACAGCTATCCTCAGACGAGTTCGGAGAAGTATCCCGCCACGCTTCGCGTGTACGTAGACGGCGAGCTCTCCAAGAAGACAGTGCTTCCTGACGATCCGGCCGATTCGCGAGGAATACTTTCGTGGCTTTCGCAGCCGCGCAACCGCACCCTGCGCGAGGCTGGCAGCTACGGCTATCTCGTCGAGGCGTCTGTACCCGCGTCCGCCGTCAGGAACGGCAAGGTGAGGGTGCGCCTTGAGTCTGACAGGGGCCTTGCGGTGTACGGGCCGGTCTTCGGCAGATACCCGCTTGCGCCGTCAGTGAGGTGAGAGCTTGCGTACGATCGTTCTCAACGGTTGGGCTGCATGCCCGGAGCTGTGGGAGAATTCGCATTTCCCGCGCGAGCGCCTTTTCAGCTACATAGACCAGATGGACGGTCTGCCCGAAGCCGAACTGTCACGACATGGCGACGCAGTTCTGGTCGGTTTCTCGATGGGCGGCTCGACGGCGCTGAGAATGCTTCTCGACCGTCCGGACCTGGTGCGCGGGCTAGTGCTTGTGTCCACAACGCCCTGCATGATGGAGCGCAAGGATGAGGGGTGGCGCGGCATGAGCGAGAGGCGTCTTGCCGCTCTGCGCATGGGAACGATTCTCTCCTCAGAGGGCGACGGCTCTCCGATTTTCGACGAGCGCGAGCTGGACCGCGGACTTGAATACCTTAGGACGACCGACATTCGCTCCCGCCTCGTGGAATACTCGAAGCGCGTCGCAGCCGGCGAACTGCCGCGCATACCAGTCGCCGTCATGCAGAGCGAGCGCGACGGGATTGTCCGACCGGCGAACGCGGAGTTTCTGATGTCGGTGTTTCCCCATGCCGAGCTGACGATGGTGCCGGGCGGCGAGCATTCGCTGCCGGCGACAATTCCGGATACTGTTGCGAAGGCCGTTGCCGAGTGCTGCGCGGAAGCCGTGCGGCTCTTTGAAGAAAGGGGTGCGAATGAAGCTTGAAAATGTGTGGATGCTCCTGCCGGGACGCGAGACCGCATTCGGCGAGATAGAGACAGAGGGTGCGTGGATATCCGCCATCAGACGCACCAGTCCGGT
>JAEEZC010000245.1 GCA_016288465.1 Verrucomicrobiota bacterium | reverse complement strand
AATGTTAGGGGGACTGTCCCCGCCTACTTAAGGGGGACTGTCCCCGCCTACTTACATGTTCAATATGTCAGAATTCTAGGGGCTGGAAATCTCGAAGACGTCTTTTCTCCAGCCGTTTTCCGTACCGCCGAAGGCGTTTCCGAGCATTCCGTGGTAGATGTATTAAACTCGACAGGCCCCGTTGCCGTTATTCCCCGCATCCAATTTTCCCAATTTTCCCATTCCCGCGCATTATATATATGCGCGTGGGAAAATTGAAAATGTGGAAAAACGTTTTTCCACAAATGGGGGGTGGGAAAATTGGGAAAATTAGGAATTATCACAGATAACCAGATTTTCTTAAACTTATAGAGCCCAATTTGGGACGTAAAAATTCCAATTTTCCCCAGCAAGCGGGAAAAACGTTTTTCCCCGTTTTTCCACACTGCTGCCTATATGCTATTTCAAGGCACAGATCAATTTCTGCGATCGCGGCGGATGCGTCGTCCACCTCGTACCAGAACATGAGCTTGCCGCCTCCGTCGACCTCGGGATCGTGGTGGCGGATGTGCTTCATCGGGCGCTTCACGCTCTCGCCGACAGGCTTCGGCCATCCGAGCCAGTCTCCCTTCTTCGCGTCGAGAAGTGAAGCAGGGAACAAGGAATAGGTCGGTAGCTCATCGAAATGCCCATTGACGCTTGAATTTTCAACAACTAATGCGTAATCCTAATTCTCTCAGCATTTCAGCCTAAAACTTTCGGGGACTTGTCCCCGTCTGATAAAAGGGAACAGGGAAGAGAAACGCTCCGCGGACGATTTCGATTGTTGCGGTGATGGGGAACGGGGAATGGGGAACGGGGAACGGGTGACACTAAGCGAACGCTGAGGCATCTAGGGCTACGTTCGCTCGT
This sequence comes from Verrucomicrobiota bacterium, assembly GCA_016288465.1. Lineage (GTDB taxonomy): Bacteria > Verrucomicrobiota > Kiritimatiellia > RFP12 > UBA1067 > UBA1067. The sequence continues at coordinate 10,711 of JAEEZC010000245.1, read as the reverse complement.
GTCAGCCTGAAAAGGCATGTTTATAGCCAGAAACATGCGCTTTAGCCTTCTTCTTAGAGGTCGACTTCAATGCAGTCGGACGCATCCCAGGGCTGCGTCGGTTTCTTCGGCGCGGCAGGAACCAGCAATGACGGCGGCGGCGTAAAAAGCTCCGCCATCTCGACAAGGCGGATGAATTCCGCGCGATAGCCCTCAGTGTCCTCGCCCTTCGCCTTGCGCGCACGGTCCAGCACCGCGTCGAAGGATGCCTCGCCCTTGAACTTCGAACCGGAAATGAGCAGCGCGTATTCGGCGACCGCGGTCGCGAAGCGGAAGTCTTCCGTCGAAGTCTTCGGAGTAACCTCGCACTCGGCGACGGGAATCTCCTTAAGCTCGCTCGTGTCGCCGTCGGGCTTCTTCCAGCGCAGCTTCACCGTGCAGACCTCTCCGCGCCCGGACTCCGTGCGCTTCTGGTACTTTAGCGGATCGACGTCCGCGACCTTCTCCTTCGAGTCCGCAGGAATGATCTCGTAGAGCGCCGTCATCGTATGGCCCGAGCCGATCTCGCCCGCGTCCTTCCTGTCGTCGTTGAAGTCCTTCGCGGCAAGGCGGCGGCTCTCGTAGCCGAGCAGACGGTAGCCCCTGACCTCCGCAGGATTGAACTCCAGCTGAAGCTTCACGTCCTTCGCGACGGTGAATAGCGTGCCGCTGAACTCGTTCAGCATCACCTTCTTCGCCTCGAGAAGCGTGTCGAGGTAGGCGTAGTTGCCGTTGCCCGCCGTCGAAAGCTTCTTCATGATGGCGTCCTGGTAGTTGCCGCGGCCGACGCCGATGACGGAAAGGAATACTCCGCTTTCGCGCTTCGAGGCGATGAACTCCTCAAGCGCCTTCGGACTAGAGATTCCGACGTTGAAGTCGCCGTCTGTGACAAGGACGACGCGGTTGTTCGCCTTCTTGTCGAAGTTCTTCTTCGCCTCCTCGTAGGCAAGCTGTATGCCGCCCGCGCCGTATGTGCATCCGCCGCAGCTGAGTCCGTCGACAACGGAGCGGATTGTCGCCTTCTCGCTTCCGGGAGTCGAGCCAAGGCGCAGACGTGTGCCGGACGCATAGGTGACGATCGCAACATGGTCTTCTGGACGGAGCTTGCCGATGAGCATCTTAAGCCCCGCCTTCATCATCTCGAAGCCGCCGTTTGAGCCCATCGAGCCCGAGACGTCTATGAGGAACGTCAGATTGCAGGGCGGAAGCTTCTCGGCAGGAACCTCGCGCGCCTGCACGCCGACCCTGAGCAGCTTGTGCGACGACGCCCACGGACAAGCCCCCATCTCGCAGGCGACAGCAATCGGCTCGTCGCCCTTCGGCTGCGGATAGCGGTACTTGAAGTAGTTGACGAACTCCTCAAGCCGCACGGACTCCTTCGGCGGCAGACGCCTCATCTCCGTAATATAGCGGCGCATCGTCGCATAGCTCGAAGTGTCGACATCGAGTCCGAACGTCGAAAGCGGCTCGTTCCTGGGGTCACGGTATTCATCCTCGTGGAACTCCGCATAGCGCTCGGTGCCGACAGAATCGCGGTCGTGCCACGGCGTATTCGACGCGAGAGCACATCGCCTCCCCCTCGCCCCACCGCACGTCGCCGCCCCAATGGAGCCAGACGAACGCATGCCACACATCGACTTCATCGTTATAGGCGACTTTACGAGCGCAATTTCGTCTTGTACGGCGGGAGGCTCTGAAGCAATTTCCTCACAAGGCGGCGGCTCTACATCCTCACATGCGCACACCTCCACCTCGTATTCCTCGAGGACTGCGGCTTTCGGCTTGTTCTTCTCGATCGCCGAAAGCACCTTCTGCATTTCGAAGACGCTCACCGACAAGCCGAGCAGAATCACAAAGCACGCGGCAATTCCCCAGACTCTGCGCCAGTTGACAACTACGACGCGCGGCGCTGCCTTGTTGACGAGCGGAATGAAGTCTCCGCCGGAGACGAGGAACTCGCGCTCGTATTCCGCGACCGCGCCTTCCGCGGCAAGTCCGACGCGCGCGGCACATCTGCCGCGCACCGCGGCAAGAGAGTCCGCGTCCAGCGTCTCGACAAGCCAGCTGCGTTCGACGAAGCGCCGCGACGCCGTGCATGCGTTCCAGAGCTGGTAGACGCGCTCGCCCTCCAGCATCTCGCGCGAAGACGCGGGAACCGTGAAAGGCGAGACGGGGACAATGAAGCATCCCGCGGCGCCGCGGTCCTCGGCGACGAGCGCGACGAAGGGACGCGCCATGTCCGCGAATATCCTTATCTCGCCGACCTTCACGGGCGAGTCGAACTCTGCCTCGCCGCGCGGCGCCTCGCCTGTGAACTTCGGACGCCTGCCGCCCGCCTTGTAGAGACTCCACTCCTGCTCGAACGTCTTGTTCATTGCGCACCTCCGATCCGCTCGCGCAGCGACCTGGGCGCCGACGCCTCGCAGGCTTCGAGCAGGAGCCTTCCGAAGAGCGGACTTTCGACGCCCTCCATCTTCCCTGCCTCCTTCCTGAACTCAGCCATCGCCTTCTCCCTCATCGCGTACGCCCGCGACTTTCCGACCCCTAGGCCCTCGAGGACTGCCGCATCCGTCAGCGACATGTCCTGGGCCGTCGCATATAAAAGGGTCGCGACGGACGGTTTTTCCACTTTTATCTTGAGGGAGATTCTTTCGAGGAGCGCGTCTATCTCGCGGCGCATCGGCTCAAGGTCGAGATATGCGGCGGGATCGCTCTCGGCGGACGGCTCGAGCGCGGCGATTTCGGCAGGGGCCGCGCTTTCCCACTCTATGCGACGGCGTCCGTCCGGGCCCTTCACCTTGCGCGGACGCCATCCCTTGATAGAGGCGATCCAGTCGAGGACAATGTCGTGGATGCGTCCGGCACCGGAGCCGAAGAGAGTGCCGCAGACAAAGTCGACGAGCTTAAGTCCCTCCACCTTTATGCGATACGCGAAGTACGCCTTGAGCGGCTTTTTCGTCTCGCGGGCTCCCTTGAGCCTGAAATACGCGTCAAAAACGGCGACCGGGTCGTCCGAACCGGCCTCCTCGCGCGAAACGCCGCGCTTCGCGAGCGTGGAGAACATTGCGGACTCCACCTGCCGTCTAAGCGCGGCGGAATGCTCCTTGGGACATCCGCCGACGGAGCAGATGTCGAACCACTCCCGCCAAGCCTCGTCTCCGGCGTAGCGGTCAGTCGTCAGATTGCTGTCTTTCATAGGCACCTCCGCTGCACAAAGGGACGCACCCGATGCTTTTTCCGCCGCGAAGTCCGGAAAACGCCATTGAAAGGACTACTGCAAGCGCGAGAAGCGGCTGGTAGTAGAGGCATTTCAGCAGCGAAAGCGAGTCTATGCTCATTTCGAGGCCCTTGGCGACGCCCATCGCTATCAGAATCTGCGCGCCATAGGGAATGAGGCCCTGCACGACGCAGGAGGCCATGTCGAGGACCGAGGCTACGCGCACCGGGTTCGCGCCGAACTTGGCCGCGCATTCCTTCGCGATCGGCCCTGCGATCACGATTGCGACCGTGTTGTTCGCTGTGAAGCAGTTTATCGCCGAAACGAGCAGGAAGACGCCGAACTCGCACGTCCGAGGCCCGCGTATCACGCTCGCGATCCTGTCCGTCAGCCACTTGACGCCTCCGTTGGACTGCACTGACTTGAAGAGCCCTCCTGCAAGGAGGGCGACGATGAGCGTCTCTCCCATGCCGAGAGTGCCCTTTCCGAGAAAGTCCATCGCGTCGAAGAACGTGAAGCGTCCGAGTGCGCCGCCGATCGCCGCCGAAAGGACGGTTCCCGAGAAGAGAAGCGCCATCACGTTGAAGCCCACGAGCGCAAGGACGAGCACGAAGACGTACGGCAGGACGAGCACGAAGTGATGCCATGTCACGGAAGGCGCCTCCACCGAGCCTGCGGCGGAACCGCCGGCGGCGTAGAGGAAGAGCGCGACGAGCGCTGCGGGCGAGGCGATGAACGCGTTCGCAAGAAACTTGTCCTTCATCCTGACGCCCTGGGTGCGCGTCGCGGCTATGGTGGTGTCGGATATCATGGAGAGGTTGTCGCCGAACATCGAGCCGCTGATCACGGCGCCCGTGAGAAGCGCGGGGTCGAGCTTTAGCGGGACTGCGAAGCCGAGGGCTATGGGAGTAACCGCGGCGATTGTGCCGCAGGACGTGCCGATTGCGAGGGAGATGAGGCACGAGACGAGGAACACGCCTGCGACCATGAGCCTTGCGGACACCAGGGACTGCGCAATCGCGACCGCCGCGTCCACGGCTCCCGAGCCTTTCGCAATGGTGGCAAAAGCGCCCGCAAGGATGAAGATAAGGCACATTATCATGATGTTCGGCTCGCCCATGCCTCGCGCATACGTCTCAACCTTCTCCTCCAGGCGTCTGCGGCCGATGACGAGGGACGCGGCCGAAGCCACGAGAAACGCGACCGGCATCGAGACCTTGTACCATGGCATTTCGAAGCCGAGCCAGCCGGCCCAGAGCGAAAGGCCGACGTAGAAGACTGCGAACACGGCAAACGGAATCAGCGCATATCCATTCGGCTTTACGTCATCGTTCATCTCAATACCTCTTGCGAAACTCTCTCCTTTGCAGGTTCTCTGCCTGTTTCAGGACGGAAAGTATAGCATAATCGTCCCGCGCTCGCAAAAGTCGCACATTTCCCAACAAAACGGCGGTCGGATTTGGTATAATCCTCAATATGGCGAAAAATACGGAATCAGCCTGGCGTTCATGGCTTCTAATCGCGCTCATCGTGTGCGCGTTCTTCTCCATGTACAGGATGAACCCGCACGCGCCGGCGACGAAGGAAATCGCGCTTCTTGACTTCTACAGGGCCATGGAGCAGGGCAAGCTCGTCGATCCGGTCACGAGGGTGTTCGACCGCGACGAAGGAGAGACCTATCTCACTGGCGAGATGGAGACCGACAAGGTCGATGCAAAGGGAGATCCTCTTGCGGGCGGCGACGGCGCGCCCGTGCGGGAGAGGTACCGCGTGACGCTCGTCCCGGGCGAGAACTCGTCCATAATGGACGACCTGCTCAACAACAGCATACGCGTGGAGGTCAAGGAGAAGCGCGGGGCGATCTCGCCCTTCGTGATGCAGCTCATCTTCTTCTTCGGGTTCATGTTCCTGTTCTACTGGTTCTTCTACCGCAGGATGGGCAGCGGCGGCGGGCTCTTCGGGTTCGGGAAGTCCAAGGCCAAGGTGCTCACGTCGGCGGAGGAGAAGCGCAAGGTGACGTTTGCGGACGTGGCGGGCATCGACGAGGCGCGCGAGGAGGTGCAGGAGATAGTGGAGTTCCTGAAGAACCCCGCGGACTTCAAGAGGCTTGGCGGCAAGATACCGAAAGGCGTGCTCATGGTCGGGCCGCCGGGAACGGGCAAGACGCTTCTTGCGAAGGCGATCGCAGGCGAGGCGAAGGTGCCCTTCTTCGCGATGAGCGGGTCCGACTTCGAGGAGATGTTCGTCGGCGTGGGCGCGAGCCGCATGCGCGACGTCTTCGCCGAGGCAAAGAAGCGCGCGCCGTGCATCGTCTTCATAGACGAGATCGACTCGATCGGCCAGAAGCGCACCGGCGCGGGCGCGATCGGCGGCTCGCACGCCTACGAGCAGACGCTCAACACGATGCTCGTGGAGATGGACGGCTTCGACGCGAACGAAGGCGTCATCGTCATCGCGGCCACGAACCGTCCGGAGACCCTCGACTCGGCGCTGCTGCGTCCTGGGCGCTTCGACCGGCAGGTCGTCGTGGAGCTGCCGACTCTCAAGGGCCGCCGCGAGATTCTCGCGCTGCACGGCAAGAAGATCAAGTTCTCGCCTGACGCGGACCTCGACCGCGTCGCGCGCGGCACGCCGGGCTTCTCCGGCGCGGATCTCGCGAACCTGCTCAACGAGGCGGCGCTGCTGGCGGTCAGGAAGAAGCTCGACGGCGTGGACATGGAGACGCTCGACGAGGCGCGCGACAAGGTGATCTGGGGCCGCGAGCGCAAGTCGGCGGGCTACTCGCAGAAGGACCGCGAGTACACGGCGTGGCACGAGGCCGGCCACGCGATTCTGCAGGTCCTGCTGCCGGACGCGGACCCGCTGCACAAGGTGACGATCATCCCGCGCGGCAGGGCGCTCGGCGCGACCATGGCGCTGCCCGAGAGGGACGTCCTGAACCGCACGAAGAAGCACTTCCTCGCCGAGATGCGCATCTGCTGCGGCGGGCGCATCGCAGAGGAGACCGTGCTTGGCGACATATCGACCGGCGCGTCGCAGGACATCGCGCAGGCGACGCACATAGCTCGCGAGATGATCTGCCGCTACGGGATGAGCGACAAGTTCGGCTTCCAGGCGTTCATGGAGCCTTCGCAGTTCTCGGGCCAGGACCTGCCGCCCGCGTTCAGCGAGGAGACTTCGCGCGAAATCGACGTCGAGGTGAAGAAGCTCGTCGACGACGCCTATTCCGACGCGAAGAAGATGCTCAAGGCGAACCGCGCCAAGCTCGAGACCCTCGCGAAGCTCCTGCTCGAGAAGGAGACGATGGACGGGCGCGAGGTCGAGAAGCTCGTGCGCGGAGAAGAGACGGAGGCCGGCTGATGCCTGAGACTGTGGACGTATCTGCGGTGGTTCAGATCGCGATTCTCTTCGCGGTCATATACGCCATACTCAGAGCGGCCAAGGGCTCGAGGTTCGGCCAGGTGCTCATGGGCGTCGGCGTGCTTGCGGCCGCGATGTTCGCGTTCACGTACGTGTTCCGGTTCGACGTCCTTTCCGCGATAGTCCGCGCCCTTCTCGTCTACCTAGCGATCTCGACGGTCGTGATCTTCCAGCCCGAGATCAGGCGATTCCTCTCCCAGATAGGCGCGCTCGGGTTCTTCGACAGGCCGAAGACGGGGCCGGGCGGAGTCGCGACGCCGGAGTACGTGACGGAGACGATACTCGCGCTCGCCGAGCGCAGGATGGGCGCGCTCTTCGCGTTCGAGCGCGGCATATCGCTCAGAGGCTACGAGGCGACCGGAGTCGTGCTGAACGCGGACTTCTCCCGCGCGCTCGTGCAGACGGTGTTCACGCCACCGCTGCCGCTTCACGACGGAGGCATGACGATCAGGGACGGAAGGATCGGCGCGGCGCACTGCGTCTTTCCCGTGTCGAGCAATCCGGAGCTGGTGGCCGGCGGCATGAGGCACCGGGCCGCCGTAGGACTTTCGGAGGAGACCGACGCGCTCGTCATAGTCGTTTCGGAGGAGACGGGCCGCGTGTCCGTCGCGCACAACGGCAGGCTCATCTCCTACAACGGGGAAGACATCGCCCCGGCGATCCAGCGCTGGGTGTCCAAGGCGATGCCGAAGCGCCGCCGCGGCACCGAGCAGATTCTCTACGGCGTGGCGGCGAGGCTCGTGAAGCCGCACGAGCGCCGCGCAAAGGCGAAGACGAAGGCAAAGGCAAAGGCAAAGGAGGTCTCCAAGGCATGAGATTCCCGCTGATCACGGAGAACTGGGGGCTGAAGATACTGGCGCTCGTGCTCGCCATCGTAATCTACCACGCTCTCAAGACGGAAACGATCCGCACCCAGACACCTGATGACAGACACATCTTCGACAGGCGATGACAGCCCGCGCCGGCACGTGCTGGCATGGCTGCTCTTTCCGCTCGCGCTATTCCCGCTGATGGCGCTGCTCACGTACGACGCGCGCACGTACACCGACTGCCCGCCGGCGCCGTCGTCCAACTGGATCGGCGCGCTTGGCGACGCCTTCGCGCACTACGGCTACATGCTCTTCGGCCTTGCCGTCTGGATTGTGCCGGCGCTCTGCGTCGTCGGAGGCTTCTGCATGGTGCGCGGCCGCAGGATGCGTCCGGGCAGGCGCGAGCTGTGGTTCATCGTGTTCCTTTCGGCGGTCTCTTGTCTCGTCCAGGTGCTCGGCGGGCACGGCGGACCGGTGCAGGCCGTCCAGCACCGCATCAACATAGCCGACGCGGGCGGCGCCGTCGGCTATCTCGTGATGACGAGGGCCCTTTCTCCGCTGCTGTCGGACTTCGGCTCGTCGATTCTTGTCGCGATCATCGCGCTCATCGCCCTTGTCGGGGCCGTCGGCGCGCACAATCTGGCGGCGTTCGCCTCGGCGATGTTCAGGTGGGCGATGGGCGGCGCGAGGCGCGATCCGTCCCTTTCCGGCGGCGGACCTGGCGAGTCGGCCGCGAACGAGGGGTTTGACCCGTACGAAGCCGCAAGGCAGGCCAAGGAGGAGGCCAGGCGCCAGCGCGAGGAGGAGAAGGCGAGGATCCGCGAGGAGAAGCTGCGACTGAAGGAGGAGAAGCGCGCCGCGAAAGAGGCCGCCAAGCTTGCGAAGCGCGAGGCCGCTGAGGCCGCAAGGGCGGCGAAGGCGGAAGTCGCCCCGCCTCCGCCCCCGCCGCCGTCCCGCGAAGGACAGGCCGGCGGCGGCGACGGCGAGGAAGGCGGAGAGGACGACAAGGGCCCATACCTGCTGCCGCCGCTTTCGCTGCTGAACCCGCTGAAGAAGTCCGCCGCGGACCACGGCGACGTCGGCGAGATGACGCGGAAGCTCATCGACACGCTCAAGATATTCGGCATCGACGCCGAGCTCGCGTACACCGTGCAGGGGCCTGTCGTGACCAAGTACGCGGTAAGGCTCGCGCCCGGGACGCGGTATTCGGCGGTGACCGCCATATCCGACAACCTCATGGGCTCGCTTCGCGCGAAGTCGCTGCGAATCGAGGCGCCGATTCCCGGAGAGGACTGCGTGGGCATCGAAGTGCCGAACAGGACGTCCGCCGGAATATCATTCAGGGAGATCATAGAGTCCGACGCATGGCGCAACTTCAAGGGCGAGCTGCCGCTGCTCTTCGGCAAGAACGCCGCGGGCAAGGAGCTCGTGGCCGACCTCGCGTCCATGCCGCACATGCTGGTCGCGGGCGCTACGGGCCAGGGCAAGTCGGTCTGCCTCAACTCGCTCATAAACGGGCTGCTCATGACGAAGACGCCGGAGCAGCTGAAGCTCATAATGGTGGACCCGAAGTCCGTCGAGTTCACGGCCTACGCGTCGCTGCCGCACCTCATCGTGCCGGTGATAACGGACAACAAGAAGGTCGTCTTCTCGCTGAGGTGGGCCGTGCAGGAGATGGAGAAGCGCCTGAAGCTCTTCGCAAGGGCGAGGGTGAGGAACATCTACGACTTCAACCACAGGCCGAACCTGACTCAGACGGAGCTCTTCGGCGGCGACACGGCCGTAGTCTCCGACATGCCGAGGACGGTGCCGTACATCGTGATCATCATCGACGAAGTCGCGGACCTCATGGCGTCCAACGGCAAGGAGGTGACGCCGGACATCGCGCGTCTGACCGCAAAGGCGCGCGCGGCGGGCATACACCTCATCCTCGCGACACAGCGTCCCGACGCGAAGATCATCACGGGCACGATCAAGGCCAACATCCCGGGCCGCGTCGCATTCAAGACGTCCCAGGCGATCGACTCGCGCACGATTCTCGACGAGGCCGGGGCCGAGAACCTGATCGGCAAGGGCGACATGCTATTCAAGGGCAAGGACGGCGTGCTCGTGCGAGCGCAGGGCGCCTGGATCAGCGACGAAGAGATCGCGCGGGTCACGGAGTTCATCGAGCAGCACTCCAACCCCGACTTCGACCAGCGCTTCACCAAGAAGCTCGCAACGATCAAGGAAGACGAAGTAGACATATACGCGGACGACTCCGGAGATGACGGCGGCTCGGCAAAGGCCGCGCAGCAGGCGGAGCGCGAGCAGGTCAAGGCCGACGAGAACGCGAGCGACTTCAAGAAGGCGGTGGAGTGCATAATCAACACCAACCGCGCCTCGACGTCGCACTTCCAGCGCAAGCTCGGCTGGGGCTACAACCATTCCGCGAAGATCATGGACATGCTCGAGGACGCCGGCGTCATCGGTCCGCAGGTCGGCGCCGGTCCGCGGCAGATAATAATGGAGCAGGAGCAGCTTCTCGCCATCTTCAACGGCAGCGGCGGAGCGTCGGAAGGCGGCGGCGCGACGGAGGCCGGCGGCGTCGACCAGCCCGTCGACAGCGAAGACTCGTTTTCACAGGAGCAGGAGGCAGACTCATGATAGAATTCGGCAAGACCCTCAGGGAAGCGCGCGAGGCGAAGGGCTACACGATAACCCAGATCGCAGACGCAACGCGCATGATGTCCTCCATCGTGGAAGGACTCGAGAACGAGGACTTCTCGCGCATCGCGGCGCCCATCTACGGACGCGGGTTCGTCAAGCTCTACTGCGAAGCCGTGGGGCTGGACCCGAAGCCGCTCGTTGCGGAGTTCACTGAGATATACAACGGCAACCGCGAACCGTCCATACGCGAGCGGAAGCCGCTGGCCGCCGCGGCGCCAGCCGTTCAGCCCGAGCCAGTCGCGCCGCCCAGGCCCGCGGCCGAGCCGGTCTCGGCTCCGGAGCCGCCTCCGAGCAGCGGCATGTTCGACCTGTTCTCGCAGCCGCCGTACGAGCCCAAAGCCGAAGAGAAGCCCGTGCAGGCCGCGGCGCCCGCGCCGGAGCCCGCGCCGGAACCGGAGCCTGCGCCGGAACCGGAACCGGAGCCTGAGCCGGACGCGGACGCGGCGGCCTGAGGGGCAAAGGCCAGCGAAGAGCACAGCGCATAAAAAAACACCCGGAAGCCGAGGGCTTCCGGGGTTTTTGTCGGTAGATGAAGTTT
>JAEEZC010000244.1 GCA_016288465.1 Verrucomicrobiota bacterium | reverse complement strand
TGAGAAGCTCGCGGACTGCCGCGCGCATCTGGCGCTTGGCGGTTCCCATCGACGCCTTGATGGTGCAGCCCGCCGCCTTTCTGTGCCCGCCGCCGCCGAACTTCGCCGCCAGAGCCGTAGCGTCCCAGTCGCCGCGCGTCCTTATCGAGCAGCGCGTCTCCTTGGTGCGGTCGGGTATCTGGTAGAAGAAGAGGGCTATCTCGTTCTTGGCGACCGAGCGCGGAATCTCTATTATGTCCTCGGCGTCGGCCTTGCTGCCGCGGACCGCCCGGAAGTCGTCGCGCGTGAGCGAGACCTCGGCGACGCGGCGGTTCTTCCAGATGTGGAGCGAACGCCACGCTATCCGCTTCAGCTCGATCGCCTTGCGCGAGAACGTGCCGTAGATGATGTCGTTTATGAGCCCTGTGCGGACCCCTCGCCTCAGCAGGTCGCCGGCCGCGCGCATGGTGCGGGGCGCGGTCGAGTCGTAGGCGAAGCGCCCTGTGTCCGTGACCATCGCGACCCAGAGCGCCTCGGCAGTGGCGGAGTCGATCGCCCATTCGCACCACTTCGCGAAGCGCCAGACAAGCTCGCCTGCGGAGGACGCGGCGGCGTCAACTATCTGCACGTCGCCGAAGGTCCCCGCGTTCGTTACGTGGTGGTCGATGCAAATGCACGGCAGCTTCTCGGCTACAGGCCGCACTTCAGGCGGCATGCGGTCGAACGAGCAGTTGTCGAGCGCGATGAAGAGGTCGAACTTCTTCTCGCGCTTGAGCTTGCGCACGGGAATGAGGTCCGCCGCGCCCTCAAGAAAGCCAAGCTTGCCCAGCGCGTTCACGTCGGCCGTCGCGTGCGCGTCCTTGCCGGCGCCGCGCAGAAGGCGGACGAGCGCGATCATCGAGCCGAGCGAATCGCCGTCGGGGCTGAGATGCCCCGAGACGAGTATTCTGCCAGCCTCTCCGATCAGCTTCGCCGCGGCGGCGTAGTTCTCTCGCTTCTCCATCGTGACGGCCGCCGCATCGCGCGGCGGCGCGGCCTCAGCTGTTCACGATGAGAGCCATGAAGACGAGGTCCTCGGACCCGGCCGAGTTGTCGAGGCTGTGGCCGGTCCCGTCGGGCGTCCACGTGACGTCGCCGGCCTTGACCGTGCGCTTGGCGCCGTTGTCGTCGTAGACGCCAGTGCCGGACAGTATGAAGTAGCATTCGCCGTTGCCGTGGTGCTCATGATAGCCGAGCACATCCCCAGGATGCAGCGTCACGCGCGCATAAAGCCCGCACTTGCCGCCCATCTCGGCGTCGGAAAGGATCTTCTCCATCTTCATGTTGCCCTTGCCGCCGAAGGGATCCTTCATGTAAACGGTTTCCATTGTATTCAGCCTCCTTGTGTTCCGTGCATTATACAATATCCGTCCGAAATAGGCAATGCCGCCCGCCACGTCCGCCGTCAGCGCACGAACAGTATCAGGCCGTACGGGCTCCAGTCGCGGGGCACCACGGACAGCCGCGGCGCATAGCCGGACATGCCGCTCTCGCGCGAGAAGAACTGGATTATGTCCGAGACGCCATTAAGCGGATAGAAGTGCACCGTGACAGCCTGCGCACCCGCCGCCTTGGCCGCGCGGACGGTCTCCGTCATGTCTACCGAAAGCTCCGCGCCGTCCGCCCAGAACGACACGTTGCCCGGATCGTAGGTGGCGAACACGCCGGGAGCCGTGGCGAGCGTGGAGCCGGTCTGGTCGCCGAGCAGATCGCGCCAGCTCGGCGCCGCGGCGTCCGTCCATTCGAAGTCGCTTACCGTCCTGAAGCACACCTTGTCGTATGCGTTCGGAGCGTTCGAGTGCTGGATGCGCAGCTTCACATACGCCTTCTTGAAGTTCGCCGGCACCGAGGTCAGATCGAACCTGAGCACGCCTTCGCGGCTAACGGATCCCCAGCTGTCGTACTTGAGCACGATCGAACGACTGGCTCCGTACGTCGCATCCTTGCCGCTATCGCTTCCGAACACGTACGTGTCGGCCGAGGCCCGGATGTTCAGCGCGGCATCAACGGTGTGCGCCAGCTCCTTCACCACGGTCTGTCCATTGGGCAGCGTCGCGGTCACGCGATAGACCATCGGCCTGGAGCTCGTCTGCGCATCGACGGCCGAAGTCGCCGAGAGTCCTGAGCCAAGCGAGGTCCATTCGTCTCGCGGCCCGATCCGCCGCTCGACAGAATACGTCGTCCCGGCAGGCCCCGCGCTCCACGTCAGCCTGACCTTCGGCCTGTCGCCGCTCAGATCGTCCTCGGCCGCAAGCCGCCCGAACCCTTCGACTGACGGATACTGCAGCACAGGCGGGGCGCTGGAGGCGACACCCGAGATCCAGCGGGCGTAGTTGGCGTTCGCGGCGCCGAGAGAGAGCTGGAACGTCGCCTGACGCCCCTGCCGCGCGGCTTCGCGCACCACGTCGGTCACGTCGAATTCGAGGAACGGCATGAAGTCGGTCGCCGTCACGTTGAAGATGATGCGGCCCAATTCGTCGTTGTATGTCGTGCTTGTCGAGACCGGCGCGCGAACGGGCAGCCCGAAGACCGCGCTCGCCCAGCAGACGTTCGTCGGATTGAATCCGTCCGTCACAGCGCCGAAGAGGCGGACGTCCTTGTTCTGCCCCGTGAGCCCGTTCGCCCATTCCGTCTTCACGCGCAGGCGGACGTACGGCGCCTCCTCAAGCCCGCTCGGATCGAAGCTGATGTACATGGCCCGCGACACTCCGTCCCATTGCTGGCAGCCGATCTGATATATCTCCTGATTGTAGATCGGCGTACTCTGGCTGGCGCTGTTCACGCCGCAGTCGTACAGCGCAGCGCGGGACGCCAAGGTCGTGCTCTCGCTGAACCTCGCAGTGTCGATCGGCGTTTCGACGCCTCCCGCCACAGAGAAGACGCGATACCAGCACCTCGCCTTGCCCGGGAAAGTCGCATCGATTGCGCTCGTTCCGGCGACCGTCGCCACCGTCTCGAACGGTCCGTCGGGATCTTCGGCACGAGCGACGCGATAGGAGTCCGCGCCGGCAACCGCCGACCAGGAGACCGTCACCGCGTCTCCGACACGGCTCACGGCGACCTTCTTCGCAAGAACCAGCACAAGCTTCGGATGCTTCGACGCGTCCGTCGCCTCCTTGGAGTGGAACGCGGCGTAAGGCGACCAGTTCTTGGCGTTCAGACGGAACGTAAGATAGCCCGAGGCGAAGTCCTGCCCCTTCTTCACGAGGCTAGTGACGTCGATCGAGTTCTCGGCTGCGAGACCGCCGTTTGTGATACGCACAGTGTCGGTCGGCGGATCGTTGTACCAGTTGTTGAGCACGCTCAGTCCCGAAGGCAGCGTTGTCGCAGTCTCCGACCAGTTGCCTCCGTTCTGGAGCGTGACTTCCCATGGATTATTAGCGTCCTCGACAGACGCCAACGAAAGCTTCAGCGTCGCGCTCACGACACGACCTGCGAACGCAGATGTCGCGAACTTCATGAAGGCCTCTGTGCCCCAGGCGCGAGCATAGAGCTTGTCGCTGTTGGTCACGTTTTTTCCGTCCTTAGTTCCGGCGTACATGTCGTCAGTCGGCTCCAGCTCTAGCGTCTCCGTCTGGTCGGGAATCTCCGGCGAGCGCGCGGAATCGGCCCATTGGGCGACAAGCCGCGGACGCTGCGCCTCGACCGACGTGCCCGGGCCTTCGAGGACGGACCACTCCGACTCCTTATGCCACCATGCCGCGTATACCTGCAGAGCGAACTTGCCGGTGGTACGTGCGGCCTCGCGCGCCGCTTCCGTCACGTCGGCCTCGTAGTACGCATTTGCGCCCGACACGTTGAACGACCCCGCGAAAAGCGGGTCGCCGCGCCCGATCCACGTCGACGGGAAGAAGGGAATCTCATGCTTCATGTTGTTAGGCGTCACGCTGGACGGATTCCAGTCTACGTCGCGCATGACGCGGAGAATGACGGGCGTCGCCGCGCTGGCGAGATGCGCCGAGCAGTAGAACCGGGCCTTGACGTTGGTGGCGTTCGCCATTCCGTTCACGTTGAAGCGCAGAATCGCGCAGCGGTCCTTGCACAGCGGAAGCTGCACGCTTCCGTTGTTCGTGTCCGCCTTCCATTCCACGAGAGAGGCCGCGGCCTCGGCGACCACCTCGGCCGATTCGTCGGCAACGGCGGACGCGCCGACCGCCGCGGCCAGCCATGCGCACAGCGCCATGCGTGCGAAGACGCCGAGAAAACGTACGTGCGGGAACCCCTCATTTGACCAGACTTCGAGCGCATCTCCCATTGCCATAGGTTGGTCTCCTTTCTATTTGTACCGAATTATAGCAGAATTCCCCTTGCCCTACATATCCGTACGGCTACAAAAAGCATATCCGATCGGATTGCATTTGTGGTATAATTCTGGCGATGCGAACCATACTCTTCTTCAGGGCTCCTGGTTGGGGAAGCTGGCACGACTGCGTGGAGGGCGTGTCCCTGTACGCCCGCGAGCACGACTGGATGATGATGGACCTTCCGCAGCCCAGCAACATGCGCGCCGTCTCGGACATGCTGTGCGGCGTCGTTCCGGACGGACTGCTCATCGACGCTCCTCTTGAGGACGAGCCGGAGCAGACCAGGTTCTTCTCGGGCGTCCCCGCCATCGTGCTCGAACCTCCGTCTCTGCCATGCCGATTCCCGGCTCTCGTGCACGACAACCGCGCCATAGCCGAAATGGCGGCGGAAGAGCTGATGGGGACGAAGCTTTCGCTGCGCAACCTCGCCTACGTGCCCTTCCCGCAGAACACGAAGTGGTCGGAGGCCCGCGGCGCCGCGTTCGCCGAGATCGTGCGGGCGCGCGGCGGAACGTGCACGACTTTCACGAGAGGCTCTCTCGGCAAGTTCCTCTCGAAGCTGCCCAAGCCCGCCGGCGTGTTCACCGCAAACGACACGACCGCGCAGCAGGTCATGATGGCCGCAGTCGCCGAAAAGCTGCATGTGCCGAAGGACATCGCAGTCGTCGGAGTGGACGACGAGCGCTGCTACTGCGAAAGCACGTCGCCCGGCATCTCGAGCGTGCGCACTGAGCGCAAGGCCGTCGGCTACCTCTTCGCGTCCATGCTCGACAAAATGATAGAGGACCGCTCCTCCGCGCCGCCGGTGACGGTCTATGCGCCGGTTGGCGTCACGCAAAGAGGCTCCACACGCCAGCTCCGCGTGGCCGACGTCGACGTGGAGAGGGCGATAGAGTTCATACGACGCAACGCATGCTCGGCGAAGATCTCGCTGGACGACGTCGCGGCGGTCATGAAATGCTCGCGCTGCATCGCCACGCGCAGGTTCAGGAACGCGACGGACCGCTCGATCATGGACGAGATCCACGACGTGCGTTTCCTCCGCATGTGCGAGCTTCTGCGCACGACGCAGACGAAGATATCGGCAATCGTCAACTTCTGCGGCTATACGTCCGAAGCCTTCCCGAAACGCTACTTCCTAAAGCGAACCGGCAGCACAATGCGCAGCTGGCGAAAGGAAAACAGCCTCTTCGCGCATAATGGATAAGGGGCGGCGCACTCGCATGCGCCGCCCCCTGCCTCGCTGTGCATGCCGCGTCAGCGGACGAGAATCACCGCTCCTTCGGCAATTCTCGCTCCATCCGGCCCGACAACCGGGAATGTCGTGTAGTTGTAGGGTGCGGCCTTGGTTTGCGGCAGATACGCCTCGCCGTTCACGAAGTCCCACAGCACGACAAGTCCGTTGGTGAGCTTCACCGGCTTGTAGTTGCGCACGAGCCGCATGTTGCTGCCATCCGAATCGCCCTGCCATATCTTCAGGAAGTAGAACCGCGATTCGGCGAGATACTGTCCTGACAGCGCCCCATCGTTCTTGGCAAAGAGATACATCGTCCGGCCAGTGTCAACATTGCTGTCAAGCGCGCGCGATGACCAAAGCGTCTCCGTGCCGGTGGCGTCGTCGATGGTAAAGAAGGTCTGGGCCCCGGCAGCGAACGAAACTCGTGCGTGGGTAGTGGTGTTCTTTGGCAGCTTATAGACATTGGGATCAGCTGATGACGATGCGATAGCCGATACGTCATTCGTGACCGGCCGCCAGTAAACCCCATATCCAATTCCGGCAGTGTACCCCCACCCATGGTACCACAAATAGAATCTGGGGTTGTCTCCAGTGCCATACGAACCAAGGAAGCATTGCTCATCTCCTCTTGATTCAAAGCTCGTCTCCTTGAACTCGGCGGTCGTCGCGGCCTTGCCGATTACGCCCGTGTCGATGAACTGATTTCCATCAGTCTCTACATAATCGACATAGCATGCGGGTTTCTCTTCGCCGGAGAGGACAATCTTGCCAACGCGCGACGCGGGGATGTCGGGCGACGGGCGGTAGATGCTCTTCGTCACTTCATCGTAGAGCATGCCCTTGCCATCGACCAGACACGGCTTGAAGTCGCGCACGAGTGTGCCGTCCTGCCAGATCTGCAACCCGTAGCACCTCGCTTGGGAACGCCAGCGCCAGTGGCTTGACGAGAAGAGGCATAGGTTGTTCCCGGTGTCGACGTCGCCGGCGGTGGCTGCATTCAAGACCGTCACGCCGTTCCATTCCATCGTCTGCGATCCATCCGCGAAGGTCACGTCGAACGAATTCGTCACGCCGACGGTCGCGGGAACATTGGCAGAGCCGTTTTTCAGATCGGTTTCACCGCTGTCGCCGTACTGCGACAGAAGCACCGCATTAGATTCATGGAGCATGTGGAACCATCCGTTTGAATCCTTGAGGTTCCTCGCTCCAAGATACGCGCGCCTCTGGCGCCAGAACACTGCAGCAGTATTTTCAAGGTAACGATGGGTCTCGCGGTCCCAAGTACGCGTCACGCCGCCACCGTTTTCGTCCTCTGCCGTCCACATCATCACGCCCTTGGCGCGGGTGCCACTGCGCGCGGGGACGCCGGTGTCGAGCGTGTTGTTGCCGTCAGACTCGATGTACTCGACGAAAACGACTTCCTTCGGCTTGACCGACTGCCGATGGACGTTGTTGTAGACGAGCGGCGTACCGCTGGAATAGTAAATTCGCTTGGAAACGTCGTCGTAAAGACCTGCGACGCCGTTCTTCACGCACGGCATGTAGTCGCGCACGAGAACATTGTCCTGATAAATCTTAAGCCCATAGCAGCGAACCTTGGCGGACATGGAGGAACTGCTGCTGAGGTATGGCTTGCCGTCTACGTTGCAGGTGAAGATGTAAAGTGGCAGACCTGTGTCGATTGCACTCTCCGTCCCGCTCCAGAGCGTATTCGTCACGCCGTCCGCCCAGCGCCGCATAACCTGATCGCCGTCGTTAAACACCGTCTCGAACCCGTACTTCTTGCCGTATTCGCAGACGTAGGAATTTTCCTTGAAGAGCCCGTGGCCACACGCTACTCTGCCATGATAGTCGTGCAGCATATAGCAACGAGTGTTCCCTGACCGAGAGCCGACGATGCCGCCGTCTTCGTCCTGGAGAATCGCGAACTCGCCGATCACCTTAGTGCCGGAGCGCCCGATGACGCCTGTGTCAACGTAGGTCGGATACTGCTTGTTACTGTTATCAAAAGCGGCATCGCCAGTGGATTCCACGTAGTCTATGTACTCGTCGGGGACCTCGCTGTTCTCGTCGCAGATGAGGTTGGTGCCGGAGATCGAGTAGAAGATGTCCCCCGAAACGGCATCGTAGAGGCCGGCTTTGCCGCCCTTCATGCAGGGCCGGAAGTCGCGCTTAAGCACCATGTCGCCGCCGTCCTCCGGTCCCTGCCAGATCTTGAGCCCGTAGCAGCGCGACTTGGACTTGCCGGCAGTGCCGTTGCCGTTGTTGTTCGCGAAGACATAGAGACTCCGCCCAGTATTGAGACCTGTAAAGGTATTGCTCCATGGGCCATAGCCATCCACCGTGATGGTGCCCGTACTTTCACCCGCGCTGTTCGTCGCGGAAAACGCGGCGGTATAGTCGTAAACGCGGCCTGTTTCCCACCGGGCTTCCCATCCGTTGCTCAATTTAGCAACCGCGTTCACCCGTTGCGACAGGAGCATCTGATACGGGCTTGCATTGCAATAGCACATGTAGCACCGAGTGTCGCCGTTGCCAACACGGCTTGCGACGAACGCGCTGTCGGCGAGGGCCATCCACTCGACCTTGCATTCGATCTTGGTGTTTGGACGGCCGATGATGCCGGTATCGACCCACGACGACCCCGCAGATTCGACGTAGCTCACCCACTTGTCGGGCTGTTCTGCCATTAGATTTGCGCCTAAAAGCGCGCACATACCGAACAACGACAGGAATTTTGTCTTTTTCATAGTTGTATGCTCCTATATCAGTCGTACAAGGCCAACAATCACTTACCTACAGTGCAACCGAATCATGTCGACATTATACCAAGAAAAGGCTCCCGCGTCAAATCAGCTACGGGGGGGTCAAAAGGGTCAGAGCTTATTGATACAGTTCTATTGATACAGTAACTCATGCTAGCTTTTACTCCTGCCTCTACGCGACGCATCAGCGCAACCGCGCGGTCCTTCTCCTCGTCGTCAAGGAAGAACGCACGGTGCGCAAGCCGGCTGATCAGGTGATAGCACCTGTTCTGCTCGACAACCCTGTTCTTTCTCATGCGGGC
>JAEEZC010000243.1 GCA_016288465.1 Verrucomicrobiota bacterium | reverse complement strand
TTCGACATGGACGCGACGAACTATCCACCGGGCACCGCCAAGGCCAAGTGGCAGGAGTTCGACCGCTCCATGACCGATGCGGAGAGGCGGGAGAACTTCGGCTTCTACGGCATCTGGTCGTCGGACAACGGCGAGACGTGGACGAAGCCGGAGAAGCTCGTCACGCTGCGCGCGCAGACGCCGCACGGGCCGATCATCCTGAAAGACGGTTCGCTGCTCCAGTTCGGGAGGCGATTCGACGACAACGTCAGAGAGATGTTCACGCCGAAATACTGGGGTGAGCACACGACCATTACCGTGGAACGCTCCGTTGACGGCGGCCACACCTGGAATACGCTTTGCGACGGCATTCCCGATTCGACGGGCGAGAACGACAGGCGCAAGTACTACTTCCACGAGCCACATGTCGCGGAGCTGCCGAACGGAGAGCTCTATGCGCTCATACGCGCCGACTACGCCAAGGATGTGCTGATGCGCCAGACCCGCTCGATAGACGGCGGCAGGACGTGGGAGCCGATAACGCCCACAACGCTTTCGGGGCTGCCGCCGCATCTGCTGGTGCTGAAGGACGGTCGGCTTCTGGCGGCGTATGGACGGCGCACGAAGGATCGTGGCGGATTCGGCGAGTATGCGTCCATCTCGTCCGATGGCGGGCGCACATGGGACTGCGAAATCAAGCTGTCCGGCTCCACGAACGACGATCTTGGCTACCCTGCGTCCGTGGAACTGGACGACGGAACGATTCTTACCGTCTACTATCAGCAGCCTCCGACCGGCGGAAAACCATGCATAATGGCGACAAAGTGGAGGTTGCCGGACATTGGCAACGCCGTTTCCGCCGCGTCGCGCTCGTTCACGCTCTACAACGTGATTCCGCTTTCCGCAGGACGCGAGGCGACGGCGGCGGCTGACGCGGTCGAGCTACATGCGCGAACCGGCGTCGACCTCGCGCTCTACTCGCTCACGCTTCATCCGGAGGGCGTGCCTGCAATCGAAAAGGCCGAACGGTATGTGGAGAGCTTCCGTGCGTTCAAGAGCGCCCTCTCAGGCACGCCGGTCCGCGCAGGAGTGCTGGTGCAGTCGATTCTCGGGCACTGGCCGCGCGTCGACAAGGACAAGGAGCCGTGGACGATGACAGTCGACTCGGCAGGGAAGAACGTGCGGTTCTGTCCGATGGACCCGGGATTCTCGAACTACATCGCGCGCGTCTTCACGCTTCTCGCGCGGGAAAAGCCGGCCTTCATCCTGACGGACGACGACGTGCGCGGCTATTCGCACAAAGCGGAGTGCTTTTGCGCGCGGCACGTGGCGCTTTTCAACGCGCGGCGCGGCACGTCCTACACGGCTGATGAACTGAGGGCGCGGCTGAAGGCGGCGCGGCAGGACGACCCAGACTACGTGGCCTTCCTTGCGCTGCAGCGCGAGATGATCGAGGGAATGCTGCGCACGGCGCGGTCAGCCGTCGACGCAGTGGACCCGTCCATTCCTGGCGGCATATGCGTAGCAGGCGAAGAGCACTTCCTCTGTGCGCCGCTCGCCCGCGCAATCGCGGCGAAGGGTCAGCGTCCGGTCATGCGCACGTCCACTGGACTCTACGCCGAGCGGATGTCGGCTGCGGGCGTGCCGAACAACGTCTGCAGGATGATGGGATTCGAGGCGTACTACAACGACAGCGGCATCGACCTGCTCTGCGAGTCCGACACGTGTCCCCACAACCTCTGGAGCAAGAGCGCGAGGAGCTTCTTCACGCACATGGCAAACGCCGCGTTCGTCGGCATGACGGGCGCAAAGACCTGGTACGTAAACGCGCACAAAGGCGCGTTCGCGGTGTCGCGCAACTATACGGACATTCTTGCGGAGAATCCACGCTTTCTTTCCGCCCTTGCCGCAGCCGTGGAGGGAACGGACTGGGAAGGACTGGCGATCCCCTGCTTCACGAACTTCCCTAAATGGCACATGATGGGCAAGCACGACGAGTTCTTCGTGGAGAACGGGAACGCCGGTGCCACTGTATGCGCGGCGTTCGGCCTTCCATTCTACGCTACGCGCAACTTCGACGACGACCGCGTCTACGCCCTTGCGAGCGCGGCGGAGGTGGACAGACTCTCGGACGACGACCTGCGCCGCATCTTCTCGCGCCGTGTGCTCGTCTTCCGAAACGCCGCCCTTGCGCTCACGAAGCGCGGGCTCGAACGGTGGACGGGCGTCGCCGCGAAGGAGACTCCGCTTCTGTTCAACCGCGAGCACGACAACGCGCTTGACGTGGACATTTCCTACACTCCGTCCTCAGGCTCAGTGGCCTTCACAGTCCTGCCAGGCGCGGAAGTGCTCTCCACGCTGGGCTTCCGTCCCTTCGCCGGCTCTCCGCAATACGACGTCGCGACGCCGGCGACGGTTCTCTACGACAACGAGCTGGGCGGAAAGGCGCTGACGGTGCAGTACCACGCGAACATGCAGCTTCTCCAGCGCCATTCCGAAGGACGCAAGGCGAGTCTGCTTGCCGCAGTCAATCGTCTTGCGGGCGGTTCGCTCGGGGCCGTCTCGGCCCATGACCAGGACATGCTGACGCTTGTGCGACGTGCGCAGGACGGCTCGCGCCTTGTGCTGGCGGAGAATCTCAACCCGGATCCAGTCCGAGAGCTCTCGCTTTTCGTTCCACATGGCGACGTGCGCGTGGAACGGCTCATGGGCGACGGAACATGGAAGAGCGTCAGCGCGCGCCGGGAAGGACAGCGTCTCGTCTGCGACGTGTCCCTCGCCTTCTACGAAGCCGCCGTTCTCAGGCTGAGAACCGGGGACTAGTCCCCCGTCCGACACGCCTTGCGGACGAGGGTATTTTCCTATGCGAAAAGTCCAGTTCTGTATAAAGTAGACTTTTGCCCTTTTGCGCTCAGGACATGAAAAAGCCCCTGAAAGCCAACGTTTTCAGGGGCAGGACGCTTGTCAGAGAAATTTGGTGAAAACTTAAAAAAGTTAAAATACCCCCTTGCGCTCACACGGCTCAATATGATATACACGTACTGTTTTCGTGATGCGAGGATAACTCAGTTGGTAGAGTGCCACCTTGCCAAGGTGGTTGTCGCGGGTTCGAGTCCCGTTCCTCGCTCCAGAAGACCAAGGTGAATGGGAGCGTAGC
>JAEEZC010000242.1 GCA_016288465.1 Verrucomicrobiota bacterium | reverse complement strand
GGCCGGCGAGCTCGACGACGAAGCCCGCCCGGCAAGCGCCCCCGCCTTCGCCCCGGCAAGTCCGGCAAGGCTTCTGGACTGAAACGATTTTTAGTGAATAGGTAAAGGAATGAAAACTATGAAACAGCACAACGCATCTACCCGGTGTGGGATTTTCCTTTCCCTCCTTAACCTATTCACTATTCACTCTTCGCTATTCACTCTCTCTGCAGCGCCCTTGCAGTGGGTCTGCAACTGGCCCGACGCCAAGGCCCAGGCGTTCTCGCTCTACCAGGGCGAGACAGCCACCTTCCAGCCCACCTTCCGCGCCTACGGCATCCCCCTTACCAACGCGACCATAGAGGCCGTCTTCTACCAGACCAACGGCATGGGCAACGCCTGGTGGCGCCTTGACAACGCAACCTTCGCGCCCTCCAACGACGTCGGCGCAAGCTCCTACCGCTTCTTCGTCCAGGCCTCCATTCCCGATTCCCCATTCCCCGTTCCCCATTACCCAAACCATCTACCGCGCAAACGGCACCCTCCGAATGCTCCCCTCGCCGGGCTTCTGCCCGAACATGGTCGCACCGCCGGTGGTGGCTCTCGACTTCTCGGCCCTCACCGTCCTCAACGCCCCCTGGCCCGCCGAAATCTCCTCCGCAGCCACCGCCGCCAGCAACTACGTCGACTCCGCCTCTGCTGCCCTCTCCGAGAGTCTCGCCGTCGCGGCACAGTCCGCGACAAACTACACAGACGCGGCGGTGGCAGACAAGCTGACGCGCGCCGAGGCTTTCGCGGGCTTCTCCGACTGGGTCTTCCCTTCGTTGCCGTCGGATGTCGTGTCGATCGGGTCGCCGTATCGCTATGCCCAAAACTGGAGCGTCGATTATGACTACATGAGGCCGAACGGCACGGTTGCACATACTACGACAGTGGCTTCCCCCGTGGCGGGTGAGTATGCTACGAATTTGGTCTTTCGCTTTGGCCTGAATTCGACGAAATACCCCGCTTATCGCGCGAAGCTGTTCTGGGGAGCCGACATAGACGCTCTAGCCGACAAAAAGGCAGACTTCCGTCAAGTAAAATGCGTCTACAAGGTGACGAACAGCGGCAGCACCACAAACAAGCTCTACAAGATCGAAGGCGCAATGTTCGGCGGGGCCCAGGTCTATGGGGATACGCCGACAACAACGACAAATTCAGCGTCGTTCGTGACGTGCAGCGACGACGAGGTCGCTGTGTGGTCCCATCTTTACGGCAGTATGTACATGCAGGAACCGCAAGTTGCGCCAATGCCAGGCGACGTCACCGACGAAATGATGCGATGCGTATTCGCAACCTGCAGCATACTCGTCGTCTTCGAAAAAGTCGTGTACGAGTCGGCGATCGATGCGAGTCTCGCCGTCGCGGCCCAGTCCGCGACAAACTACACCGACTCCGCATCCGCCGCCCTCTCCCAGAGTCTCGCCGTCGCGGCGCAGTCCGCGACCAACTACACCGACTCAACGGCCTCTTCCCTCTACCCCAAGTCTCAGGGCGAGACGCTGGCGACTCAGGTTGCGGCTATCGGCGCGGTCCTTAACGGCGAAGACGCTCGCTTTGTCGTGACCAACTACGACTCGGTCGTCCACACGCCCGAGGCCTATGTCGAGGTTCAGGTCTCCAACGAATGGCTGCGAGTCTGGCGCGAGGGCGCTCGCTGGGACAAGTTCGAGGCCGAAAACCACGTCTTCAAGACCAACGTGACGGCCGAGCTTGCCCACAAGGCCGACCGAGCGTGGGGCGCATACGACAGCGAGACCGGCGGCTA
The DNA here is from genome assembly GCA_016288465.1 of Verrucomicrobiota bacterium. Classification (GTDB taxonomy): domain Bacteria; phylum Verrucomicrobiota; class Kiritimatiellia; order RFP12; family UBA1067; genus UBA1067. Next base: position 33,378 of record JAEEZC010000242.1, on the reverse strand, counting down.
TGCGCCCGACGGCTATACGCAGCTCTCCTCCTCCAACATCCTCGTCGCCTCCGGAATGGCCTATCAGCGCACTGTCACAAGCGACGGTGCGGTCTGGGTGCTGCAGTGCAACTCCGGCGTCGCGACGATCGGCGGCAGCACCAACGGGGCCTTCCGCGTCATTGACGGCGACGGCGAGACGCAGTTCGAGATAGTCCAGGGCGACAAGCGCGTGATCGGGGCTGACGCCGACGGCATCAGCGTGAGCGGCTCGACATGCACCATCACCTACTCCGTCATCGCAGACTCTCACCCGATACTTGAGATTACCGGCGACCTCCAAACGCCGAACTGGAAGGCCGAGACCGACGACGACTGCATAGCGACCGTCGACTGGTCCGGCACGTCCGGCGCGTATGTCGCGACGGTGCAGCGCAAGTCGCCCGGGCCGTCGCTCTTCGTCAAGGCCTCCTACATGGCCGGCGGCGAGACCTACATCCGCAATATAGCGCCCGTCAAGTTCGATGGCGGCGTCCTCTGCACCGACGGCGTCCACAAGGTCCGCCCGGTCTACAACAACGGCTCCATCACCTGGGAGGTCGTCCAATGAGCCTCTATCCGCTAAAGGTCGCGCTCGTGTGGCTGCTGCTGATCGCGGCAGTCAGCACGCTCGGCTGGCTCGTCGCCTACGGTTTCGCGGAGATGTGGCGGCGTTTCAAAAGGCTCAAGCCTGCATCTAAGGCGATGGCCGCCGTCTTCTTCGCCGGCTTCACCTTCTACGCAGGCGGAAAGCACATCATAGGAACCATCACTTTCCCCTGGACCGACATCTCTACCCGCTACCTTGTCAACGATGGCTCTTTCGTCACCAACGACTATGTCCACGTCTCCTTCACCCGAAATCCGATAGTTCCGGCGTCGGCGTGGTTCTATCTCGATGCGTGTCCCTTGAGCGTTTCCAATTTAACCGAGGTGTCGGCGAACTCATTCACCGTCTACTCCAATAAATTCGCCGACATCTCGGTGCCATTCGACGTGCCCTACGCAAACGCCTCGAACTACAACTGGTTCGCCTACACCGACTGGTCGCCATCGCCAACAGTCCACACAAACGGCGTCGCGTTCGTTTTGTGGCGCTTCAAGTCCACAAACAACATCGAGGCCGTTGTAATGCCCTACAGAACGGGCATATACGCCGACTCCCGCCGCATCGCCCCTGCAGCCGCCATAACAAACGGCCCGCCGATCTCCCGCGGCTCGCTTCTCTCCTCTCAAACCCCCAACGAAACGGAGGTCCCATGAAAAAGCTGCTTTTCTCCCTGTTCTGTGCTGCGGCATGTATGCCGCAGCTTGTCGCCGACGACGTCGTTCTGACAACGCTCCTTTCCGACGGCACCACCAACACCTGGACGCAGGCCGACCTAGTCGCCGCCCTCCAGCTTCTTAACCGCAAGTACCATCGCGAAACAGATCCCGACACCGGCACGCCTTCAGGCCGCGCGGCATGGCACGGCCGTCTCGTCTCGACGGCAGTCGACACGAACACCCTCACAAAAACGACCACCTACGCGGACGGCAAGGTCTTCGTCGACCACTTCCAGCGCGCCACGCCGAAGACGGCACACCTCCCCCCGCCTGTCATGACCAATGGCGTGCCGGCGCGTCTCGCCGCCGCCCGTGTCCGGAACGCCGCCCCCGCCGTCACCAACGAAGTCACCGTCACCATCACCCCAACCCCCTAACCAACTCCCCCTCTTAACCTAAAACGAAAGGAAACACGAAATGGCACATGGCACAATTGAGTTCTTCGGACCCACAAGTCCGATCTCCGTACCGTCCGGCTGGACGTTCCAGGACGGCGGAGCGATTTCGTCCAACAAGACCCGCGCGGCTGAGCTCGGCTCTGACGGCGACGAGTCCGCAAGCGCTTTGCACGACCCTAAGTCGACGACGGCCTTCATATACCGCTCGACCGCCACGTCGGGCAATTACGCCTTCCCGAAGCCCGGCACAGTGACGGGCGGCTGGCACATCGACTCCTTCAGGGTCGTGTGGGACCGTCAGCAGAAGGACGCCAAGATGACGGTGAACTGCCACAGGCACGACGCCGGCACGGCCCACGCCGCAAACTCCTGCCGCACCTACACACCCTCCCTGGACGGCAAGATCGCCGTCGTCGCCTTCGGCTGCCCCGTCGACTTCGACGACGCCTTCGCGCTCGACGACGAGGCCGTCGTCGACCTCCGCTCCGCCGAGTACAGCTGCTCGTGCCAGCACATCGATGAGCTCGACCACTCCGGCAACGAGCTTGCCGGCGAGAACCACGACGGCGCGGAGACGCTGCACGTCGAGCTCACCGGCGCGGCCACGTCCGACGACTACGCTTCGGAATGGGACGAGGTCTCCAAGGGCGTCACGCCCTCCAACTCCGCCGCGACGTCGACCTCGTTCGACTTCGAGCACCACATAGCCCACGACACCGGCTCCTCGAACTAAGGGCCGCTCACCATTCGCCGCCATGGATCGCGCAGCCGCATACTTCAACAGGGCTCTCGTAGACCTCTCCAGGCGCTTCGGCGTGGAGCGTGGCGAGCTTTCCGACGATGACATCGTAGCGCTCGTCCGCGCCTCGGAGAGGTGCGCGGACCCTTTCCGCGAGGCCAACGCCGAGCTCGCCGGCCTGCCGGTGCGGGTTGCGGAGGGCAAGTGGTTCTGGCGTCTCACGGCGGGCGCGAGCGTCTGGCTCGACGAGGTGGAGCGCATGTTCCCGCAGGGCTCCCGCGACCCTCGCTACAGGCTCGCCATCGTCTACGCCTGCGGCAACGCTCGCGAACCTGCGGCATTCCAGGGGCTGGACTCTCCCAGCTCCGTTGAAAAGGCGGTTAAGGCCTACTGCAAGGGCCTTGCAGCGACGGCGGAGGAGATTGACGCCGCTCTCGAGACGGTCTTCAGGCTGCGCAGCCGCGTTCGCCGTGCGGATCGCGACGAATCGCTGCAGGCGGCCTCCGACTGGGCCGCGCTCGCGGCCAGGCTCGAGACGCAGACCGGCATCGCGGCCGACGAGTGGATGTGGCGCAGGAGCGGTGCCTACATGACGAGGTGCTATCACGACCTTCACACATTCGCCAGGGCGTACTCGGCGGCGATGGGGCGCTCCTCCGAGCCAATGAGGGACGAGCTTGACGAGGCGCTGGAGGCCCTTCAGCTCGTCAAGGCGGCCATTGCCAAGAGGGTCAAGGCCGCCAAAACCAACAAACCAGCCAACCAGAAAACCAACTAACCCATGGCGACGATCAAAGAGGGCGTAGACTACGAGATCACGGCTACCGACAAGACCGGCGAGACCGTCGCCGCCGTCTCCAAGACCGCCGTGAAGGCCGCCGGCGAGGTGGGCGACGCCGCCGAAAAGGCCGGCAAGAAGGCTGTAGCGGCGTTTTCCCCGCTCAAGGCCCTGGGCGCGGCGCTTCGCGGCAACTTCGCTGCCGCCGCCCAGGAGATGGGCAAGCTCGGAGCGAAGTCTACCGACGCCGCCAACAAGTCCGCCAAGGCGTGGGGCGCTGCGGGCGCCGCGCTCACGTCGATGATCACCCTCTTCAAGGCGATACGCGAGCTCGTCAACACAATCTTCCCGGCGATGGTCAAGGACGTCGTCGAGGCCGAGACGAAGCTATACGACCTCAAAAACGCGGCCGCGGGCTTCGCCGACGAGATGGCGCGGGCCCGGGAGAACTCCGAGCGCCAGACCAGGCAGTTCGAGGCTCAGGAGAACGCCCTGAACAAGCTCGCCAAGGCCCAGGCCGAGATGGCTCGCGCCCAGGAACTAGCCGCAGCCACGACCGACGCCGAGCGCGACGAAATCAACGCCCGCTACGACCGCGAAGGAGCAGAGCTCGACAACGCCACCGCAGGACGCCTCCGCGACAGGCGTCGCTCCGACCTCGAGGCGGAGGGGCGCCGGCTTGAAGCTGAGCTCGCCCAGGCCGAGAAGACCCGCGACGACGCCAGGGCGACGGGCATCAGGATGGGCAGAGCGATGCGGCGAGAGGCTGGCGGCATGGGCGTCGCCGGCACGATGTGGGACAGTCTCAAGACGATGTTCACCGGCGGCCCCTCAATCGACGAGAAGGTCGGCGGCTACCACAACGCCGCTGCCGACGCATGGAACCTCGCCGACGAGCAGGAGTCCAAGATCGAGGACATCCAGAAGCGAATCAAGGAGAACCGTCACGCGCTTGCCATGGCCGACCTCGAGGAAGAGGCCGCGAAGGCCGAAGAGTCCGCAGACACGATGAAGAGGACCTTGGAGGACCGCGACCGCGAGCTCGCCGAGGCCGCGAAGATCGAGGAGGCCAACGCCAAGGAGGCTGCCGAGCTGGCCCGCCAGGAGGCCCAAGCGCGGGCGGAGGCGGAGAAGGCCGCTGCGGCCGAAGCGCACAGGCTGCGCCTCGGGCAGATCGCGGAGGAGAAGGCCGCCTGGCAGTCGGCGCTGCAAGAGAGGAACGACGCCGAAAAGCGCCTTGCGGCCGCCAGGGGCGAGGTCGCCAAGGCATGGGGCTGGTATCGCAACAAAGACTCCATGAGGGCGCAGATCGAGGAGGAGCGCGCCGAGGCCGACGCCAGAGTCCAGTTCGAGAAGGACTTCGAGAAGCTGCGCTTCCGGCGCGACTGGCGCACGGCCAAGAACCTCTCGGTCGACGACGAGGCCGTCAGGCGCGTCGCGCTCGCCCGCGAGCAGGAGCATGAAGCGGAGCAGGCGGCTCTCGAGACGGCCGAGCAGGCGCGCCGCGCGGCCGATTCGCTTGAAAACATCGAGGCGGCGCTAACGGAGGACTGACCATGGCATGGCTTACGAGCGCGAGTTTCGCGGACAGGGTGGTTGTAGACGACACGGAGGTCTGGCAGGTCCAGACGCGCGAATGGGGCGACACCTTCTGGAAGCACCGCATACGCACCCGCGTCAGCGAGCTTAGGGGCCTTTCGAGGGCGACCGCACTGGCGTTCTCGCAGTCCGGCTCGGCGGCTTCTTCGCGGGTCACGAACAGCTACGGCACGGCCTATTTCGAGCACTATTCGTGCACCTGCCAGAAGCGCAGAACCAACGCCGCCGACGGCTGGACCGTCACGTTCACCGAGAAGTGGGTCGCCTGTTACCAGAACGACACGCTTTTCAGCGGCTGTGCCGCGCACTATTTCACCGACGCGAACCCTGCCGTGCCGGGGGCGTCGTCCGGCCCAAACACGGTCGTTTCATAGGCGGGGGGAATCGGCCATGTTCGGGATATTCAAGAGCTACAAGAGGTTTTTCGGGAAAGACGCGGCGGAGTCCTTCAACAGGATGGCCGCGTATCTGACCAACTTCTGCACGAACGAGAGCCTGGTCTTCGACCGGCCCGACAACCCGGGCCCCGACAACCCGCCGTGCATGTCCATAAACACCGACTGGCTGAAGTCCTACGCCGACGGCAAATACGTCACGCTGGACACCGACCAGACGATTACGGGCGCGAAGACGATTTCCGGCCAGTCCCTGTCAATCGTCTCCGACGCCTACAGCTATTTCGTGATCCGCAACACATCGGACACCCAGCGAGGATACCTCGACAAAGGAGCATTGTATCTCGACGACGGAAGCAACTGCGTGCGCTTTCGCAATTCGAACAGATCAAATCGAGCCGCAATCTACGGGACCAGTGAGGGCTATCTTGTGCTGGCCGGTTATGTTGGGCAATCGTCGTATCAGTCAAATGGCGTATTGTTGGCGAAGGCTCCGACCGATTCGACCAGCACGACGCTGAACGCCATTGCCACGATGGGCTGGGTGAACGACAAGTTCTGGCGCAAGCCCACAAGCTCGACGGGTTTTGTCTACAACACCCAAGGGACGATTTCACATATCGCATTCGGCACTGGCCAAAATCAAGTTGCGCGAGGGAATCACACGCATACGGTTTCGTCAATCACCGACCTCAATCTGTCCGGCTACTTGCAGACGAGCGCCGTCGGAACGGCGACGACTGTAGGATACTTGAAATTGCTGGTCGCGCAACTCAGCTCGACGGGAAAAGTCCCGCTTTCGATGCTGACTGGCAACATCGCCGGACACCAGCACGACTGTCTCGTGACGATAGACAACAGCGGCAACCTCGGACATTCCGGCAACGCCGCGTACAACGCCGTCACCAGCCTTGCGTCGGACTATACCGCGTGGAACAGCGACTGCCTTCCGTACTTGCAGACGAGGACTAACCAGCAAGGCCAGATAATAGGCATCTATCTGCCGACGTCTTCGGATAACGCGACAGAGCTGATTCCTTTTCCTGCAACTTCGCCTTCCAGCGACAAGGTTCTGACCATCAAGGCGAACGCTTCGATTCTGTCGTGGGAGGACGGCGGTTCGTCGGCGCAGAATCCGGGCAACGCCGTGGCGAGCCTGGCCAACGCCGCGCCCGGGACTGCGACCGCAAACAGCGGCACATGGACGGCTGGCGGCTCGAACGGCGTCGTGGTGCGCGTCCAGACCCGCACGATGTGGAACGGCACGAACCTCTACGGCTTCTACCGCGACCTGACTTTCGACAAGCACGGGCGGCTCTACACCTCCAGCGGCGAGACGCCCTTCACGATCGACACGCCTGTGAAGGTGACTTGGAGCTAAGGCAATGGCGACTCCGCATCTCAGAAAGACAGACCTCGGATCGGGCAGCGGCGCTTCCCGATACCCGCTGATATGCGACGACGACCATTTGCTCATCATCCAACGAAGCGGAAACACTGCGTGGAACAACAAGGAGCTTGTTGTTACACCTGCCGGCGAGATGTTTGCGAACGCTTGCGTCTTTGGGGAACAAACCTCTTACGCCGCATCAAGTTACATGGGGTATAACGACGCCGACGCCACAGCGATGAAGAACGCGCTGATAGGGGTTCGTAACGGCATGACTGATGCGAGTTGGCATTCGGGGTCGCGTGCGCTGTTCTCCTACTGGTCGCGAGGGCTTCCGCCGTATCGCCTAAAGGTGAACACGAACGAAACCATCAATTCAACGGCTGTGGTTAACACCATCGAGTTGGCGACGACCTTCCGACTGCTGAAATTCAACCTTCACGCCTTCCCTATCGGGAATTGCACGGCGTTCAAGGCATACTGGCGCGTGTGGCACCCGTCGTGCATGATTTCGACGTGGAACGGGACTACCTACTCGGAAGACCGCCTTTCGCTGTTGAACAGCGCGGGCGTCATGCGATACAAATTCGCGTCGGTCGCAATGCCGCCGAAGTTCCATCAGGACACGACTGGCGGAGGCTACGGAACGGCGAACATTGTGGCGGTCGCGAATCAAGGCGATTCGGGCTATCATGCGTACACAACCTCCTACAACCCGTGGGACGGGCCAGCCGCCGGATATGCGGCATTCAAACGGCACCTAGATTCGAGCGGCAACAACTACCATGCCGACATTGAGATTACGGGCGACGGGCTGACGTCGCTGAAGAATGCTCTGACCGATGCAACTATCGGCGGCGGCGACGGCCATGTTTACGCTCACCTGGGTTTCAATATTGCCGACGCTCAATCCGCATCTAGCACATATGCAACCGACGGACAGCCACCGCGCTCGGTGATTTTGCTTTGGGTTTCGCGCATCGAGTTGCGGCTGGTCGCCACATGGAACTAGGAGGGACTTCGAAATGGCATCGAACATTCGGACATTCACGCCAGACGTGCGCACCACAAACGACAACGTGACTTACTCGACCAACACGCTTGAAGCAGCTGTTTCGAGCAACCAGGGCAGCTAAGGAGGAAAAGACGATGGAAGAGAATGGGAAGACAGCCGAAATCGGGCCCGAGAAGTTCGCGGCCCTGGCCGAAATCGCCGCGCAGCTCTGCGAGGTTGTCGTCATGTGCGCTCCCGCTTTCGGCGCGGGCTCCAGGGGCGCTGAGATCGTGGCGATGGCATACAACGTCCGTCCGAAGCTCGCGGAGATGCTGGCCGGGCTGAAAAGCCAGGAGGAAAAAGCCGGGAAGGAGTCCGAGACATGACCGCCGAAGACATCATAAGGGTAAAGGAGCTTCTTCCGACAACGCTCGGCAGCGTGGAGATTCGTGACGCCTTCCCGCGAGAGCTGCTTGAGAGGGCGATTTTCTCGGCCCGAATGGCGTCTGTGTCGTATCTTGCCGACGTGCGGGACGTCTGCGCCAGGATGATGAGCGGCGAGATCAGCGAAGCGGCCGCGCGGGACGTCCTTGGCGGAGTCCTGGAGCGCATGGGACACTCGCCCCAGGACGAGGGCGGGCTTTCGAACCCCGCTTCCATACGGCGTCTGAACCTCATTCTGGAGACGCAGACGCAGATGGCCGCGTCCGTGGCGGTCCTGCAGGAGCAGACAGCGGCGACGGTCGGAATATGGCCGGCGTGGGAGCTTACGCGGCTAGAGGGCCGGTCAGCACCGCGCGAGGACTGGCCGCAGAGGTGGAACGCCGCCGGCGAGGCGGTTGGCTGGGACGGCGCTGCCCGCGGCGGGAGGTTCGTGGCGCTGAAGGCATCGCCGATCTGGCAGGCGCTTGGCGACGGCGCGGGCGGCTTCAAAGACACGCTGGGCAATCCGTATCCGCCGTTTGCGTTCTCGTCCGGCATGGGCTGGGAGGACGTCGGACGGGAGGAATGCGAACGGCTTGGGCTGCTTGCACCGGGCGAAGAGCCTCCAAGGCCGGCGGGCGTATCCCTTGCGCCTGACGCCGAAGAGCTTCGGCGCGTGGTGGAGAGCTGCGGCTTCGACATCTCGGAGGGCCTTTGATGGAGCTGGACGTCCACGTCAAGGTGCGGCCGGACATTGGCGCTGTCCTAGGGCGGCTCGGCCCGATATGGCGGCGCGAGCTGCTCTCCGCAGGCGCGACTGCGGCGCGGATCGAGATTGCGACGCACATCAGGCGACAGTCGAGGTTCCACCACAAGACCGTGGAGCGACTCAACAAGCGGACGGCTGGCTTCACCGCCACTGCGACCGGCCATCTTGAAAAGGGAGCAGCGAGAATCACGTCGCGCACCTATCCCGACCATGCCGTCGTGTCCGTGCCGATTGCTGGCATAAGCCGGGCATTCAGGGACCTGAAGATTCAGGCCAAAAAGGCGAAATGCCTGACAATTCCGCTTTCCTCCGCCTCATATGGCCACACCGTGCGCGAAATGCAGCGGCTAGGGTGGACGGTCTGGCGCGTCAAGGGAAGGGACTTGCTTATGGGTCGGCTCGGAAACGACCAGGCGCAGATGCTGTACACGCTCAAAAAACAGGTCGTGGTGAAAAAGGACCGCAATCTGCTGCCATCAGATGACAGCATGGCGGACGCAATCAACGGCGCGATGGCCACCGCCATTCGCGCAGCACTTACAAAGGAGGTATCATGAGCGAGCAGATAGAGATGTGCAAGGCTGTTGCAAAAGCATTGGAAGAGGCTTTCAACTCCCTTCCCGAAGGGCCTGTGGCGGTTCTTGTGGAAGACGATGTGGATCCTGCGGCGGAAGTGGCACGAGCCCTCGCCAAGACGGGAGTGACCGTCCTTGTGGCGGCTACGGGGCACGTCAGACAGCCAGGCTCAGGGGCTTCGACGGCAGGAGACCTGGCGCTGGAGCTCACTTGCTTCGAAAATCCAAAACTGAACCGCCGGCCTAGATCGGCGTGCATGACCGTCACGAAGGCCGCCGAGACGTGCAAGGACGCCCTGCACGGGCTGACCGTTCTGAACCACAGGGTCTTGTATGTCGACATGGAGCGGACGGACGCGGACAACACCGACTTCCGCATGGCGGTGCGCTTTGTCGTGCCGCTTGCGCTCGACAGTTCTGTAGCCGTGACATGGACTGACGGCGAGGGGCATCAAGTTGCCGGCATCGTCACGCGGAAGACGCCTGCTCGCGGGGGTGTTGTCGTCATGGAGCCAAACAGCCGGGGCGACGTCGGCTTTCACGGTGTCAGAGACGAACACTGGATCATCGATCTTGAATGCACGGTTGATTCGTCAGACGAGTCCATTCTGCCGCCGCTCGGTTCGTTTTTCAGCTACGGAGGCCGAAACTACCTCACTCAGACGGCGTCAATGACCGTCGCCGACTCCTCTTCAGTCCATTTATCAGGCCGAACTGTCTCCTGACGTTTCCCACCCCCCTTGATTCTTTCCCAAGTTCAAAGCGCGAACACAGCGCGGCCGTTTCCCCTCGCTTGGGGCTCTTTACAAAATGCAGTCGCCCGGCATCCGACCGTGATTTCACCGCCCCTGCACCCCGCCTTAAAGCCCTTTGTGTATAAACTTAAAGCCCTCTGCAACGATCTTGCAAAGGGCTTTCTTTTTGGTCCAATTCTCAACTCTTGATTATTCCCTCTCAACTCCCGCGGCGGTTTACACCATTCAGATGGAACTATCAGACTGAGAACGAACAATGCCGAAAACGGCACAAAACAGCTTTTCGCAGAGCAAGCGTCAGACCTGAGACCTATCGCAGAGTGCCGAAACAAGCAACGCCTTGATCGTATGCATTCTGTTTTCAGACTCGTCGAAGACCTTCGAGTACTTGGACTCGAAAACTTCATCCGTGACCTCGAGCGCGCCGCACTCCTTGGTAACCTCAGTGTCAAAGTCATGAAACGCAGGCAGACAGTGCAGAAAGATGAGCCGACCATCCATGTTGCCTGTCGCCCTCATAAGATCCATATTGATCTGATAAGGACGGAGCATCTTGATGCGCTCAGCGGTCTTCGCCTCTTCCCCCATCGAGACCCAGACGTCTGTGTACAGCACATTTACACCTCTGACGCCCTTCTGCGCATCTGACGTAACGCGTATGTCGACGCCATTGCGCTTTGCGACCTCCTCGGCTTCAGCCAGAACCTTCTCATCGGGGCGCAGCCCGTCCGGACAGCAGCAAACATACCTAACGCCACACTTGGCGCACCCCATCATCAGCGAATTCGCCACATTGTTGCGACCATCGCCGACGTATGCAACGGTTATGTTGGCGTCGAGCGCACCGAAGTTCTCCCTAACGGTCAGCAGATCCGCGAATATCTGGGTGGGATGGTAGTCATCGGTGAGTCCATTCCAGACGGGAACGCCGGAGAACTCCGCTAGCGCCTCGCAGTCACTCTGCTTGAAGCCTCGGAAAAGTATCCCGTCGTATATGCGGCCAAGGACTCGCGCAGTGTCCTTGACCGACTCCTTCTTCCCGAAATGGATGTCAGGTCTCGTCAGATACTCTCCGTTGCCACCCTCGTCACGCACCGCGACAAGCGTCGAATTGCGCGTCCTCGTGGAGCTCTTCTCGAAAATCAGGGCAATGTTCTTGCGGTAGAGCAGATTGCCGCGGACACCCGCGGCTCGACGAGCCTTAAGCTGCGCAGAAAGGTCTATGAGATTGACCATCTCCTCGTCGGTGAACGATGCAAGACGCATCATAGAGCGCCCCTTCAAAGAATCCATCCAGTTAAGCATGTCAGTAGACCTTGATGTAAGTTTCAGAGCGGAGACGATCTATCCAGGCCTTGTATGCGGCCTTTGCCTCAGCATCTTTTACGGCAGCCTCCACGTCGTCGTATGCCTCTTCGAACGAAAGCGCCTTCCCTGGCGTCTCGGCATCCTTGCGCAGGAGAAAGCTCCATCCGTCTATTTCAATCCAGTTGCTCAATGTGCCGCGCGGCATCTTAGCGATCTCGTCGCAGACCGCAGGCTTGAACACGTCCTTCGGGTCAATGTCCTTCCACACCCCGCCATCGGAAGCATGGCTGTCGGCGCTGAATGTCTTTGCGACAGCGGCGAAACTGTTAGTGGCGAGAGCCGCCACGACCTCGTCTCGCTTGTCAGCGTCTTCAGGTTTGAGAAGTATCACCGACACCGTCGTTTTGGCACCGGACGAATAGCGAGCCGGGTGCGCGACGTACTCGCGGCGCATATCCTCCGGACGCGCGGACACGTTCTTGTCGATCATGTTCCATCGCATCGCCGAAACAATCATGTCCTCCTTGACGCGTGCGCGCCATTCCGGATACGATATCTTCTGCTTTGCCAGCATCTCCATCAGCTTGCTGCGGTCACCTTCAAACGCGCGTTTGATGATGTCTCTGACGCGCGACTCGACCACCCACTCCTGCATGGTCATCTTTGCGTCACTCGCAGCTCTCAAGACAAGCTTGCGGTCGATCATCTCGTTGCGGACGTCGTCAAACGCCGACTCCGGCGCATTTAAACGGCGCATTTCGAGATAAACGTCGCTTCGCAAAACCGTCTCGGAGCCAACCTTAGCGGCCACGCCATCGACCTCGACGCCAAACACGGCCAACGACAGCGCGGCGACCAACAACGCCGCCAGCTGACTTGCTGGCGGCAGCCTTTTGTTGCGTAAGTGTTCCATTTTCACAGCATAGCCGCAATCGCGGCACCAACCATCGGAGCATCATCCACCTGCGGCGTAATCACATAGTGGATGTTGCGGCGCTTGACGAGCATGTCGTCAAGCTCCCGCTTCACCGTCTCCGCAAAAGGAATCGCAATTGTCTTGTAGTAGGTCGATCCGTCAGCGTTAATGGCTATCGGCTCTGCCGCATCGGCACCTTCACCGGACTTGATGCAGAACGCGGCAAGGTGTATAGCCGTCAGAACCGCCGCCCGCTCGAAGACTGGGATGCCCAGCTTGCGGGCGACCTTGGCATCGTTGGGGTCGGCAAACACCGTGTCTAGGATGTTATCGCGTCCCTCCGCTTTGTGTGCAGCGCAGAAGTTGTTGAGATCGATCGACTCGAGCTGACCAATGCCGGCAAGCTGCTGGGCGGCCTTCGGAGAAAAGAGCCCAGCCTTGGCCGCAGCCTTGAATATCTCAAGACCCGTCGGACCAAGGTATGCGCCCGCAATCATCTTCTCGAACGGAGCGTGCCCCGGATCAGGCTGCTTCGCATCCATCGCCTCGTCAAACTTGGATCTAGGAACCTTGTCCATGGCGCCGGACTCCGCATTGATGATCATGGATCCGTCTGGGTCAAGGCCTTTAACTTTGGTTATGTTGCGGTTCTTCTCCACATATGCAGTATTGGTGCCAGTCCCGAGGATGAAACCAATGTACGACGAGTACGTCTTGTCGCCTTCAGTCGCCTTGGCCGCCAGCAGAGTCGCGACCGTGTCGTTGACAACGGCAATCTGTCCGCCGCCCAAACGCTTGAGAAGCTCCTTGCCAACATACTGGCCAACAATCGAAGGCGCGCGAATGCCCTTCGTCCAGCAATTAAGCCTCGCGTCAAGGTCAGGCGTCACGTCGGCATTGTAAGAGAAGCACCAGCCAAACTTCTTGGCCGTCGCCTTGGGCGCTACGCGCTTGAGCTCTTCAGCAAACGGAGCATAGAACTCTTCTTCGCCAACCTCGCCCTTGCTGCCTGGCATCGGCTGGTTCTTGCGGTCTTCAATCTTCGGCGGAATCGAAACAATCGCAGACCTGAAATTAGTGCCACCGGCATCAAGAACTGCAGCTCTGGCACCGGATGGAATCTTGCCGCCAACGCCGACATACGCGGGAATCATGCGAAGTGAAGAAGGCTCTCCATTCAAGCCTTTCTCCATTTCAGAGAGAAACAGCGCTATCAGCGCCTGCCTGTCTATGTCCGCCGCCGGCACAAAACCGTTGGCCTTCAGAAACTCCTCAGGTGTCTGCATCGTAAAGTCCTTTCGATAGTTCTATCCAATCATTGTTCGAGAGCTCTTCTGCCCTTGCCGTAGATTGTATCAAATCCTTGAAGATACTGCCAAGCTGTTTGCGTCGATGAACAAACGCCTGTTTTGTCAAACTGAAGAAAAACTTGCGCTCTCCAGCAGAAAGACAAACATTTCTGTCATGACGCACTAGTTTGACTACCGTGGAGCCGACTGCGGGGCGCGGCCAGAAGCAACTCGCCGACACCTTTCGCACTATACTGACGTCATAGTCGAGTTGCGCCCACACACCCGCAAGGCCCCTTGCTTTCGACCCCTCTTTCGCGGCAAGCCTGTCCGCAACCTCGGCCTGCACAAGCACTGTCATGCTGGGTAGTGCCCGTGTCATCACCAGATCCATGAGTATTCGTGTGCCGGCCTGATAAGGAAGATTGGAAACCATGCAATCGAAACCATCGGACGGCGGGAACGCCCCCCCGCACGAACGCTCGCCTCGCCATTCCTTCGTCATGTCAAGAGCGTCCCCTGCGACCACTGAAAGCCCTAGCGGACAGCCAAGCGCACTTTTAAGGCGATTCGCAAGGACTGCGTCCTTCTCAACTGCCGTTACAAGGCATCCGCGCAAAAGCAGCTCTTCTGTCATGACACCTAGGCCAGGCCCGATCTCCAACACCCGCGGAGATGACGCAGCGGGCAACGACTCAAGGCCTGCGTCTACAATGGCCAGAAGTGCATTGCGGTCTATTAGAAAGTTCTGCCCGAGAACCTTGTTGGGGTGGAATCCGTTCTCTATGCACCATGCCTTGACTTGGCTCGGACTCGTCAGATTCATCGTGTGCTCTCCAAAACCCTGTCGATTACGCTTATGTAAGTCCACTTGGGGTTCTCCGTAGTACCGGAGAGCCTGAACTCCAGAAGAAGCTTTGTGAACGGCCACGTAAGGGGATGAAGTACTCGACCAACCAGTGAGTCCTTCTTCGAAAACTGCACTCTGGCGGTGAAGTTCAGGGAATCCCTCACTGAATCATACGAGCCGTACATCTTGATCGAGAACACCGATCCCTCTATGTAAACATTGTCCGACTTCACAATGCCGTCCTCGATCGTGTAGTCGCAGAACGCCTGCGTAGAATCGGTGAACCATGCGACACCTGGCACCTTGTCGGCGAGTATCGAAAGAAGTCCATTGAAGCCCTTCATCCGCATCACCTGTCCATCTCGTATCGAGAACGACCCTCTACCGTTTAGCTTGGAACGGTCGTCTCCCATGTCCCAAGGGAACTTGAACTCCAGCTCGCACTCAGACTTGCCAATGACGTCCTCTCCGACATAGTCGCCAACGAAACCGCCGATTTTCAGGATGTCCGCAGCCGGCAACGCGCTCTTTGCCGAGATGGAGACTGTGTTTGTGCCGTTGCGGCTGTCGACGACTATGGTTCCATTGAGCGGCTCGCCTTTTACCCCAGTGGCGGAAATCGGACCAATGACGTGCCGATAGTTCAGAGTGTGGCCCCGTGTGTAAACGCTGAAGTGGAGGTTTCCCTCGGCGTGCCTCATCGGTACGCCATTGTACTTTCCCAAATCTGGAGACAGCCACAAATCGAGGTTGAAATCGTTGTTGACGAGGTTCACTTTCCACCGACACGTAACCGGCACCTTGCCCAGAATGTCGGTAAATGCGTCAACATACGGGAGCGCCGAGGGCAGGTCTAGCGCGACCAGAAAAGGTCTTGCATGGTGCTGCTTCGCAGATCCGCGTACCTCGCCAACAACCTCCTGTCGCTCGAAGTCCGCCGAGCAAGATCCCTCAAGCCACATTTGCTCGTCAGCATCAGGCCAGTCAAGCCGCAAATGGGCGATCGCAATCCGACGACTGGATACTTCTACATCGGCAGTCACCTTCTCAGGCTTCATCGAAAGCACGTTGGGGCGACGAAGAACCAGAGACAACCGCCCTATGTTCGGCAACGGCAGCTCAGCCCTGGAGTTTCGCTCCTCGTTCCCAGGCATGTAATAACGAGGCGGAAGCCGTATATACGTTAAGTCATCAACCACGACGCGTCTTTGGAGGGCAAACACCGACAGCGCCGATGCAGACATGACGGGCTCTACAGACTTCGTGGCGTCTCTATCATACAGCCGTAGGTTGCGCACATGCAGCCCTCCCAGGAAACCGAACGACACAGACTCCACATGCACAATGATGTTCGTAGGCGCAAAAGCATCTATTGCGGCCGCGACCAGCCGACCAGGAACCCTTTGCATGCGGAAAAACAACGACAATACGAAAATACAAAAGACGATGAAGAACCACTTCACCGTCCTTAGGAGAAACTTGAGGAGAAAACCCACTAAACCTCCTCCTTGTAACCCGTCTTCACCATTCAACCACTTTGGCAGCCCCTAGGAGAGTCGAACTCCTCTTACCTGGATGAGAACCAGATGTCCTAGCCGATAGACGAAGGGGCCAGCTTCTTTTGGTGCACCCGGTGGGATTTGAACCCACACACCTTGCGGCACCAGAACCTGAATCTGGCGTGTATGCCAATTTCACCACGGGTGCAACAGGTTGTCACGCCTGCACTCTTGGCTCGGGCGGCTGGATTCGAACCAGCGACCAATTGATTAACAGTCAACTGCGCTACCACTGCGCCACGCCCGAACGATCGAGTGATGTGTAGTATATCATAAAACCCGTGCTCAGCGCAAGGGGGTATTTACGATAATTCACTCCCATTCTATTGTCGCGGGCGGCTTGGACGAGATGTCGTAGACAACGCGGTTTATGCCGCGCACCTCGTTGATGATACGATTGGATATCGTAGCCAGAGTCTCGTAAGGAAGCCGCGTCCAGTCCGCGGTCATCGCATCCACCGAGTTCACGCTCCTGACGGCGCAGGTGTACTCGTAAGTACGCTGGTCGCCCATGACGCCGACGCTCTTCACGGGCAGCAGCACCGCGAACGTCTGCCATATGTCCCTGTAGTTTGGAAGTTTGAGAACCTCTTCCTGAACTCGAAGATCCGCCTGCTGAAGAAGTCTGACCTTCTCCTCAGTGACCTCGCCAAGGATGCGAACTCCAAGCCCAGGCCCGGGAAACGGCTGTCTGTCAAGCAGTTCGTCAGCCATGCGGAGAACGCGGCCGACCGCACGGACCTCGTCCTTGAACAAGTCGCGCAGCGGCTCTACGAGCTCGAACTTGAGGTCAGGCGGAAGTCCTCCGACGTTATGATGCGACTTTATAGTCTGCGAAGGTCCCTTCAGCGCACTGGAACTCTCAATGACGTCTGGATATATCGTGCCCTGACCAAGGAAACGACAGTGCTTAAACTTTCGAGCCTCGTCGGCAAAGACGTCGATGAACGTCTTTCCTATGGCCTTGCGCTTCGCCTCAGGATCGCTCAGGCCCTTCAAGGCGGAATAGAACGTCTGCGCAGCTCGGGCAATTGTGAGATCGAGTCCGAGACGAGACTTGAACATCTCCTCCACCTGCTCCGCCTCATTGTACCGAAGAAGCCCGTTGTCCACAAAAATGCAATGCAGCCTCGGGCCTATCGCCCTGTGCAGCAGGACAGCCGCAACCGACGAATCCACGCCCCCCGACAAACCGAGCACAACCTCGTCGCCGCCAATCTGACGCTTGAGGCTCTCAACCGTGTCATCTATCCACGTAGTCAGCTGCCAGTCTGCGTTCGCGCGGCAGATGTTGAATGCAAAGTTTGAAAGTATCTGCCTGCCGTGTTCCGTGTGCACGACCTCAGGATGGAACTGGATGCCGAAGAAACGCTTTTCCTCGTTGCGAATGGCAGCAAACGGGCAGTTCGCCGAAGTGGCGCTGACCTTGAATCCAAGCGGGATTTCGTCCACCCTGTCACCATGGCTCATCCAGACGACGAACCTGTCCGGGATGCCCTTGAACAGCTCGTTGCCCGGCACGACCGACATCTCAGTCTTGCCGTATTCCCTCCTCTCGCCGGGTTTCACCTTGCCGCCAAGCTCCTGGCTCATCAGCTGCATGCCGTAACAGACGCCCAGAACCGGAACTCCGAGATCGAATATGCCACGGTCAATGCCAGGTGCGCCTTCTTCGAACACGCTATTGGGTCCGCCCGACAGGATTATGCCCTTGGGCGCAAGGCAGCGGAGCTTTTCCGCAGAGATGTTGAACGGAACGATTTCCGAATACACGTGGAACTCGCGGATGCGACGCGCTATCAGCTGCGTGTACTGCGAGCCGTAGTCAAGAATGAGAATCTTGTCCATAGATGTCAGCTGGCAACGTTGCGGGATCAGAGTGCAAGCAACGCCCTAAAGAAGCGGTGCGTTGCATTCGTTGTCGCCCAAGGCCCGATCGGCGCAGCAGAGCCTTCAACCGTGACGCTTCCGTTGTACGCTCGGCCAGAGCTATTGGTCGTTGTCGTCTCGATCTGGACAGCGCCATTCGCACCCACCTGGAATTTGGTTATCCTGAAGTACGGCTTCTCTGCGGCAACCGCCTCAGCAGTATTAGTGCAGTTGAGCAGATAAGCGTCGAGAATCATGCCCGTTCTGTCCTCGTACGCGACGCCGCCTGCCCCATTTGCCCAGGAGACAAGAGATATCGCGTTCGCCCCCTGAAATGCCGGGGGGATGTCGGAGATCACGGCACCGGCAAGGTCGGAAGCGGAAAGACCGGAAACGTCCGGCCAGTCACTCGGCGGAACATCATCGGAGGCCTGTATTACATAGTACATCGCCTCGGTTAGCGTAACAGAGCCGAACGCGTCTTTCTGCAGCTCGGACAACTGTCCTTCCTCGTCACCAGCCTTGACCATCATATTCTCCGCCACGAACAATTCGCCAGGATTGCAAGGCTCTTCGCCATCTGGTAAGCCAGCCCCAATTCCAGCGGCGTTATCTTCAGAATCAGGAAATACGCCACCAACAGCGTCAACCGTACCGCGATTTACGACTACAGTACCGCCGTCGCATCCGAACCCGCCGCCAATTCCAGCACCAGCATCACCACCTGTAGCCTTGACTACTCCTCCATTAATCATAATAAAGCCGCATGGTGAGTATCCCGAGAGAATAGAATCGCGACTGCCAATACCAGCAGAGAAATCGCCCCCCTTAGCCGTCATTTTTCCCGTACCGCCAGCCTGTCCGTATATCGCAAGAGAATCGCCATATTCCACGCAAATCCCAGCCTCACCAGATTTATACTCAAATCCTTCATCGTCCACATAATCGAAAGAATCTCCTTCAACCGTTAAAGACTTTCCATCCATCAAAATAAGATTCACGTAGCCCGAAACGATTATGCCCACATCAATGCACACGTTTGAGGAGTCCAGAACATACCATCCTGTCGTCAAGTTCCGCATGTCTGCTGACACAAACTGGTAATCAGAGCAAGTCTGTGTCAATCCGTCGGCGTCCACATACGTCACTACCGGCAACTCTGCCGTGCCAAGACATCCGCAGAGTCCTCCAGAGCCGCCTTCAGGATCAAAGCTCAAGACTCGGATCCCGGACTCCTCGGCCGGAACCACGTATGCAGCCCCTGCAACGCCGTTTGTCCCATAGCGTGTGACAACCCTATAATTTTGTATTTTCACCACTTCAAAGGAGTCTCCCTCGCCAAGCGTCCACACTATGCGATATAGGCCATTTGTGTTCGGATTCTCTCTCAGGCGACGTGTCGCATCTATGCTGTTACGCAAATCGACACCGTCAAAAACTCCAACGAGATAATAACCGTCCTCGAAAACAGTCGCTCCTATCAGCAACTCTGAATAATCATTGCTTTCGCCAAGATCTACATATCCGTACGCATTAGCCTCCAGCTCAATATAAGACTGGCTAGAACTATCCATGGTCTTAACAACAACATTAGCTCCTATGAACAAAGTTCTGTTGTTAACAGGAAGCTGAATCCAACCGCCACCCACCTCTTCTTCAAGCTTGACGCCTGCACCTATGCCAGAGCCCACATAATGATCTGCGTCTTCACCCCCCCTCGCAATCACCAAACCACCGTTTATTGTCACATAGCCGCCTGAGCCGTCTGAGCCACCACCGATGCCAGCACCCTTAATTCCTCCAGTAGCGACAACTTCACCCCCATTCACCGTGACAATACCCCCGTCACATCCAAAACCACCGCCAATTCCTGCTGCGCTAGCGCCGCCATTTGCGTCTATCACACCTCCGTTTATGACAATCGTGCCACTCGTCGCCCCGCCGATTCTATTAGTGGCACTAGAGTTGTGACTGCCGATTCCAGCACAGTATTTGTCTCCAGAGGCGGAAAGCGCTCCACTCCCATTGACCTGTCCATAGACAGAAAGGGAGAATCCGCTCTCAACCTCAATGCCCGCCATTTCACTTCCAGTGGCATCCACTTCAAGACTGGAACCATCGGCAAGAATCACATGAACATCGTTGGAAACCAAGACGCCCCCGTCAATGCTGACTTCACCAGCAACAAGATACCAACTGTTAGACCACACCGTCGTGTTCTCGTCCACGACGGTGTAGCTGTTGCAGACCTGCGAGACGCCGTTTGAGTCGACGTATGTCACTGGAGCTTGATCAGCAGACGAGGCGAACGCGAATGACAAGGCAATGGCAAAAAAGGACGATTTACGTATCATGTCAGGATCCTTTACTTTTAGCGTATGTCGTATCGAGTAGATTATACCAAAAAATTGTCCGTGCGTGAATGGCGCGATTCACCAGCTCATGCGAACAGGAACGCCTGCATCGCGCATTGCGTCCTTTATGCTCGCTATGGTGAATTCTCCGGAATGTATCATGCCCGCTACAATCGCGGCGTCGGCTCTCGCCTCTCGGAACACGGTCACGAAGTGCTCGGGACGTCCCGCGCCACCGGAGGCGACGACAGGCACATCCACCGCTTCGGCGACAAGACGCGTTATTTCAAGCTCGAAGCCCTCCCGCGTCCCGTCCGCATCGACCGAATTCACCACAATCTCCCCGGTGCCGAGATCGGCGGCACGCCTGGCCCACTCGACCGCATCCATGCCGGTGAAGTCCCGATATCCCCTTGTCGTTATCTCATAGCCGCTCGGGGTCTTCCCGCTGCGCACAGGGTCCATGCCGAGAACGACGCACTGACGGCCAAACGCCCTGGCGCCTTCTGCGATGATCTGCGGATTCCTGACGGCAAGCGAATTGACGGATATCTTCTCCGCACCGGCCAGAATTACGCGCTCCATGTCGGCAAGGGACGAAATGCCTCCTCCAACGGCAAAGGGAATTCGAACCGCCCTTGCAACGGCCTCGACCATTCCTATGTCTATCGGACGGCCTTCGGCGCTCGCGGTGATGTCGTAGAACACAAGCTCGTCCGCGCCCCCCTCCGAATAGCCGACCGCCATCTCGACCGGATCGCCCAAATCGACGTTGTTCTTGAACTTGACGCCTTTGGTGACGCGTCCGTTGCGGACATCAAGGCATGGAATAACTCGCTTCGTCAGCATTTGGCACACCCGTCATTATCAAGCTTCAACCACTCCTCGAGCAACTCTAGCCCGACGCGACCGGATTTCTCCGGATGGAACTGGCAGGCCCACAAACGGCCCTTCTTCACCATCGCCGTGAACCTGACGCCCGCATACTCCGCCACACCGGCCGTCTCAGGGACAAGTTCCGCATAGTATGAATGGACAAAGTAGTACTCCCTGCCGCCAACATCGTTCCAGCCTATGGCCGGAACCTTAAAGCCGGGGACCCTCGGGAATCGCATTACGCGTCCCCTGAGCACGCCCAGAGTGTCCACGCCTCCGTCTTCGTCTGAGTGGTCGAAAAGAATCTGCATGCCAAGGCAGATGCCGAGAAAGGGCCTGCCAGACATCGCGGCGGACTTCACGGCATTCACCAGCCCCAGTTCGCTCAGATTGTCCATCGCGCTCCTCGCCGCGCCGACGCCGGGAAAGACCACACGATCTGCACTAGCGATCGCCGCGGGATCACGCGTCACAACAGCCTCAGCGCCTAGCGCAGCGAACGCGTTCCTGACGCTCGTAAGGTTTCCTGCACGATAGTCGATTATCGCAGTCATTTTCCCCTGCCGCCCCTGAATGCGCCCGATCCCGTTCTGCTCAGCCTGTAGCTCATCATCCTCGGCGATATGCCAAGTTCTCGCGCTGCGGCGCTGTGATTGCCGTTGTTGCGCTTGAGGGCATCCTCCAGAAGCCGCCTCTCAAAGGCCGTGACCTGCTCGTCGAGAGTGAGCGTCGCACCGCCGCCAAACGGATCCTCGGCGAACTCCTCAGTCTGAATCGCCGCCGGAAAGTTGTAGCTGTGGACACAGTCGTCCTTAGTCGTCAAGACCGCCCTCTCAATGCAGTTCTCCAGCTCGCGCACGTTCCCGGGCCAGCAATACGCCTTGAGCGCATTGAGCGCCGGCACGGAGAACCTTACGACCTTCTTCTCGTACTTCACGCGCATCTTCGCAAGGAAATGCTGCGCAAGAGTCTCGACGTCGTCGCCTCGGTCCGCCAGGCGCGGCAGCGCGATCGGAAACACTGAAAGCCGGTAGTACAGGTCTTCGCGGAACAGCTTCCGCTCCATGAGATCCTCCAGATTCCGGCTCGTCGCAGCGATGAACCTTACGTCGCTCTTGAGCAGCTCGTTGGAACCGACGCGCGAAAACGTCCGGTCCTGGAGAAACCGCAGCAGCTTGACCTGCACCGGTATCGAAAGGTCGCCTATTTCATCGAGAAAGAGCGTCCCTCCGTCCGCCGCCTCCGCCCGCCCGATTCTCCGTTCGCGCGCGTCCGTGAACGCCCCTTTCTCGTGGCCGAAGAGCTCGGACTCGACCAGAGACTCCGGCAGCGCCGCGCAGTTAAGCACCACGAAAGGCTTGTCCGCGCGCTGGGAAAGGCTCTGGATCGCCTGCGCGACAAGCTCCTTGCCCGTGCCGCTCTCGCCTCGTATCAGCACAGTCGCGCCGCTCGAAGCCACCTGCCGTATCTGCTCGTAGACGTCTCGCATCTGAGGGCAGTTGCCTATGAGACGCCCGGGGTTCTCGTACACCATGCCGCGCAGAACCCTGTACTCGCTCATCAGCTCCTCGCGCTCGGCAACCTCCTCACGGCACACGAACGCAGCCTCCGCAACAAGATTGGCGAGTATCTCAAGAAGCTCCACGTCGCGCACGAGATCGCCGGTGTTGCCAGTCATCGCGCGGTCGGCGGAGAGCGTTCCGATTATCTGCCCTCTGTGCACCAGAGGAACGCACACAAACGAAAGGGCCTCGTTCGCGTCGCGGGACTTCGTCCTGTTGAGGAAGCGACGGTCCTTGCGGACGTCGCATACCACCTCGGACCGTCCCGTCTTCGCCACAAGGCCGGTGATGCCCTCGCCGATTCGGTACCGGCCCAGGGACTTCTCCTCGGCATTAAGCTTTCTTGCCGAAGCGACTATCCGAAGCTCGTCGCCCTCAAGCAGCGTGAAAGTGCCGCGGAGCATTCCCATGCTCCGCTCGAGTATGCCAAGCGCCGTCTCAAGGAGGCGGCGCACATTGCGTTCGCGCGCGACGACGGAAGCCACCTCGCGCAGAACGGCTATCTCGGTCGCAAGTCTGTCATTCATCGGCAGTGGACCGGGGCGTGACGAGACCTCTCAGCCCTCGGCCTCGAGGGCTGCGTCGACCTCGTCGGTCGTCTCCATGTTCGTGTAGACGTCCTGAACGTCTTCGAGGTCCTCAAGCATCTCAACGAACTTGTTGATCGCCTTGGCAACCGCGACGTCAGAGACGGGGTTCGTCATGTTGGGCACGAGACCCACGTTCGAGTTCTCCTCGTCGACCGCAATGCCGCCCGCCTTGACGGCCTCAAGCACCGTCGTGAAGTCGTTAGGCTGGCATTTGACCGTGAAGCCGCCGTCCTCGGAAAGCACGTCCTCGGCGCCAGCCTCAAGAGCGACCTCCATGACCTTGTCTTCGGTCACGCCGTCCGCCGCGGGAATCATGATCTGGCCCATGCGGTCGAAGAGGCGCGAAGCGCTGCCGGGCTTCGCAAGCTCGAGGCCGTTCTTCTTGAACACGTTCGAGACCTCCGCCGCGGCGCGGTTCTTGTTGTCGGTCAGCACGCGCACGACGACGGCCGTGCCGCCCTTGATGCCCTCGTACTGGGCGTCCACCATCTCGGCGGACTCGAGCTCGCCCGTTCCCTTCTTGATCGCACGGTCGATGTTGTCGTTCGGCATCTGCGCCGCCTTCGCCTTCGCGATCAGCGTGCGCAGGGTCGGGTTGTTGTCGGGATTCCCGCCCTTCGCCTTGACGACGATCGTAATCTCCTTGCCGAGTTTCGAGAAGATCTTTCCCTTCTTCGCATCCGCCGCGCCCTTCGCGCGCTTGATTGTAGCCCAGTGGCTGTGACCTGACATTGTTACTCTCCTTGGATTACCGAAAACCTACTGTGAACGCCCTCGGAACTCTCACACCTTGTGGCGGAACGTGATGCGGCCCTTGCCGAGGTCGTACGGGGATATCTCGACCGTCACCTTGTCGCCGATCGCGATCTTGATGAAGAACTTGCGCATCTTCCCGGAAATGTGCGCAAGCACTTCGTGCCCGTTCTCGAGCTGGACCTTGTACATCGTGGCAGGCAGAACCTTGGTGACCGTGCCGGTCACCTCAATCGCCTGATCTTCTTCTTTCGCCATGAATGGATCGTGCCTTATTGGACTAAAAGTTCTGCGTATTTTATCATTTTAGATGCGTGGAAGTCAACCGATCAGAACCTGAACTCGACGTTCCAGCGCAGGAACCACGCCAGCTTGTCCGACGAATAGTAGTCGCCGGGGTTGAAAACCTCCGCATAGAAGTGCCCGAGCACGTTGAAGCCCCGACCGCCCTCCTCGCTGTAGGGAGCCGAGAATATCGGGAACGAATAGCGGGCGCGGGCGAGGAAGCCCTTGAAGTCACCGTCCCCGCCGCCAAGCCCGTCCTGCGCGGCGCAGAAGATAGGCCCGCAGCTCGCCTCGGCGCTGTGGTCCTTGGCGATGTCGACGCCAAGCGTCAGCTTCGCAAAGTGCATGTTGCTCCACCAGGCCACTCCGTAGAGCGGTCCGTAGAGCATCAGCTCCGAGTGCGTGATTGCGCGCGACCACATCGGATCCCACGCCGAATGACCGCCGTCCTCCTCGGCCGTGTCCTTGTCGCCGCTCATGAAGAGATAGCCCAGCTTGGCATAGGGTCTGGCGCCGTCCTCCCTGGAGCTCTTCCAGTTGACGCCTACGTACGCGCAGCTGCCAAGGAGCGTGTCGCCGTCCCCGTTGACGCCTACCTGGCCCATGCCGTCGAACTGCAGAGACCACTCGTCGTCCAGCTGGGGCGTGACGCTCAGGCCGACCAGCTCGCGCTGCGTCCGCGGGCGCTTCGAGCCCATGCGATAGTAGCTCGCGGTGTTCTTCTGCATCACGAAGAACTTGTACGGCAGAGCCTCAGCCAGCTTGGCGCTCCAGATCGCGCCGAAGCCCCAGTCGTCCATGTCCGGCTCGGCGCGGCCGAGTCCGGTGAGCGACCTGTGCTTGCCGCGCCTCGTGCCCCACCTGAGGTCGTCGGCGTCGTCGAAGTTGTACAGGGCGAAGAGGTCCAGCCTCCGGTCGTCTTCGAAGTTAAGGCCGAAGCGCACCATGTCGCCGTAGGTCGTGCGCGAGCCGTCGCCGGGCGTGCCGTCCGTAATCACCAGCTCCATCCCTTCGTAGAGGCCGTAGAGGTCCTGCCTGCCGACGGCGAAGTCGAGGAATCCGTCAAAAAGGTCCTTGGCCTCGAAGAAGAGGTTGTCCAGTATCAGCTCGTCGGGAAAGACGTACGCGCCGGGCGCGGATGGGTTGATGTACCACCTGAACTCGTCAGTGAACCTCGTGTACAGGCGGAACTTCGCGTGGTCCTCGGTCTCGCCCCTGATCTCGCCCCAAACACGCGGACGGAAGCGCACGTTGTTCACGTAGCGTCCGTGCGGCGCATTTCCGATGAGCCCGCCTCCGGGAAGCCCGGGCACGTTCTTCATCATCTCCTGCCGAATGCGCAGGTCCGCGCCCGCGTCGAATTCAATGCCAGCGCTTGCTGCCAGAGCGGCGCACGCAAGCGCCGACGCTACAAAGACCGAGGATTTCCTCATTTTGCCTCCTGTGTACTGTCGAGCCTCTCCTTGATGCCCTTGATCTCCGCCTTGATCTTCGAGACCATCTTCGGCAGAAGCACCCGACCGCCGAAGTCCTTCATCGTCTCGGCCGGCGTGCCGATCACGTACTTTACCGAGCCGTCCAGCGTCTGCGGCACGCCCGCCTGAGGCCCGACCTGCACGCCGTCCGCGATCTTGATGTGGCCCGATATCCCCGCCTGCGCCCATATGAGACAGCCGTAGCCGATCTCGGTCGAGCCGGCGACGCCGCTTTGCGCAATCAGCCCGGAGTATCCCTTCACCTTGACGTTGTGGCCGATCTGCACGAGGTTGTCGATCTTCGTCATGGGACCGATGTACGTGCGGCCGATGCGGGCCCTGTCGATAGTCGTGTTGGACCCGATCTCCACCCCGTCGCCTATCTCCACGATGCCGAGCTGAGGAATCTTCTCGATGTACACGGAGCCGTCCTCGCGGCGCCCGTTGTTGAAGCCGTACCCGTCGCCGCCAAGCCTCACGCCGCAGTGGAAGATGCAGTCCGCCCCGACGACCGTCCCCTCCCGCAGCGTCACCTGCGGATAGATGTGCGTCCTTGCGCCGACCCTGCAGCCCTCGCCTATGAACACCTGGGCCTCGATGACGGCGCCGTCGCCGATTTCGCAGTTCTTCTCGATTATCGTGTACGCCCCGACATGCACGCCCTCGCCGAGCCTCGCCGTCGGGTCGACAATCGCCGTCGGATGAACGCCGGGGGCGCGCTGCGGCTCGGGCGGCGCGAAGAGACGCGCCGCGGCCATGCACGCGCGGTTGGGGTCGGCGACGCGTATCACCGCGCACGGCGCCCCCTTGTCCCACTCCGGCGGCAGAAGCACGGCGGACGCCTTCGTGGACTCCACAAGCCGCACGTGCTTCGGGTCCTTGCAGAAGCTCACGTCGCCTGGACGCGCCTCCTCAAGCCCACCGCACGCGAACACCTCGACGTCGTCGCCCTCAAGCGTTCCGCCGAGTATCTTTGCCAGTTCACTTGCCTTCATCTTCAGGACCCCTGCCCTTGGCCTTGCGGGGATCGACCCCCATCTCCGCAAGAACACCGTCCGTCACGTCGTACTCCTTCTTGGAAAAGGGCACGACGTTGGAGTCGAGAATGAAGTCGTAGCCGCCGGCCTCCGCGAACTTCTTCAGGCGCGCGCGCAGATCGTCGGTCGTCGCCTTCATGAGCCGGGCCCGGTCGTCCCGCAGGTCCTGGTCGCCGCGCATCATCTCGGTGCGGTAGCGCTGCTCGATCTGGAGAAGCTTCTGCTGGATGTCCTGCAGCTTCTTTTCGAGGTCGGCCTTGGCCTTGTCGTTCAGCATCGGATTGCGGAACTGCTCCATCATCTTCTTGCCGTCGGCCTGAAGGGCCTCCCCCTCGGCCTTGATCTCGTCGCCCTTCTTCTGCAGGTCCTTGCTCTTCGACTCGATGAACTTCTCGTTGCGGTCGTAGTCGGGATGGTTCCTCACCAGTACGAGCAGGTCTACCGTGGCGATCTTTGCCTCCGCGAAGGCGAGTGCGGGGACGAGTGCGAGTGCGAGTGCGGTCTTTTTCATTGTATGTGCGGTCCAGCCTTGTTGTTGTCAGAAATCGTAGCCGATCGTGAACGAGAACACCTCGTCCTCCGCGTGGTCGGGCTTCTCGACGGGCGTCGCGAAGTCGAGGCGTATCGGGAACATCGGTATGTCAAGCCTCAGCCCGAGGCCGACGGTCCACGCGAACGTGTCGGAGAAGTCGAGATCGAACTCGTCCTCGCCAACAGAGCCGACGTCCGAGAAAACCGCGAAGCGGAACATCTTGACGATCGGTATCGTGTACTCGAAGTTCGCGCAGAAGAGCGTCTGCCCGCCCCAGGGCTCCCAGTGGCGAGAGTCGTCCTTCCTCACGTGCGGGGAGACATGGCGGTACTCGATGCCGCGTATCGACTTCGGACCGCCGAGGAACATGCGGTTGTAGATCGGCACGTCGTCGCTGATGCCGTCGATCGTCTCGGCCCGCACGCCCGCCATGAGAACGTGCCCGTAGCGCTTCCAGACGGTCCAGTAGTGCCTGTGGTTGAAGCCGAGCTTCCAGTACTTGTTGTCCCCGCCAGGCGCGACGTCCGCCGACACGCGCGTGCGGAAGCCCTTCGTCGGAATGCGGAAGCTGTCGCGTCCGTCCTTGACCCAGAAGAGATGCAGCACCGGCTCGAACGCGTCTCCGTACTTGCGCTCCTCGTCGACGAACGAGACCTCCCGGCCCGACTTCGTGTAGTAGGTGCCGCGCTCGACGTCGTCGAACTCGATGAACTCGCCCGATATGCCCACGCCAAGACGGCCGAACGGCTCCCAGGTCGGCCAGAACTTGACGGGATAGCTGAGCGACGCCATCCCGCCGGAGCGGATGAGGTCGTACTGGTCGTACCAGCGCATGCGGCGGTACGCGTCGACCGAAAGCTCCAGCATGCGGTTCATGAAGTACGGCTCGACGACGCCGATCTCGGCGCTCTGGTAGCGCGGGCCCCAGGCGACGTACGCCCTGCCCTTCTGCCCGCCGCCACGGAAGAGCTTAGACGGCGCGAACAGGTCGAAGTTGTTCTGGTTGAGCTCCGCGGAAACATAGACGGAGTCCACGGACGAGGCGCCCACGCCCACCATGAACGAACCGGTGTTCTTCTCCTCGACCTGGTAGACGAGGTCGCGGTACTCCGCGCCGTTGGCGTCCTTGCCGAGGTCCGTCGCCGCGAGATAGTAGTGGACGCGGGAGAAGTAGTCTAGGTTCTCAAGACGCTTGCGCGAGCGCTCCGCACGGTCCTCGAGCATGCGGTCGCCAGGCCCGAGCGCGATTTCGCGGCGGATCACCTTGTCCTTGGTGTAGTCGTTGCCGACGATCTTCACCTCGTTGATGCGGACAGGCACGCCCTCCGTCACCTTGAAGACGATGTCGGCCGTCGCGCCGCCCGACGCGGACGGAATGTGCTTCGTCTGCACATGCGCGTCGGCAAGCCCGATGTCGCCCGAGCACACCGCGATCCTGATGCTCTGGGCCGCCGCGTCAAGAGCCTTCTGGCTCGCCACGGAGCCCCTCTCGGGAATCTCGCTGCGAGAGGCCACGTCCTTCTCGCTGTAGTGCTTGAGCCCGCGTATCGACACGTTGCCCACGAGATAGCGGACGCCCTCATCCACCTTGTACACGACGTCGACCCTGCCGTCGTCAGTCGGCACGCTCTTCGGCCCCGTCACGCGCACGTCAAGATAGCCGTTGTCGCGATACGCCGCAGCGACGGCGGCACGCCGACGCTCGGGGTCGAGGGGCCCTTCGAGGAACCAGCCGACCGGATTCCACCACGGATAGTCCTGGACCGCCTCGTGCAGGACGATCGCGTCGAACTCGCCGTCCTCAAGGCTGTGGAAGGGATTGAGGTTTCTGTTGATCACCGACGTCTCGACCGCGTGCGCCGCGCCCTCGAAGACCACCGAACGCACCTTGCGGCGCTCGCCCTCGACAATGACAAGCGTTATCCTCGCGTCGTTGCCGGAGACCACGTCGACGCGCGGAGTGACCTTCACGTCCGCGAAGTCCTTCTTCCTGTACGCGGCGCGCACCCTCGCCGCCGCGTCCGCAAGCTCGCCCTCGCCGTAAAGCGAGCCGTCGGTGAGAGCCGCCTCCTTGGTGACGCGCGACGCTGTAAAGAACTCGTTGCCCTCTATGACCAGGGGCTTGAGGAAGCGGACCTTGCGCCTCACGTAGAAGACGACATCGACGCCGTTCTCGCCATGGTCGGCGTCGGCCGATATCTCCTCGAATTCGTTGGACGCCTTGAGAGAGTTGACGTCGCGCGACACGGTGGTCGGGTCATAGGTCTCGCCGACCTTCGTCTGGCATCGGCTCACGACCGCTCCCGTGTCGCCGCCGAAGCGGTCCAATGCCTTCACTTTCACGCTTGACACCTTCGCCGCTGAGGCCGTTGCGGCCGCGGCAAGGACGATAAGTGCGATGAGTTTCTTCATATGGAGTGATATTATACCATAAAACCGCCGCCGCGCACACTAGGCACGCGCCGCCAATTCACTGCCGCAATATGTCGACCACAAGGACTTCCGGATTGTTGAAGTACCGCGGAACAGGCGCGCTCTCGCGGGCAAGTCCCCTGCTTACCAGCATCGTCGACCCGTTCGACAGCCGGTAAGGGCCGTCCACGTACTCAGGCAGGAAATACTGGTCGGGGGAATAAACCCCTCGCTTCGAGAACGGACACCTCCACTGCCCTCCGTGCGCATGGCCCGCCAGCACCAGGTCGTAGCCGAACCTTGCGTAGAGCTCCGGAAACTCGGGACGATGCGTGAGAAGAACGCGCAGATGCGACGGATCGCTCCCGCCATACGCCGCCTCGAGCATTTCCGTCCAGTCCTCTTCCGTCATCTCGGTCGGATCGTCCACTCCGCAGACGTCTACTTCGTTCCCGTTGACCGAGTACGTCCTGCATCCGCCGCGAAGGACCGTGACGCCGGCCTTCTTCATCGCCCCCATCATCCCGAAGACCCGGTTGCTCCAGAACTCGTGGTTCCCCGTCACGTACACGCACGGACGCCGCCTGGCCATCTCCGCGGCGAATTCGACGGCCGGGCCGTCCGGCAGACGGTCGTCGAAGATGTCGCCCACCATCAGCACCAGGTCCGGACGCTGCGCCTCGATCATCTCCACCAGCCCTCGCTGTCCTTTGCCGTATCGGCACGAATGCAGATCGCTCACGACGGCCAGGCGCACTGCGCCTCCCGGCAGCTTGGCGCCGTCCACTCGCAGCTCATGCCGCTCGACCGCCGGCAGAGCCGACCAGACGCCCAGCGCCGACCAGCAGGCGACGAGACAGACCTCGAAGATGCGGACAGCACGGCGGCCCGGTCTCGCCAGCAGACGCCAGACATACGCCAGATGGACGAAATACAGCGGCAGCATCCGCAGAAGCCAGCTCCAGTCGCCGGAGCCAAGCCACGCGTCCTGCGGCACAAGGAGGAACGGACCGAACAGAATCGTGAGAATCGGCATCGCGAAATAAGGCACGATCGTCCCCATCCCGTTCCAGTCCGGCGGCAGAAACGCCAGCTGAACTCCCAGCGCCGCAACATACCCGAAGAGACAGTATGCTATTCTGCGCACCGCCCTTCTCATGGCGGATTGCCGCGGTCTCTCAGTCACCATCTGCTATGCAGCCTGTCTTCAACGAACAGCCTTGCGCAAAGTTCGCCATAGCGGTTCTCGCCGGCTTCCATGAGAATCGACACATGCCGATTCTGAAAGCGGCGACAGTATACAGCGGCCCCTTCAAGGAACAGATGTCGTTCTTCATCTTTGGCCTTGTCTGCGGGCGCCTCGCCCGTAAAGCGCCTGTCGGACGGCGCAACATCCTGCCGCGCGTCATTCGGGGCAAGCTCGACGCCGTACTTGGCATTGATGTCGGATGCCAGGTCGTCAAGCTTCCGCATGCATTCCGCCAGAGTCAGGTTTCCCGGGAAATGGCCGCAGAACAGCGCAGCCTCGGGCGCAATGGTTCCGTAGGAATACTTGATCCGCGCAAAGTCAAAGAAGTCCGTCGGACGCAAGGACTCGTCAACGCCCTCCCAGTACACTCCGACAACATAGCCCGAATCGTCCTTGGCCTCGCCTTTTCGAAGGCCGTTCGTCGAAACACCCGAATGAACGCCGAACTTCACGCCGTAGAATTCCGGCAGCTTCAGATTCCACTGACTCTCGTTGTGCTCCTGCCGCCTGCGGAACTCGTCTCCGGCAGCCCACGCCGATTGCTGTATACCAAGAAGGCAAAACAACGCACAAGCTATAACTCTCATGTAGTTTCCCGTCATACACAACTCCCTGTACGAGACATTATATCATAAACAAACTCAGCCGCGCGGCAGATCTGGAATATCCCCACCTTTGGAAAATGCTGTCGAGCCCATGGAGAGCCACGCGCGGTTTCGCGGGCCTCGAAGGGCTTGCCGCCGAGATTCTCGCCGTTGCCGACGCGGGATCACCCCGTCAGGAGCTCGAACTCCATCTGCAAGTCACCGCATTCCTCGCGCGGACAGTTCCAGCCGCGCCACCTGCCGTGCCGCACGAAGAGCCACCTGAGGCCGTCCGCTATTGCGTAGTAGAAGAACTCCGGAACCTCGAACATCTTGCGCGACACCTTGGCGACGTGCTTGGCGAGCGCATCCAGCTTGACCTTCTTGCCGAGCCACGCCGCCGCGAAATACGCCACAGCCACCACGAGCGCGGCCATGTTCTTCAGCCGCTGGTAGTCGAGGAGCCTCATGTGCTCGAGCCTGTAGGACTGCTTTATGAACCGTATCGTGTCCTCGACCCTCCAGCGGGTCATATAGCCCTGCACCCCCTCCCAGAGCGCCTTTCTCGTGCGTACCGCGTTCAGCGTCGTCAGCAGCATCATCGGCTTCTCGCCTCCAGGCCACTTCACGACGACGAGATGCAGGTCGGTGTCGGGCCAGTCCGGTAGGCGCACGGGCATCGAGCCGTACTTCACGCGGACGTTGTGGACCTTGTTGTGCGACTTGAACAGGACGCTGTCCTCGTACCTAAGCGTACACTGCCGCGCAAGATCGACCGCGAGAACCTTCGATTTCTCCGTCTTCCCGCCCCAATTGAGCAGATATCTGTCTCCCACGAGCCTCATGACGAAGTCAAGGCCGTGCCTTATGTAGAAGCGGAACATGCTGTCGCCGTCGCCGCCTCTGTCGAAGACGAATATGCCGCGACCGTTGGTCGTCGAGGCAATCTGCCCTATCACCTGCTCCACCTCGTCGTTCTCGCTGACGTACTCGGGATGGACGGACGACCACAGCCGCAGCATGAGCGGAACTATCTTCCGGCATCCGTTCTCGCAGGCTATCGCCATGCAGAGCGTGTAGCCGAGGTTGTCCCCAACCCTGCCCTTGCTGCCGTCCCAGACCTTGGCAAGGTACGGCATCTTCTCCGCGTATTCCTTCTGCACGTCCGACGGATCCACTATCACCAGCGTGCTCTCCCCTATGCCTGGCGCGGCGTCGCAGAGGATGCTCCCGTGGATCTTCGCGTCCATGCCGTCCGTCGCAAGGTGCCGCTCAAGCCGCTCCTGTGTCTTCTTGGCGAGGATGTCCTCCTGGAGCGAGCGGGCTATCTCGCTCATCAGCGTGTCCCGCGAGGCCTGTATGCCGAAGAGCATCTGCCCAAGGAACTCCATCTTCCATCGGCTGTTCTTGAACTGGGGAGAAAATATCCCCAGGTATTTCCTAAGTTGTTCTCGCGTTCTGAACGCAATTATGCTATCATTCCCCATGTCGGTTCCTCTTGGTGGTTTGTTTGCACGTGGCATTATACCACACCCAGCAAGCGGAACCGATTTTTCGCTTATTTCACTTCCAGAAACTCATCTAGCCCAATAAAATCAGGCATCCGGCCCATTTCAGGGGTCAAAAACTGGGGATATTCCAGAGTCAAACCCTACCCCCTTATCCCGGATTTTCCGGCATAGGGGAACGTTAAAGCAAGTCCGGAATTTGACATACTTT
>JAEEZC010000241.1 GCA_016288465.1 Verrucomicrobiota bacterium | reverse complement strand
GCGTCTCGATAAGCTACGCCTCTCCGTCCGTGACGACGAACGCGGCAGACGGACTGCTCGTCCCGTCCGGCGCTGTGGCCGGCACGCTTCCGGCGGCGGGCCTGTACGACTTCACGTTCACGCTTCCCTCCGGTTCGCTTGAGGCGTTTGTCGGCGGCGTGAGCGCAGGCGTCTATTCCGGAGCGGGGGAGCGCACGATCAAGCTTGCCGTGCCAGACTCGGCGACGGAGTTCCGCCTCGTCTACACGCCCGACACGGAGAATCCGGAGGCGGCGCTGCTCAGGCGCGTCGCAAGCTCCCGCAAGTTCCTTGTGATCGTCAGATAAGAAAGGATACCTCGACATGTGCACATGCCTGGCAGTACTGGCCGCAGCGCTCAGCTTCACTCCGCAGAACACCGAGGTTGTCGTCGCCCCTGACGCGAAGAAGAACCAGCGAGTCGTCTGGTTCGCCGCGCAGGAGATGACGAACTTCCTTTCGCGCGCGTTCGGCGCGAAGGTGCCGGTCGTGAGCGAGCTGAATCCCGGAAAGGCGTCCATCGTCCTAGGCTCGAACACATGGAGCGTCGCCGCCGGAATCGACACGGCGAAGCTGCCTCAGGATGGCTTTGCCGTGAAGACGAAGGGCAACGCCGTCTACATCGCCGGCCTTGACAGGAACCTGCGCCCGTACTACGACCACGGGTGCTACGCCCGCGCGACTCTGTTCGGCGCCTACGATTTCCTGGAGAAGTTCGTCGGATGCAGGTTCTACTTCCCTGGCGAGCTTGGCGAGATCGTGCCGAAAGTGAAGTCGTTTGAAGTGCCGGAGACGGACGAGGTGAGCGCGCCCAAGCTTACCGAGCGCCATGTAACGCCGAGCGTCGGCGAGTGGTACGATCCCGATGCCAAGGAGAAGCGGTACATGCCGATCTCGAACTTGCGCCTAAGGATGCAGACGCGTCCGCTGCACTGCTGTCACGGACTGAGGGACTTCAGGTACGTGCAGCGTTTTGGCGAGACGCACCCGGAATACTTCCTCATGAAAAAGGACGGAACCCGTGACATCATGGATACAGGGAGGGAGCCGTACCACAAGAACAACAAGTTCTGCTATTCGTCGGCCGGACTGAAGGAAGAGATATACCAGGACGTCAAGGCGTATCTCACAGGGCAGCCGCCGGAGAGCCGCGGACTCAAGAAGTGGGGCGGCAACTGCAAGTACGGAGAGTACGTAGACATCATGCCCGAAGACGGCACGATCCACTGCTTCTGCCCAGTCTGCACGGCGGCGTACGCGGCGGCAAAGGACCCGGCGTGCGAGTCGAACGAGCTGATCTGGAACTGTACAATCGACATCGCCGAGCGGCTGAAGCTCGAGGGAGTCAAGGGGGCCGTCATGCAGATGGCGTATGGCGCGTACAGGAACGTCCCCGATCGCAAGATTCCCGACAACGTCCATGTCACCGTCTGCAACAACGGCGGGTGGGTTAAGCAGAAGCGGGCCAACCGGGACTACGAGCAGGTGAAGGCGTGGTACGGCAACGTCGGGAAGGTGAAGCTCTACAGCAACTGCGGCAAGTTCTCGTGCTATTGCATGAACATCGACGACGTGCCCACGCAGACGCCGAGGGCGATGGCGAGTTTCTACAACCGCATGGCGCCGATGATTCGCGGCGCGTACATGAGCAACCACGCCGACCGCGCGATGTACTGCACACTCAACTGGTATGTCTTCTCGCGCATAGCGTGGTATGGACAGGTGGACATCGACGCGCTTCTCGACGAATACTACCGCCTCATGTTCGGAGCGGCCGCGAAGCCGATGCAGGAGTTCTTCGACGAACTGGAGCGTAAGTGGATGGAGGAGGTCCTCGGCGCGAGCTTCGAGACCGATCTCGGGACCTCGAACTTCGTTGCGACCGAGTTCCGCGTCTGGACAGAGATATATTCCGAAAAGGCGCTCAGGCCGCTCGTCGACCTTGTCGAGAAGGCCGAGGCCGCCGTGCCGCCCGACTCGATGGAGGCGAAGCGTATCGCGCTCATGCGACGCGAGTTTCTCGATCGGATGGTGAGGCGCTCGCACGACTACAACGCGAACCTTTCCGTCGAAAGGGAAAGGGCGCGCCGCGCCTCCAATCCTCCGAAGAGCGTCATTGTCGGCGACGCAGGGCCGGTGACGATAACCGTCGACCAGTCGATGACGAACAAGCCGTTCCACGCGGTGAAGTTCGCGGCGGACTTGAAGCAGGGCAAGAAGTACCGAATTTCCTATTTCCTGAAGGGCGAGAACATCAAGCCGTACCAGCGTCGCGGCGGAGCGCAGGCGGTAGTATGGTTCAACGAGTCTGAGGATCGCGCCAAGGTTGTTCCGAACGCCGGCCTTGAGGGGACTTTCGACTGGATACACCAGTCCGCAGAGGTGTATGTGCCAAAGAAGCTTCCATGCGACTTCAAGCCCGAGATCGACTTTCGCGTATTCTTTGCAACCGGCACCGCCCGCTTTGACGGTTTGATCGTCGAGGAGGTGGGCAAGTGAACAGAAGGGAGTTCATCATGACGGGTGTCGCGGCGGCGGTTGCGCCAGGGATGTCGTTCGGAGCCGAGACTCGCAGGCGCATAACCATCGCGAAGACTGGCTGCGGATTCGAGCGCGAGCCGATGGTGAGGCCGTTCGGCTTCAAGGGAGGCTACCTGACGGAGGAGTGGATTGTCTCGGCTTTCGTCAGGTCGACGTCCGGCATGCACGGCATCGGGCTCGGAACCCAGAGCTGCCTCTGGTCCGACGCGAAGGTCTTCTCGTCGAACTCTGAGGCCGGCGGCAATGCGATCATGTTCTCCATGACGCAGTACGCCCTGAAGCTGATCGAGGGCCGTTCGTTCACGTCGCCGGTCGAGCTCAACGACTGGCTGTGGCCGCAGGTCTGGGAGTACGGCAAGAAGGTCTCGGCGAATCCGGGCCTTCGCGCGACATACGCGCTCAACGCGCTCGTCGCCGTCGACAACGCGTTGTGGGTCCTCTTCGCGAAGGAGAACGGGCTCAGTTCGTTCGACGCGATGATACCGAACGCATACCGTCCCGCGCTCGACGCGCACCATGCGAAGTGCGCCTCGATTCCGCTCTTCTCGTACAAGGTGCCGGTCTCGGAGATCAGGGAGGCCGTCGATTCGGGCTACTTTTTCATGAAGATCAAGATAGGCCAGCCGGGTACGCAGGAGGAGATGCTCGCGAAGGACATGGCGCGCGTCTCCGAGATACACTCCGTGCTGAAGGACTGCCGCACTCCGTACACTAAGAGCGGAAGGCTCCCGTACTACTTCGACGCGAACGGGCGCTACGAGAGGAAGGAGACGTTTCTGAGGTTCGTCGACCACCTGAAGAGGATCGGCGCCTACGACCAGGTCGCGATCGTCGAGGAGCCGTTCGACGAATACGCCGACATAGACGTGAACGACATTCCGCTTCGCCTCGCGGCGGACGAGTCGGCCCACACTGTCAGGGACGCGCTCGACCGCATCGGGATGGGCTACCGCGCAATGGCCCTGAAGCCGATAGCGAAGACGATGTCCATGTCGATGAAGATCGCCCAGGCCGCATTCGAGAAGAGCATCCCGTGCTTCTGCGCGGACCTGACGGTGTGCCCTGCCATGGTTGAGTGGAACAAGGCCGTTGCCGCGCGGCTTCCGGCTTTCCCGGGAATCGGCGACCTCGGGCTTGTGGAGACAAACGGCCACATGAACTTCCGCAACTGGGAGGCAATGCGCCGCGACCTCGCATATCCCGAGGCGCACTGGACGCGCACTGAGAAGGGCGTGTTCGAGTGCGACGCCGACTACTATGCGAAGTCGGGCGGAATACTTGAGCCGATGCCGCGCTACGAGAAGATGTACGAAGGGCTTAAGACCTAAGCCTTCGGACTTCAGAAGACTTCACGCCGTGAAGTCCGAAGTCCTAAGTCAGAAGTCCTAAAAGAAAGAGAGGAAGACCAGACAATGCAGAGACGGGAGTTCATCAAGGCGAGCGCGGCGGCCTTCGGCGTGCCGCTCGTCTTCGGCGGATGCGGGACGTTCCGCGGCAACTCCAGAATCAACGTCGCAGTCATCGGCTGCGGACGCATCTCCACCGAGTTCGAGGTGCCGTGCGTCCTTGCGAGGCAGGACGTCGCCCGCATCGTCGCCGTCTGCGATCTCGACATGAAGCGTGCGAGCGCTACTGCGGAGCGCGTGGCAAGGGCCTATTCTGACGGCACGACGGTTCGCATCTACAGGGACTACAAGGAGGTCTGCGCGCTCAAGGACGTTGACGCTGTCATGATCTGCCTTCCAGACTTCTGGCATGCGCTTGTCGCGGCGACGGCCATCTGCTCCCGCAAGGCCGTGTGGCTTCAGAAGCCGTTCGCCCAGACGATACGCGAGGGAAGGATTCTCGCAAATCTCGCGAAACGCTACGGCACGGTCTTCCAGGTCGGCTCGCAGCAGCGCAGCTGGAGCCAGTTCCAGGCCGCGGTCAAGGCCGTGAGATCCGGCGCTCTCGGCGGCATAAGGCGCGTGGAAGTCGGCCTCGGCATCGATCCTCCAGGCGGCTCGGCCGTTCCAGAGAAGGCGCCGCCGACCTTCGACTACCAGACCTGGCTCGGGCCGACGGACCATTCCGCGCCTTACTGCGAGTCGCGCTGCCATTCACAGACGGACCAGACGGCGCGGCCTGGATGGATAGAGCTCATGCCGTACGGATGGGGAATGATAACGAACTGGGGCGCGCACCATCTCGACATTGCAAGGTGGGGGCTGGGCGCGGTTGGTCCAGAATCGGTTTCCGGTACATGCACATGGCTCGACACAAACGGCGGAAAGCTGTGGAATGTGCACGAACACTATGATCTGCACTTTTCGTTCAACGGCGGCATGACGGACGTCCATGTATCAGACAAGTTCCAGAACGGCGTCAAGTTCATTGGCGAGAGCGGAGACTGGATATTCTGCACTAGAGGCGCGTTCAAGGTGACGCCGACTGATCCCGATCCTGTGTTGAAGCCCGGCGAGCTTGGTCCGCTTGAGGCGTCGCGTCCCGAAGTCATGCCGAAGATGTGGGCCATGAAGAAGAGTTGTCTTCAGGCACATGTTGACAACTGGCTGGAGGCCATTCTTGCGGATGATCCGACGCGGACAGCGACCAACGCAGAGGAAGGCCATCGCTCGACCGCGCTTTCTTCGCTCGGCATGATGTGCATGGAGCTCGGGCGCGGCAGAAAGGACGGCTTTTCCCTGTCGTGGGACGCGCGGCGCGAGACGACAGGCATCGCGGACCACGACGCGCTCATGAAGCCGTTCGCGTCTGGGAGATTCGACCTCAAGGTGAATCTCGCGGAGTTCGGCCTCGACTGCGACAGCGTTCTGAAAGGGTGAGACAGATGGATCGCTTGCGTGCTACCTCCATCGCCGCTTCGCTTGCCGCCGCGCTGCAGGTCGGCGCGGCGACTTCAGCGGCCACTTCGGAATCTGCGCAGGAGGCGGAGCGGCAGGCTCTCTGGCCGAGCGCTGACGGTCGGGCTTCTTACGTTGAATGGGAACGGACGCCGGATGCGCCGAATGGGTCTTGCCTTATTGTTCTGGCGGAGGATGGCGGCGAGAGCTTCGTCGGCAGGTTCTCGTCGATTGGCTGCAGATGCGTCAGGCTCGTCTGCGGCGCGTCGCGCCCAGAGGACGCCTGGAAGGATGGACAGCGCGCAGTGAGGCTAGTTCGTTCGCAGGCTGCGAAGCGGTGCTTTGATCCGAATCGCATCGGTGTCGTCGCGATGTCCGGCGGCGCGCGTCTCGCCGCGCTGCTTGCAACCAGCTCGCAGACGTCGGCATACGAGCCCGTGGACGAAATCGACAACGGCGTGCCGTGCAACGTCAACTGGGCGGTCGTCGGCGCCTTCGACGGTCCGCCGGACGCCTCGCCCGCTTTCCAGTTCGACGAGAAGACCGCGCCGATGTGCATGATTCATGACGGGACGGACTGCCGCGCTTCCCTGCCGCTGACGCAGACGTACAGACGGCTCAAGCGGATGAAGATCCCGTCCGAGCTTCATCTCTGCGCAGGTTCTCCCGACGGCTCTTGGTTCGACCGCGCCCGTGAGTTCATGACGCAGATGGCGTTTCTCGGTCCGCTTGCGCCTCCTGGCAAGATCACGCTTAGGTACCCCGACGACAACGCGCGCGGCGGATACGAGAAGGAGCCGATATGGCCGGACGGCAAGATGCCTGACGCGCAGACGAACCAGTGCACTCCATACATCGAATGGCACATGCCCAAGACTCTGAAGACGAAGGCCGTGCAGATCATCTATTCCGGCGGCGCGTACAACAAAAACTCGCCGAACGGCAATGAAGTCGCGCCCTTCCGGCGCTATCTCAACGCAAAGGGCATGGCGGTCGTCACGATGAAATATCGCACTCCGCGTCCGGCTCCGCCGCTGGAGCGTCACGTGACGGCGTGGCAGGACTTGCAGAGGGCCATTCGCATTGTGAAGTCAAAGGCCGGAGCCAAGGGCCTTGATCCGGACCGAATCGGCATCATGGGCTCGTCTGCCGGCGGCCATCTCTCGCTTTTAGGCGCGGCAAGTTCACGTACGCCGGCGTACACGCCGATTGACGAGCTCGATGCGGTTCCGTGCAATGTGCAGTGGGCCATCGTCATCTATCCCGGTTACCTCTTTGCCGGATTCAAGATGAGGCCGGAGGCGCCTGACGGCGGAGAGGTGCCGCTTTCGCCTGATCTGAAGTTCGACTCCGACACTCCGCCGATGATCCTAATGCAGGGCGACAGCGACGTTTGGTCGTCGGTCGGCTGCGTCAAGGTATGGGAGAGGCTTGGTCAGATGGGCGTTCCCTGCGACCTCCACACGCTTGCGCTCCGCCCTCACTGCTTTCAGAACAAGGCCTCGCCTGGCACTGGCAGCTACACATACCTGGACCGGCTCTGGGAGTTCATGGTCCGCATTGGAGCAAACAAATGAACAGACGCGAATTCATCGGAAGCTGCGCGGCCGCGGCGTTTCTGCCGCGCTCATCCGCGGCAGTCGTCTCTCGTCCAGAAAGGGCCGAGTTCCACGCGTTCTCCCGCGTGTTCGAGTTTCTGAAGGACATGCCCAGGGCCGCGGCGTTCCTCAGGTCGTGCGGATACGACGGCGTCGAATGGACTGTGCGGCCGCGCGGCTTCGTCGATCCCGCGAACGCGACGGCGGCGGACCTTAAGCGCGCCAAGGCGGCGGCCGACGCGGCCGGGCTTAGGGCGGACAACATCGTCGTCGGCTTCAGGCGCGGCGACGAGCCTGGCGCGGAAAGACTGATAATGTACGCGGCGGAGGCCGGCTTCAAGAGCTTCCGCGGCGACTATTTCCGCTACGACCGCTCGAAGACCCACCGCGAGAACATGGACGCGTTCAAGTCCGGATTCGACTCTCTTGCCGCGCTTGCGGAGAAGTCCGGCATGAAGGCGTGCTACCAGAACCATTCGACGTACAGCAGGTCGGTCCCTCTCTTCGGCAGTCTCGTGTGGGACCTTGTGTCCGTGCTTCGGAACTACGACCCGAAGGTCGTCGGCGTCCAGTACGACCCGATGCACGTGCGCGCCGAGGGCGGACCTTCCTGGGACCATACGCTCGGCGCTGTCGCCAGGTGGATAGACATGGTGTGCCTGAAGGACTTCCATTTCGCGCTCGACGGCTCCGGCAGGGACTGGAAGCGCGTTCTCGTTCCCGCAGGCGAGGGCATCGTCGACTTCGGCGAGGTGAAGCGGCTGATGGCGATTGAGAGGGTGGCTCCGCGCTTTACCGTGCACTACGACTACGACTTCCCTCAAGACGAGGTCGGGGCTCGCAGATTCGCGACGAACGATCTGCGCCACTATCGTTCGGCGTTCGCCTCGTAACAGGAGGTAAAGGCCATGAGATTTCTTTTCGGAGTTGTGGCCGCCCTGGCTGCCGCGGAAGCGCTTGCCGGGGAGTTCTCGGCGAACGGATGCCGCGTTGCGTGGGATGCGAAGTCCGTGTGCGTCAGCAACCGGCTTTTCGCGAAGATGTACGTTTCCGTGGACGGCGCACTGCGCACGACGTCGTTCAGGCTTTCGTCGGGAAGCGAATGGCAGACCGAGAAGTTCGACGCCGGAGATCCGATTTCTGTCTCTGCCGCAAGCGCGAAGTGGAGCCCTGCCGGAGCTGACGGGGTGCGCGTTGACGTGCGTTCGGGCGGAGCCACAAACACGCTCTACGCATTCCCCGGAATGCCAGGTGTGATTTCCATAGCTCCTTCCGCCGCAAAGGTAGCGCCGCAGCACGACCTGGAGCGCGACATCGAGCGATTCGACGAGTGGCGCGAAGAGCTTAGGGCGTGCGCCTTGCGCGGCGACCGCATTTCATATGGCCGTCGGCACGTGAAGGTGACGAGCTTCGTCTGCGCCGACCAGACGGACATCCGCGACAAGCTTCTTCATGTCGACGAACGGCAGCTTATGGCGTATGACGCGCCGTTCACCGTCGCCGCGACGTCCCTTGACTGCCGCGACGTCGCTACGGGAGAAGGCGTTGTCTTTGTGCGAATGGCGCCGATGCCGGTGTCGCGTCCGAGAAAGGGCGACGACTTCATCGTGGACGGAGGCGAAAGGCTGATTGCGCCGATTGCCTGCGGCTATCCTCTTGCGGAGCTTGCGTACTGCGGCGGCGAGGCTGGCCGGCAGCGTGCAGTCGTCGCGTTTCAGCGCGCGCTTAGGCCGTATCGCCCCGGGCGCGACGGAGTGCTCTTGTCGAACACCTGGGGCGCGGGGAACAGGGACTCCCGCATTTGCCAGGACTTCCTTCTCAAGGAGATTGAGGCGGGCGCGAAGATAGGCGTCGACGTCATACAGATCGACGACGGCTGGCAGCGCGGGCGCACGGCGAACTCGAACAAGAAGGTGCTTGCGGGCGTGAAGAAGGTGTGGAACGGCTATTGGTCCGCAGACCCGCATTTCTGGACGGAAGACCGCGAACGCTTCCCGGACGGACTCGACTTCCTCGTCCGCCGCGCAAAGGAGAAGGGGATGCGGTTCGGACTTTGGTTCGGTCCCGATTCGAGCGACGACGCGGCGAATTGGGAGAAGGACGCGGATTGCCTCCTTGATATGCACAGGCGACTCGGCATCGACTACTTCAAGATGGATTCCATGAAGCTCCGCTCTCCGCTTGCGCTTGGACGTAATCGCGCGATGTTCGACAAGATGCTGCGCGAGTCCGGCGGCGCGATGGTGTTCGACCTCGACTGCACGGCCGAGGTGCGTCCGGGGTTCTTCGGGCTCGTCGACATAGGGCCGCTGTTCGTCGAAAACCGCTATACGCGAAAGCCCGTCTACTGGCCGCACCACACGCTCAAGAACCTCTGGGATCTTTCGCACATGATAGATCCGGTGCGTCTGAGGTTCGAGTTCAACAACCCAGACACAAACCACGAGAACTACGAATGGAGTCCGCTTGGCCACGGAAAGTATCGCCCCGATGCGCTTTTCGCAACCGTGATGGCGGCGTCTCCTCTTGCGTGGATGGAGCTTTCGGACGTGTCGGAGAAGTCGGCTTCTGAAATCGCCGCGCTTGTGAGTGTGTGGAAGCGCGAACGTGACCGCTGGTACGGCGGAGTGATGCATCCCGTCGGCGCGCGGCCCGACGGCTTCGAGTGGACAGGGTTCGTCTCTGAGGCGGCGGACGGAGCAGGCGGCTATGCGCTTCTTTTCCGCGAGCTGAACGGGACGCCCGATTTCTCGCTGGACCTTTCGAAGGTGTTCGGCGAAGGCTTCTCTGGCAGTGCAGAAGTCATTGCCGGGCGTGGGGCGGCGACGACCGTCGGCACAAAGCTGGCCGTCTCGATTCCGGAAAGGCTGGACTATCTTTGGGTGCGACTTTCCACGAAGCCAGACCTTGCCATGTGTTTTGCAGATTGTCACGGCAGGCATCCGGCTTCCGACACAAGGAGAAAAGAATGAAGGCTGTCCATTGCGTTTCCGCGCTTGCCGCGGCAGTCATGCTCGCAGGTTGCTCGCATGCAGCCGGCTCTCTGGAATCGGCCGGTGGCAACGGCAGAAGCGTCAGGGCGTTAAAAGTGCTGATGATAGGCAACTCGTTCTCGGCCAGTGTGCTGCGTGAGACGCCGAAGCTCGCGAAGGCGGAGGGGCTCAGCCTTGACATCGTCCAATGTGGTATTGGCGGATGCCCTCTGGACCGGCATTGGGCGAATGTCGAGAGGTCCGGCGACATGGACTTCAAGCCGTATGGCATCTCAGCAAGCTTTGCATCCGATCCGGGACGGAAGTTCCCCAAAAAGGCCAACGTCGCGGAGATGCTGTCAGCCGAGAAGTGGGACATCGTGACTATCCAGCAGGCGAGTCACAAGAGTGCGTTCTACGATACGTACGAGCCATATGCAGGAAAGCTGATCGCAAAGATACGGGAGCTTGCGCCACAGGCCGAGATAGTCGTCCAGGAGACGTGGAGCTATTCGCCGTATGATACGCGCCTGGCGAAGTGGAAGATGACGCCAGGCGAAATGCACGAGGCGCTTAGGAAGGCATACGCGCAGCTGGCCGCAAAGTACGGCCTTCGGACGATTCCGACCGGCGATGCCGTGCAGCTCTTCAGAGATCGTCTTCCGGTGGCGTACGGCGAATTGCTGACGCGTGATGCCGTCGCCGCAATGAAAAAGCCGGCTGTCATCGACTTTCATGGCGATGTCGTCGGTTCTTCCGAATGGAGGCAGGGCAACAAGGGCGGCCAGGCGGACTGGAAAGAGGTAAAGCTCAGGAACGACTTCCCTCACTTGAACGCAAGGGGGCACTACCTTCAGGCCTGCGTATGGGTCGGTTTCCTGTTCAAAATAGATCCTGTGGCAATTGCATACAAGCCTGGGTCGATTGCTGAGTCCGATGCCAAGTTGATGCGCGAGTGCGCTCGCGACGCCCTCTTGTCGTCCGGGACTTCATTTGAGAGACATTGACCTATGCTCGTCAGTTGAATGACTCGCGCAGAGACGCAGAGAGACAGTGAGCGCAGAGAAAACTCAAAAATCGGAAGAAAAGGAAAGATATGGCAAGAAACGACCAGGGAATCCCTTT
Organism: Verrucomicrobiota bacterium; assembly: GCA_016288465.1. GTDB lineage: Bacteria > Verrucomicrobiota > Kiritimatiellia > RFP12 > UBA1067 > UBA1067. Next base: position 1,098 of record JAEEZC010000241.1, on the reverse strand, counting down.
CGCCCAATTGGTGAAGACAACTACGACCCATAACCTCTTAAAAACGGCTCTTTGCGTCTCTGCGTGAGATATATCGGAGTGCATAGTAAAGCATGGGGACTTGTCCCCGTCAAGACATTTCGGAGCGTTATGGCTGCATTTCCGCAAGATTCTATAAGTTATGATGTGGAGGTGGGCGCGACGGAGCGAAGGGGAATGGCTGTTCCTTGAGCCTTTGCCGCGTTTCACTTCAAGCTTTGTTACCTGTCTCTTCGAACAGAGTCCCCTGTTCGCTGGTTGGTAGCGTGACCTTCGTCCGCCGTGTCTGCGGCGCGGCTTCACCGTGGCATGAAACGCGTTCTCCGCAGGTCCTCGATATTCCCTCCCGAGGAAACGGAAATTTCCAACGTATGTTTTCGATTTTTCCTACCTAGGAAATGGAAATTTCATACGTTGGAAATGGAAATTCCATACGTAGTCAAGGTTTTCGCTGCGTCCGCTGTGGCGCTCTGGTCGCGCGTAACCGTTGCGCTTACGCGCGACCACGACGATGCGCCGTATCGTCTTGCGACGATATTCGCCATGAGCGCGGCCCATGCCGAACCCTTCGGGCGTCGTCGCATCGTCGGACACGAACCCGTCTTTCGCCGGAAACGAACCAACACGAACCAACACGAACCGTCAATCGCCGATCCGCGAGCTCTCGGCCTTTTTGCCGATTTCAGCGCTCTTTCAGTAGATTGCGAGCGAAGGGGACGACAGTCGGACGAGAGACGCTTCGCGGAACCGACATGATTTTGACGACCCATGGTAACAGGCGAGTGCTATGCACGAGCGTCAAAATCACGTCGGGTAGTATCCGCGAAGCAGCGGATCGGGCGATACCCGCCCGTAAAAGCATGGGGACTTGTCAAGGCCTTTCAGCGCGGTATGACGGGATTTCCGCAAGATTCCGCCAGTTATGATGTTGTGGTAGCGGAGGCGCGGAGGTCAATCGCCGACGCGGCAATCCCTTGGCCTTTTAGCCGGTTGCGGTGCGCTTTCAGTTGATAGCGAGCGGAGGGTGGGAATCGCACGAGAGACGCTTCGCGATTGTGATTGTCTCACGCGGAGACGCGG
>JAEEZC010000240.1 GCA_016288465.1 Verrucomicrobiota bacterium | reverse complement strand
CTGACTGCCGACTCGAACGTCGCACCATAGTACTGGAAGTCGTCGGCCGATGCCGACCCGACGGCGAACGTAAGCGAAAGCGCAACTGCGCCGCCCAGAATCATCTTTGCATTCATGCTACCTTCTTTCCTTTCTCAAACTCCAATGCTTCCCTGCGGTTACATGCTATGTATTATAGCAGATTGTCGCAGCAGAAGGAATGTGGTCATTGTCTTTGGAGGTTCCCCAGTTTTTCGGTTTTTTCGTCCGGTTTTTCGCGGCCACCATAGCGAGAGCATCTGAGCGGCTCGTTCACGGGCAGTTCCAGGAGCGCCGCATTACCGTAGGCAAGCCACTCGCGCCCGGCGCGGGTTTTCGCGAATGGTCTCATGCCATGAATCCTTCCTGACGCTTGAGAACAACGGGGCTGGATCGGTTGGAGAACCAGAAAATATGCTACAATATCCGAAGAGCGTCTACTATTCAGCTGAACCAAGACTAGAGGCATATCTGAGCATGGCAGGAAAGGCAAAAGTGTCCGGCACGGTTGCGGCGGGTTTCCCCTCGCCCGCCGAACAGTATCTCGAGCCGCCGCTCGACCTGAACGACCTTCTGGTGAAACGGCCGGCGGCCACGTACTTCGTGCGCGTCGAGGGGGACTCCATGATCGGCGCGGGAATACACGACAAGGACCTTCTCGTCGTGGACCGCTCCCTCCGTCCTGCCGACGGCGACATCATCATCGCAAGCGTGGACGGCGAGTTCACCGTCAAGACGCTCCGCCTGGAGAACGGTGAGCGGGGAACGGGGAACGGCAGGGTGGTTAGACTTGAGCCTGCGAATCGGAAATACCACGCGATCACCCTCAAGCGAGGCCAGCAGCTCGATTATTTCGGCAAGGTGACGGCTTGCATCCACCAGTTTAACGCATGATCGGCCTAGTAGACGGAAACAACTTCTTCGTATCCTGCGAACGCGTGTTCAACAGGCGCCTCGTCGGACGTCCTGTAGCAGTCCTCTCCAACAACGACGGGTGCTGCGTCTCGCGCTCGAACGAGTTCAAGGCGCTCGGCATTCCGATGGGCACGCCGTACTTCAAGCTCAAAAGCCGAGAGGCGTCCGGCGAGCTGTCCTTCTGCTCGTCGAACTACGAGCTCTACGGCGACCTGTCGCGGCGAATCGTGTCCATTCTGCGGGACGAGGCAGTGGACGTGGAGCAGTATTCCATCGACGAGGCGTTCATCGTTCCGCCCACGACCGCCGCCACCGACTACCTTGCCTACGGCCGCCGCCTCCGCGCCAAGATACTGCGCTGGGTGGGCATTCCCTGCGGCGTGGGCTTCGCGCCGACGAAGACTCTCGCCAAGATCGCCAACCACTTAGGCAAGAAGCAGCCGAGCGGCGTTTTCAAGATGCCGGACGATCCGACTGAAATTCTCTCGTCGCTTCCAGCGGACGAGGTATGGGGCGTCGGGCGCCGCCTCGCGCCGAAGCTTCGCGCAGAGCGCATATTCACGGCAAGTGACCTCCGAGACGCCCCTGACGACGTCATTCGCTCCGTCGGCGGCGTGGTTCTTCTCAAGACCGCGATGGAGCTGCGCGGAACGCCCTGCCACGAAGAGAGGGACTACGACGCAGACCCCGACTCCGTCTCGTGCTCCCGGTCGTTCGGCGACCCCGTCACCACTAAGGAGGGACTTGCGGAGTCCATCGCCGCCTACACGGCCCAGGCGGCCGCCAAGCTCCGTCGGCACAGTCTGCTCGCGGCGGGATGCAACATCTATGCGCAGGTCTTCGCGTCCGGAGGAGGCGGGGACTTCCTTGGCAGGACGGTGGTCTTCCCCTCGCCGACGGACGCCACGAACGTGATGCTGCGCGCCATCAGCGACGAAATCGGCGCGCTGTACGTCGAAGGCGTGCGGTACCGGAAGACTGGCATAGTCTTCTTCGGCCTTGAGAAGCCCGACGCGCCGCGCCAGATGGACCTCTTCGACACGGCAGAGCCTTCCGCGGCGAAACCGCGTGTCTCCTCGCTGTACAAGGCCGTCGACGCCCTCAACGCGAAGTTCGGCAGCGGAACCGTGTTCTCGGCGGCACAGGGAATAGGGCGCCGATCATGGCAGATGAAGCGGGAGAAGCTTTCCATGCGCTCAACGACGCGATGGAACGAGCTGATGACCGTCAGGTAGCCGCAGCGCTCAGCGGAAGAGCGTGTACCCCCAGAATCCGACTAGCTCCTTGAAGCACCACGAGTTCGCGGCCAGGCAGTCCGCGGAAGGCAGGACGTCCGCCAGCTCGAAGCCGTCGCCCGTGCGGACGGTCGCCTCGTAGTCGGTTGCGGCGGGCATGACCTCCAGCTCCGGCGCATACTTGCGAAACATCAGCACCGAGCGGCGCATATGCCATGCGCTTGTCACGAGAAGCACCCTTCTGCGCATCTTGTCGCCGCGCGGCGAGTTCCTGAGCCGCTCGTCGAGCAGTCTCGCGACGAACTTCGCGTTCTCCTCCGTGTTCCGCGCCTCGTTCTCGACCGCGATGGCCGAGCGCGGCACGCCGAAGTCCACGAGAATCGGGACGGCGGCGTTCGTCTCCTCGCTTCCGGTCGGAATGATCACCGGCGCCTTGCCGGCCTTCCAGAGCTTTGCCGCGTACCACACCCTGTCGGCGCCGTTGGCCATCTCGGCGTAAGGATAGGCGTTGGTGTTTGCGCCTACGCCGCCGCCCAGCAGGACGATTGCGTCCGCCCGCGGCGCATCCGCCGCGTCGACGATCGGCCATTCGGACTCAAGAGAGCCGCCCACAAGCCGATAGACCGCAGGCGTAGACCAAAGCCACAGCCAGACCAGCGAGCATGTCATGAGCGCAAGCCCTATGCGGCGGCGGCCTGCCGCGGAGAGCGCGACGCCCGCCAGAGAGGAAAGCAGCGCGATTGAAATCGGGTTCAGTACTGCGCCAATTATCTTGTTCAGGTAAAACATATCGGATTGAGCGAAAGAGGCCAGTTAGGATTCTGCCGCGCTAGGTGACGTCGGCGTCGTGGAGGGCCTCGAAAACGGCCTCCGGCGTGATTCGCTGGCCCTTTACGCGAAGGACTATGAGACGGGTTATCAGGGCGGACTCGAAGTCCGAGAGGCAGACGCCGTCCTTGCGGTCCTGCAGAATCCTCATGAGATCGGCGGCCGTGAGCTTGTATTTCGACTCGCGCCTCGGAACGAACACGTCGGTGAACGCGATCGCCGCCGAGACGAAGGGCGACAGGACCCTGGCAAGCGCCACGTACGCGTCGGCGAGCGCGAGGCTCCGGCGCAGAGGACGAGCCGAGCAGAGCATCTTGGGCATGAACTCGGAGACGTAGAGGACGAGGAACGCGGCGAAGAAGCTCCATATCGCCCTGCCTGTCGCGCTGCTGCCGAAGAGCGCGGACGAAAGCGCGGCAGTCGCAGACGAGTAGACGACCGAGGCGAGGTTGTTGCCGATGAGCAGGGTTGTCGTAGTGCGCGCCATGTCTGAGAGCGCGGCCTCGACCTTTCTGGCCTTGCGACCCCCTTCTCTCGCGAGATGCAGGACTCGTTCGCGGCTGACGGAGAGGAATGCGGTCTCGGCGCCCGCGCAGAACGCGGCGGCGGCCAGAGATGCGACAATCGCGAAGACCAGCAGGGCAATCGTCATTCGTCGCCCTCCTCCGTGCGCACCACGGCCTCGTCGGTGTCGGCAAGAAGCTCGGCGTCGTCCGAGGTGACGGTGCGCGAGAGCACCTCCAGACGAACGAGCGTCACGCGGCGGTGGCGCCTTCTGAGGACGGTGGCGCGGCAGCCGTCGGCCTCGATCTCCTGTCCGACATGCGGAATGCGCTCGGCATGGAACTGTACCCAGCCCGAAAGCCGGTCCGCGTCCTCCGCCTCAAGCTCCACGTCAAGCTCGCGGTTGATCTCGTCCAGCGAGGCGCGCGCGTCAATCTCCCAGACGTTCGGCCCCTTCCGCACGATCTGAGGCTCCTGGCCGGGGCGTGCGAAGGCTACGGGGCCGAGGATGATCTCGAGAATGTCGTCCGGAGTGATGATGCCGGCCGTGCCGCCGTATTCGTCAAGGACGACCGCGAGAGGCTTTCGGCTGTGGGCGAAGGTCACGAGCAGGTCGTCGAGCGTGACGGTCTCGGGCACGAAGAGAGCATCCTCCGTCCGCCCCGTCTCGCGGCAGATTACGCCCTCTATCGCGTCCGGAGTGCGCCTGAACACGGGAAGATGGCGGTGCTTCGCCTCGGCGAGCGCTCGTTCGCGCTGCTCGGGCGGCAGGTCTATGTCGTAGCCCTCGATGTCGACGCGCGGCGTCATCTCGTCGTTCGCGCTCAGCTCGGAGAGCCTGAGCACGCCCTCGACCATCTCGGCGTCGGCCTCGCTGACCTCGCCGTGCTCGGCGGCGGACTCCATGACCGACACGAGCTCCGCATCGGAAAGCGCGCGCCTTTCGCGCTCAAGCGCAGGGGCGAAGGCGCGCGACGTGTAGCGGAGGACCGCGTTGAAGGGAGACAGTATGCCCCTCCAGAACTGGAGAAGCGCGGCATAGGGCGGGGCGAGCTCCTCGGTCAGCTTGAGCGCGATGCGCTTCGGGGCTATCTCGCCGAACACGAGCAGGGCCAGCGTCGTCACCGGCACGGAAAGCCACGCATGGCCGGGGCTCAGGCTCGCGAAGAGCCTGAAGCCGATTGTCGCGATCGCGAAGTTCACGAAGGTGTTGCCGACCAGAAGCGTCGAGAACAGGACGGCCTTGTCGGAGAGGCACCTGCCGATGAGCCTGTCCGCGCGCTCGCTTCTCGCCTTGATGCGCGCGCGCTGCGCCCCCGTAAGCGAGAACAGCACCGTCTCGGCGCTCGAGAAGAACGCAGAAAGAGCGAACAGTGCTACGAGAAGTGCAGTCATGGAGTCATTGCGCGAAGCGGCCCTCCGTCATCCTACGACGCGTATCCGGCGCCATCTGCCGAAATGCCAGCGGACGAACGAGCCCGCGCATATGACCACGACGTAGACGACCATCGTGGACCAGAGGGCCGGCATCGTGTTGTGGAGGCTTCTCACCGCAAAGACCATGGGCAGCCAGAGCGCGAAGGAGGTTATCAGCATCCACACCATGACGAACTTCGTGTCGCCCGCGCCCTTCAGCGCGCCGGAAAGTATCACGTCCGCCGCGTCGAACACCTGCCACGCCGCCATCAGCACCATGAGCGTGAAGCCGAGGGAGTGGAACTCGGCCATCCGGCCGGCGTCGGCCGCCAGAGCATCGGACTCGAAGAGGGAAAGCAGAGGCCTCGCGAACACAAGCGCCAGCGCCGAGAGCACGGCCACAAAGCCCACGCCGAGCAGAATGGTGCGCCGCGCGTCCCTTGCCGCTCCGTCCGGATCGCCGCGCCCGATCGCCTGCGCAACCAGCGTCGAGGCCCCGATGGCGAAGCCCTCCATCGGCGCGAAGAGAAGGTAGTTCACCGTGAAGCACGCGTTCGAGACCGCCAGCTCCATCTCCCCGACTCCGCCGGTCACGAAGACGAAGATGGTGAACGACAGTATGTTCAGCACACTGTACAGCCCGGACGGGACGCCGAAACGGAGTATGCGCGGCAGCCTGCGCACAGCAGGCCACCAGGGCTCCGCGCCGGCCGCCGCGCTTTCCCTGCGGACGGCGTACGTCAGGACTGCCCACTGCAGCGCCATGGATAGGACCGTCGCATAGGCCGCGCCAGCGATGCCGAGCGGCTCCAGCGACAGGCGCGAGCCGAACAGACTCACGTCGAACCCGAAGATGAGGACGGGATCCACCGCCACGTTCAGCGCGTTGCCCAGAAGGTTCACCCAGAACACGATGCGCGTGCGGCCTCGGCCCGTGAAGTACGACGCCGCCGCAGTCTGCCCATAGACGAAGAACGCGCCGAGCATGACAACGGAATAGTACCGCTTCTCCAGCGAAAGCACGGTCTCGGACAGAGTGGACAGCTCCAGCAGCCATTCGCCGAGCGGCAGCAGCGGCAGGCTCAGCAGGCCGGAGCAGACGGCGATGACCGTGGCCGCGCGGTAGCTCTCCCGGCATCCGTGCACGTCGCCTGCGCCGTGGTACTGCCCCACGAACACGTTGGAATAGCCCACGACGCTCTGGAAGAAGCCGGCGAATATCCACATCAGCATGCCGGCCGGAAGCACCGCCTCCAGAGCCTCCATCGAGTCGTGCGCCAGATAGGCCCGGTCGGCGAACTGCATCGCCGCGTTGTTCACCATTCCTAGCGCAAGCGGCCATACGAGCTTCAGAATCTCCAGGTAGGCCTTCAAGTCAGATCGTGTAGTGCCTCAGCTCACGCCCGTCGAAATAGCCGAACGAGCGGGACGAACCGCCCTTCGGAAGCGCCACTGAGCCGGGGTTGAACACCTTCAGCCCGCACTTCAGCTCCTTCAGCTCGGGCACGTGAGTGTGGCCGTGCGCCAGGACCGTTCCGATGCCGACCGGCGGAATCCTGTTCTCGTTCCAGAGATGGCCGTGAGTGCAGAAGAACACCTCCTCGCCGGACTCGACAAGCGCATAGTCGCACATCATCGGGAACTCGAACATCATCTGGTCCACCTCGGCGTCGCAGTTGCCGCGCACGGCGACTATGCGGTCCTTGAGTCCGTTGAGTATCTTCGCGACCATTACCGGGTCGTAGAAGTTCGGCACACCGTTTCTGGGGCCGTGGTACAGCAGGTCGCCGAGCAAGACGATTTTGTCGTAGCCCAGCGCGTCGGCGGAAGCCAGCGCCGCCTCAAGGGCGGACGGAACGCCATGTATATCGCTTAAGAAAAGTATCCTCATGTCTTTCAAAGCATTTATATTATACCATAATCGGAGGCTTCTAAGGCGGGAAAACCACTCCGCCGCGACGCCTAACGGACTGAAAGTTCGAAGATTCAAGGACAAAAGTCTATCTTTGTGCAATTACCACCAGCTATGCGCCTCGCGCAGATGTCTTAGGGCATCAGACGCCGTTAAGGAAAAAACAGGGAACAGGGTATGAAGAGGGAACAGGGAAGAGGGAACAGAAGGTCTCCTGACAGGCAGGGGAACGGCAGCGCTACCACTGTCCAAAAGGCTGTGCTGTCGTTGGTCGAACGACATCGATGCCGTTCCCCTTCTCCAAACCCTACCTAGGAAAAAGGAATTTCCAACGTAGATATAATGGGAACAATTCTTTTCAAGCCTAACCAGGCTTTCGGAGAGGGATTGTTCTTTGACAAGCGAGAGAGTGAAGAAAGACGACTTGCAAACATGCCAACACGCGCGCTTGCGTTTTGAGGCG
>JAEEZC010000239.1 GCA_016288465.1 Verrucomicrobiota bacterium | reverse complement strand
GTACTCGTCGCACAGCCGCCGCGCGGACTCCGCCTGCTCCATGATGTCGTCGGGTCTGTTGCCGTAGTAGTGCCACGAGATGAAGTCCGGAGCGACGCCCGCCTCCTTGCATCCCTTGAATATGGCCGTGAGGTACGGAACGTCCCACCAGCACAGCGCCGGGCCGCCCACCTTGATTTCCGGGAACTCGCCCTTGAGCCGCTTCAGCGTCTTGACGTACAGCTCCACGAAGAGCTTCCGCCGCAGATCGGGCGTCTCGCCGTCGTTTCTGCCGCTGAAGCACCACATGGCATTGTCGAGATTCGGCTCGTTCCATATCTCCCAGTACTTGATACCCCACTGCTTGCCGTCGGCCCAGCCTCTGTTGTAATGGCGCACCGTGCCCGCGAACACTTCCACCATCTTGTCGATGTCCGGCGGAATCTGCGCGTTGAAGTGCACGAGGCCGGAATGCTCTATCGACGTGCCGAGGCGGTAGAAGATGTCCAGCCCGATATTGCGGGAGAGCTCCAGCATGTAATCGGTGGCCTTGAAGTAGTAGTTCGACGGATTCGCCGCGTCAAGGTGCATCAGCGGGAAGACGAAATGCGCATCGACGATGCGCTGACCGGGATTGATCAGCGCAAGGTCGTGGGTGCGCACGGAGTGGAAGTTCAGCTCCCTGATCTGCCGCGCCGTCTCGTCGCCCGTCTCGATCTTCGGCGCATAGCCCGACGAGTGCAGTTCTCTCCGCACCGAGCCCTTCTCGACGGCGAAGTCTGCGGAAAGCGCCGGCGACGACTCCGCTACTGCCGCCGTCATGCAGACGGCGGCGAACGACAGTATGATTTTCATTTCGTTTTCCATGGCATTCATCGTATGATTATCCTCATTCCGTACGGGGCGGAGATGCTTACTTTCGAGAACTCCCAGTTGTAGAACGGAACGTCGGCCAGAGGTGCGAGCGAGCCTGAAGAAGTCAGTCCCACGTACACCGTCCTGCCGTATGCGCCCTCGCCGTCCGTGATGCTGCAGTAGTCCTTCCAGGCGGTTGTCGCGCCATTGCCGTCCTTGCCTCTGTAGCTGAAGGTGAAGACGTTGCCCTCGCGCCTCAGACGAAGCCAGCCGACGTTGCCGACGCCCACTGCAGTCGTCTCGAACTCGTCGTCGATGGCCGATATCCCCTCCCCGCTCGCGGCGCGGTACTTGTCGCCAAGCATGAGGGCGCTGCCGTCATCGCGCCAGCGAAGGAAGCACGCCGCAAACGGATCGCCGACGGCAAGCCCGGAGCGCACCATCAGGCCGCACTTCCGGCCGAGGAAGCGATCGTAGGCCCAGTCGCCAGATTCGATCTTCGCAGTCAGCTCGAAGTTGCCGCTGAACGGCTGCCACAGGAAATTGTAGCCCTGCTCGCCGTTTGCGACGTCGCTGCCGCCGTACGCGAAGCTGATGGAGCCGTCATTGCCGAACAGGACGTCTCCGGACGGGCAGACCGCCGAATTGGCGCAGAACGTCCGGGCGCCTGCCCAGCCCTCAGGCAGCGCATTCGGCACAGGCACAAGCTGAGAGGCGGGGATGATCGCGCGCTCGACGGCTCCGCACCAGTAGAGGCGGCAGACGTTCTCGCCGACCGTCTGGAACCACGTCATCACCACATCGTGCTCGCCCGCCGTGAGCGCTGTGGGCGACGAGGTCTGGACCGTGCTGGCCTTGGCCTTGCGGTAGAGGGTCGGCGCCTTGTCGATCCAGAGGTTCACCGCGTCGTCGGACTCGGCTTCGAACACGTAATCTCCGGCAAACGGCACGATCAGCTTGCCCGACCAGCGAACGAAGAAGCCGCCCGTCGAACCGCCGACCGAAACGTTGCTGAAGTTGATCGTCGCGTTCGTCTCGACGGAAACGACCGACTCCCCGGCGCCCGTCGTGCCGTAGGGACAGCTCCACACGCCATGAAGTCCGACGCCGGAGCCGGCAATGTACGGACGGGCCGCGCAATCCTCCGAATACGCCACTTCAGCGCCGTAGGCCGTCTTGACGCGATACGTGTAGCGAGTGCCAGCCGCGACGCTTGAATCCGTCCAGGACGCGGTCTCGGCGGAAAGGTTGCCGCCCACGACCTGCCACGTGCCGTCGTCCGTCTTGCGCTCGACGGTGTACGTGCCGTGGCCTACGGGCGTCCATGTCAGCGTCACGGACGGAGTCGCTCCGCTTCCATACGAAGCCGCGACGTCGGTGACGGGCTGAGCCGCCTCCACGATATCGGAGTCAAGCCATCCGTAGAGCTGGATTTCGGACACGTTGCCGCCCCAGCCGACGCCGGGATTGGTGTAGTAGAGATAGCGGTACGTGTTGGTCGTGTCGAGGCTGTCGTTGTCGTGCCAGACGCAGAGGCCTTTCCAGACAAGCGGATCGGTCAGCGCCGTGTGGTTGCCGTCCTGGATCCAGTTCTCGTCGTTCGAACCGTAGAGCGTCACGCCGGTGACGCGCCCAGGCCCTTCCGAGTAACTTGTAACGGAGTAGAAGCGAGCGTGCGCGACGTGCGCCGCCTCGCCAAGATCGACGCCTATGCACGTGCTCGGCGCGGCGTCGGCGACACCGACCCAGTCATAGCTGTAGGCGCATCCGGCGCTTGACATGTTCCCGCTATCCCTGTAGAGGACATTGTTGAACGCCACCAGGATGCTATTCGTGACGGCTTCCCATGTGTAGTCGTGGACAGGAGTCTTGCCTTCCTGTCCGCAGTTGTAGATGACATTCACGCCGGAGCGGAGATGCCCCATGGCGCCAGGGTCGCGTTCCAGAAGCCTCCAGCGGCGGAAGGCGACCGAGGTATCGTTCGTGAACGAAACGCCGTTGCCGCCAATCGAATAGTTCGCGGCGACGCGGTAGTAGCACAGCACGCCGACTGGAGCGGACTCGTCCACGTATGCGTCCGCACCTTCGCCGACCTGTGCAACCTCCGTCCACGGCCCGTTCGCGCCGGGCGCGCGCAGGACCGAGGTTCCCGACGAACCAAGGGCCGGGTGCCAGCTCAGGACTGCGATAGGATTCGGGAAGTCGCCGCGCCTGACCGTCAGTCCTGCCGGCGCAGACGTCGCGACGGGCGAGGCCGTCCCGGAGACCGGCGCATAGAACTGATGGTTGATGCGGTCGTAGAGTCCGCATACGCCGTTCTTCTCGGCAGGAAGGAACACACGCACATACTCGCCGCCGTCGATGATGCTGAACGCCATGATTGTGCAGCGATTGCAATGGCCGCTCTCGGTTCCGGGAATCGTCATCGTCGTCTCGTTGGACGAGAAATCCCAGTCGTTGACGGTCTGGAGACTAACTCCGTTCACAACAAGCGTCTTGCCGCAGTCGATGTCGAGGCGCTGGCCGACTGTGTATTCGCCGACTCCGCCGTTGTTCCACGCAGTGCCGTAGCGATAGTAGAAGCTCGGATGGTAGCCGTCGGTCGTGGTCCCGTCAACGTTGAGAATCCAGCAGCCTTCGCCGCGCGGCTTGACTCCGAAAAGGTCGAAGTCGTAGTCCAGCTCGCCGACGCTTATGCTGGCGACAACGCGCGGATTGTCCTTGACGACATAGCCCGTGTCGAAGTAGGCGCCGTCC
>JAEEZC010000238.1 GCA_016288465.1 Verrucomicrobiota bacterium | reverse complement strand
GGGTGCTTGCCGCCGCGCTTGCGCTCGTGGCGCTCGCCGTCGCGGCTGCGCTGGCCCTCAGGGGCGGCGGATCGTCCGACGCCGGAAGCTCCCGCAGGCCGGAGTACCTGTTCTTTCTTCCAAATTAGCTTGTCCCTTTTTCCGTCCTGGCGTGTATATAGGGACAGATGCGGGCCGCGTCGGCCCGCGGAAACAAGTCAAGGAGCACGAAGATGAATATCAAGACGATAATGGCGGCGATGATCGCGGCGGCCTGTGCATGGGCGCACGCGATGCCGACGAACGAAGCGATAGCGAAGGCAGGCGCCGAGGTGCAGGCGAGGCTCAAGGGCCAGCTCGCGAAGTGGCAGAGCGGAGAGATGTCCGACGCCGACATGGCGAAGCTTCTGCTGGTGCTGGCGGACAAGGAGAAGGAAGAAGCCATGCACTATGTCTGCCTCCAGGGCGCGCTTGCGGCGTTTGCGCGCGCCGGCGACGCGGACGCGGCGGTCAAGGCGCTCGGGCGCCTTCGTGCCGAGACGAAGGACTTTACGCCGGAGATCGAGAAGTCCGTCGTCGAGAGGGCCGTTGCCACGGCCGACGCGCAGGTCGCCGCGAAGATCCGCGCCAATGGGGCGGAGGACCTAGCCACCAGGAGGGCGAGGGAGATGGCCGAGCTGCGACAGGGGATCAAGAAGGCGAAGTCGCTGGATCGGAAAGCGGAGCTGGTGACGACGCTCCGCTTGATGGAGAGGAACGCGGCATACACCCTGGCCGACGCCGAGAAGGAACTTAAGCTGCTTATGGCAAGGAGCGAAGGGTTGAACGAAGGGCTTAAAAAGGGCTATGAGAAGGCTCGTTCAGAAGCCGAGTTCAACAAGAAGTACCAAAGGGAAGACGGGACGCTCTCGCCCGCCGGCGAGTGCCTAGCCAACCGGAAGCAGCTTGAAACGGCCTGCGAGCAGTGGCAACTGGAGACGGGAAAGAAGGGGGCGCCGAAGATGTCCGACCTGATCGGGCGGGACAAGTACGTAAGGAACGAGCCCAAGTGCCCCTGTGGCGGGACATACGGGTTCTCCGTTGGCGAATCCGGAGAGATCGTTGTCACCTGCTCGTATGGCGACGACGACAGGCATTTCCGCAAGATTCCGGCCAAGGAAGATCCGTGTTCCAGAATGGACAGGGAGATTCGGGAACTTGAGGAGGAATTTGCCCATGAGATATCGTCTGAGAGGAAATTGGAGCTGAGCTGTATAATATACACTATGAAGTCGAGTAAGGCGAGCGGTAGCGTCTGCACCAGGGCCGAAGCGGAGTTGCTTGAGAAGTCGAAAAGCGATTTTCGGCAGAACTTCAAGAAAGACCAGCGTCTTATGCAGCCGGTGTCCGAGGCGGCGGCCAATGGAAAAGTCATAGTCATGAAACAGTACATAACCACTCCTGCTTCCCGTGACTACAAGGGATGGGCGTATGCCATGCCCCTGACGAACGGCCTGACTGCGCAAGAAGCCGTCCGGGCCGCCGGTTTGAAGATACCCGATGGCAAGGCCACTATCAGGGTGTTCCGTTTTGGCAAGGACGGCCGCGATGCAAAATACGATATAGTGCTGTCTGGAAATGCGCCCTCGTCCAAGATCAGGTTCGTCAGCTACGATGGCCAAGACGCGGCGACCGACAGCGAGGGGGAGATGGACTACAAGGATTTCCATCTTTGTGCGGGTGATCTCATTCTCCAGTACAATCCCGCTGCAGAAAGCTTGATTCTGAAAGGCGTGTACGTGCTGCTTGCCCAGGGCCTTATGCTCCATGCAGATAGAGACGGATCCGAGAAATTCGGACGCCTGGCGGTGATTTCCGAGTTCCTGTCAAGGTTGGAGGACATTGGCACCGACAGCGAGAAAGAATGCGCAATGGCCAACGTCAAGTGGAGTTCCGAAGTCGCCAAAGTGTGTGGGAAGCTGCGTACTCAAGATGAGGTTTACCGCAAAGACCAATGCATCGCCAACATGAAGCAGATAGAGAGCGCCTGCAAGCGGTGGGTCCAGTCTGGAAATGCCGGGAAGGTGCCGACGATGGAAGACCTTGTCGGATCCGACAAGTACATAAAGACAATGCTGAGATGCCCTTCACACGGAAGATACGCGATTGCCGTCGGCACCAACGGCGTGCCCAAGGTGACATGCTCGTACGGCAAAAACGTCAAGCACGGCAAGCATCCTCCTTATCCGGGGATTCCCCACGAGATGCCGGACAGTCAGGAGTGACGGATGGAGGGCGGCGAACCCAGATCGGCATGGAGCTATCCTGAGACGTCCCTGACGCTCTTCAGGAAGCTCCGCGAGGCCCAGGCCGGCGTCGACGACGCGGCCTGGGCGCGCTTTGTCGATCTGTACGCGCCGGTCCTGCACCATCTCGTGAGGCTGATCTCGCCGTGGATGCATGACGCCGACGTTGACGACGCGGTGCAGGAGGTCTTCGTAAAGCTGATTTCGGTCCTGCGCAGTGGAGTGTACGACGCCACCAAGGCGAAGTTCAGGACGTTCCTCTCGACTCTGGTGAGGCATCTGCTCGCCAACCGCTACCGCGCGGAAAAGGCACGCGGAGCCGACAGGCGCGCGGACGAAGAGTCTGCAGATTCCGTTGCGGGCGGCGACGATCCCGGATCCGTGATTGACGCGAAGTGGATTGTCGCGTGCCGGATGGCGGCGGAAGCTCGGGTCATGGAGGGGTTTGCCCTTGGCGCGACGGGACGCGAGGTGTGGCGGCTCGTTTCGGTGGAGGGAATGAAGGTCAAGGACGCCGCGAAGAGGCTCGGCATCCCTGCGAACACGGCGAGCAAGACCAAACGCCGCATCGAGGCGATGATCGCCGCCATGGTGAAGCTGTACAGTGAATAGCCTGGGAAACCAGGAGAAGGAGACAGACAATGAAGAAGGCAGTCAAATGGGCCGCAGCTGGGGCAGAGTCGTTCTGGCCGCCGCGGCTGCGTATGCCGCGTTCAATTCCGTCGACTGCGAGCCGCCGGACATGTCGAAGTTCGACAACGGCTTCGACATTTCGACGACGGCGTTCCAGGTCCTTCTCGAACGCATCGGGAACCCCAGTCTGCCGCCGCGCGAGATTCTCCTGGACGCGCCGCTCGTCATCCGCGGTTCAACCAGGAAGAGAGGCATTCGTAATGGACGCTAACAGGCGAGAGGTGCTGAAAGGCGGGCTCCCCGCAGGGAAGAAGCTCACCGTCGCCGTCCGCCCGTGCAGCTCGCTTGGCACGAAGGGGAAACCGATTTCGACAACTGTAAGAGTGTAAAAGACCAGTTGTGTGCAATGACAACTTACATGCAATGATCAAACTGCCATGAGAAATACAACAAAAACCGCCATCGCATATTTCCTTGTGTCAACGGCCGCATTCGGCGCCGTGGCGCCATCCGCCAAGTTCGAGGACGGAATGCTGTCGAAGACGCGACCTGCAGGATGGCTCGCGGAAGTCTGCCGCCTTCAGGCAGAGGGGCTCGGCGGACATCCCGAGGCGCTGAGCTACCCTTACGACACCTGCCTCTGGGCTGGCGAGATTCCGCGCATGGGCAGGCACGGACAGGATTGGTGGCGCTACGAGCAGACGGCCTACTACACTGACGGGCTCATCCGCCTCGGATACGCGACAGGCAACGAATCGTTCATCGAGAAGGGCGTAGCCGGAATTGAGTACACTCTCGCGAACGCCGCGCCCGATGGACACCTCGGGCATCCGAGCCTCTGGGACGCCGCCAGCTACAAGCTGAAGGACGGCTTCGACATGTGGCCGCTCGCAGTGTTCTTCCGCGTGATGAAGGCGAAGTACGACGCTTCCCCAGACGAGCGCATTCCTGCGGCGCTCCGGCGTAATTTCCTAAACTACGACTCCAAGCACGTCTCCAGACTTCGCAACATCGTCAACGTCGAAGGACTGCTCTGGACGTACGCGCATACCGGCGACAAGCGGCTTCTCGACCTCGCGGAGGAGGCGTGGAACCTTAGAAGACCGCTCCCGCCGGAGAAGAAGAACGAGCTGGCTCCGCAGAACTGCTCGAACGACGACGCCATCCACATGCACGGCGTCACCTACTGCGAGGAGATGAAAGTCCCCATGCTGCTCGCGGCATATACGGGCAAGAGGGAGTACTTCGAGCAGGCCGTCAACGTCGAACGCAAGCTCGTGCGCGACCATATGCTGCCGGACGGCTGCCCGACTTCTGCCGAGCGCACTCTCGGCAACAATGTCCATGTCTGCCACGAGACATGCGACGTGGTGGACTACACATGGTCGCTTGGATACTTCCTCGAAACGACTGGCGACGCCGCGTATGCGGACAGAATCGAACGCTGCGTCTTCAACGCCGGCTTCGGCGCGATTGGCGACGACTTCAGGTCTCTCCAGTATTTTTCGAACGTCAACCAGTTCATCGCGACTTCCAACTCAGACCACAACCCGCAGAACTACGGCACGACATGGATGCAGTACCGTCCGACGCACGAGACGGAGTGCTGCGCCGGCAACGTTTCGCGCATCGTCCCGAACTTCATCGCCCGCATGTGGATGAAGGACAAGGAGGGGCGTCCTGTCGCCGCGCTCTACGGTCCTTCGGAAATCGACTTTGGCTGGGCGAAGATCAAGGAAGAGACGAAGTACCCGTTCGACGGAAAGATAGTCTTCCGCTTCTCGGTGAAGGAGCCGGCGGAGAGCGCGTTCACCTACCGCGTGCCAGGCTGGTGCAGGAGTGGCGCGTCCGTCAAGGTCAACGGCAAGAGCGTCGCCGCCGCAAAGCCCGGCGCGTTTGCGACGATCGAGCGCAAGTTCGCGGACGGCGACATGATTGAGCTTGACTTCCCGATGGACGTCAGGTTCGAGGAACTTGCGAGGCGGCATGTCGTCGACAACAAGGACGTCAAGCGCGGCGTGAAGCGCGCGGCGGGGAAATTCTCCAACGCGAGTCAGGGAACGGTCGTGAGTCGCGGCCCGCTCATGTTCGCGTATCCGATTCCGGCGGAGCGCGTCGAGGACTCCGGGGATCATGCGAACATGAACGGCAAGAAGAGCGCGAACCCAGAGTTCAAGTCGTGGAACCTCAGACCCGCCGGTCCGTTCAACTATGCGCTTGCCGCGCACAGCGCAGAAGTTGTGGGGAGCGGAGAAAAAGGGACGGGTGCGGGTGACGGCTTCTTCAGGAATCCTTCGGACGTCAGGATTCGCGTGTCCGTGAAGCGCATAGAGTGGAATCTTGACGAAGACCGCTTCACGCCGGACCTCCCTGAGCGCCCCGCAATCATCGGCGACGGAGTCGAGACGATCGAGCTTGTGCCCTACGGCGCAACGATGCTGCGCCTCGGCGCGTTCCCGGACGTCTCGAAGCCTCGTGTCGCCGCACTTTACATGGCGGGCGATTCCATCATGGCCGACTACAAGGCCGAAGAGTTTCCGCAGATGGGATGGGGGCAGGTGCTCAAGTCGTTCATGAAGGACTCGGCGGCGCTGCACAACTTGGCGCGGAGCGGATGGAGCGCGCGGCGCTTCCGCGAGTCAGGCCGCTGGGAGAACTGCATCGCGTCTAAGCTGAAGCCTGGCGACTGGGTGATCGTCTCGTTCGGTCACAACGACAAGAACAAGAAGCGCAACAAGCCGCCTAAGAACGACTACTCGACGATCGACGAGTACAAGGCGTTCCTGAAGGGCTTCGCGGCAGACGTGAAGGCGAAGGACGCGAGCATCGCCTTTGCAACGTCCATTGCGCATTCGAGCGGGTTCAGCGAAAAGAACGGCGTCATGTCGGTAGACGGCGGAGCGACGGGCTTGGGCCAGTATGTCGCGGCCGTGCGCGAGGTTGCGGCGGAGCTTAATGCGCCGCTTCTCGACCTCAACCGCTATGCCGAGGAGAATCTGCCGAAGCTCGGCCTCGAGAAGGCGAAGGGCCTCTACATGACCATAAAGCCCGGCGAATACGCGAACTATCCGGACGGCAAGCGGGACGCCGCTCACGTTCGCGACGCGGGCGCGTTCTTCTACGCCAGAGGCGCGGTCGAAATGGCTCGCTCGCAGGGAGTGTCGCTCACGGACTTGTTCAAGGATCCATCGGGCGTTCCGTTCGTTCCGTCTGTCGCGCCTGTGGCGTCTGCGGCGGATGCGTGCGGCAGAAGATTCAGCTCTGTTTCGCCGGACGGACTCAATGAGCTGCGGCTGGAGATTGGCGAGAAGGGCATGAAGTATTCCGTCTGGCGGCGCGGCAAGGCGATTGTCGAGCCGACGGGCCTTTCGCTTGCCGTAGAGGGACGCGGCGCGCTGAACGGCGCGGGAGCGGAACCCAAGGCGACGACGCGCAAGGTCGATGGCACGCTCGCGACGCCGCTCTACAAGAAGTCAGCGATCGACCTTGCGGCGAACGAGACGAAGGTCGATTTCGGCGAATGGGCGGTGCGACTCCACGCCCGCAACGACGGAGTGGCGTGGCGGTTCGAGACGAAGTTCGAGGGCGAGATTGAGGTAAGCGCCGAATCTACTACCGTCCGCTTCCCGAAGGGCGCGGAGCTTTGCTACACTGTCGAGGCCGGCTTCATGTCCGGCTGGGAGAAGCCCGCGCAGATCGGCCCGGTGGAAAGCGTTCCCGCCGGGCATCCGCAGATCGTGATGACGCCTTTCACTGCGACAGTGCCAGGCGCGGGCGTTGTGACCGTCACCGAATCGGATCTTCGCGACTATCCTGGCCTCAACTTCTACCGTAAGGACGGAGAGCCGGACACGTTGCGTTCGTGGCAGGCGGGCGTACCGAGGGAAGTCGAGAAAGCTCGCCGCAAGATAAAGGTCGCAAGCCGCGAGTCGTACCTTGCGAAGACCAGCGGCACGCGTGCCTTCCCGTGGCGCGTGTTCGTCCTCGGCGATACGCCATCAGACCTCGTTGCGTCCGATGCCGTATATGCTCTCGCCGCCCCCAATTCCTCCACTCCCAACTTTTCCTGGGTAAAGCCTGGGCAGGTCGCGTGGGACTGGTGGAACGGCTTCAAGATTACCGATGTCCCCGGTCTCAAGACAGGCTGCAACTTCGAGACGTACAAGGAGTACGTGAACTTCGCGGCGGCGAACGGCATCGAATACATCATCATGGACGAGGGATGGTCTGAAAAGCTGAACCTCGAAAAGCCGCGTGACGAGGTGAACGTTCCTGGCGTGATCGCATACGCGAAGGAGAAGGGCGTCGGCGTAATCCTCTGGGCGGCATGGTCGCCGCTCTACGACCGCGCGACGCGCATCCGCGTTTTCGACCGTTATGCCGCGATGGGCGCGAAGGGCTTCAAGATCGATTTCATCGAGCGCGACGACCAGGATGTCGAAAGGTTCCTTGAGGAGACCGCTGCGGACGCGGCGGAGCGCAAACTTGTCGTCATGTACCACGGAATCCACAAGCCGACTGGCCTACAGCGCATGTATCCGAACATCCTCAACTACGAGGGCGTCTACGGCCTTGAGCAGGGAGGCCGTTCAGGAGGGCGAAAGGTAGTCGTGTCGAACGACGTGAACCTCGTCTACACTCGCATGGTCGCGGGATTCATGGACTACACGCCCG
>JAEEZC010000237.1 GCA_016288465.1 Verrucomicrobiota bacterium | reverse complement strand
CGCCCATGCGGGTCGTTGCGAGGATGAGCTGCTTCGAGAGGTCGACATTCTCGCCGCCCGCCGCGATGAGGATGGACTCCACCTTGTTGAAGATCGTCTGGTAGAGCTCAAGGAGGCCGACCTCGGTGAGGTTGTCGTTGTTTAGCGCGACGTCGCCCTGGTAGGGACGGCCGATCTGCTCGAGCATCGTGTAGGAGATGTCGCTCGGGTTCGCGTAGAAGTCCTCCACGCGCTGCGCGAAGGGCGTCACGGAATTGAGGACGCGCTGCACCCAGCCCTCGGCGAGCTGCTCGTCCGTACAGCCGGACAAGCCGGTGCCGACGGTCGCGGCGGCAAGCGTCCCCTCCTTCGCGCGGTATCGCATCGCGTAGTAGGTGTTCACGAAGTCCTGAACATTCGAATTCTCGCCGAGCTGCAGCGACGTAAGGCCGGCCTGGACGGCGGGGACCGTCTTGTCAGTCCACGCTGCGGAATCCTTGTCCGTCGAAAGCGTCCCATCGGCGTTGGGCGTCGCGTACTTCCACTCGAACTCGTAGTTGTTCGCGGCATCACCAAGCGGCGTACGGTAGAGGAGCGTCAGGCGCTCGGAGAGCTTGTTGAGCGGATCCGTCAGGACGGCGATGCCGTCAAGGTAGAGCTCTGGCGCAACGCGGATGACGTGCATTGAGACGGGAAGCCCGGGGTTCACGACCGACGCGTCGGGGTTGTCGTTCTCGATGAGCGTGACCCAGCCGGAGCCGTTGCCGTTGGCGACGAGCGCGTAATGATCCTGCGGGGCATAGGTGGTGAAGGACTTGACGTCGGTGGCGGTCCAGGTGAAGGCGCCGGATACGTAGCAAACCTGTTTAGGGCCGTAGGTGACGGTCCAGGAGTTTGTCCAGCCCGTCGGCGGATTGAGTTCGAAGGAGCGCTTGCAGGCCCTGATTGTCGAGGGTGCGTAGAGGTATTCGGTCTCTATTTTGAAAGAACCGATGGAGGCGACGGGCGTAGTCGCATTGTCGACGTACGCCGGGTGGTTCGTCGAAGTGACGACGCAGGGGCCGCCTGCCACGCCTCCGATGATGACGCCGGTCGTCGCAAGCAAGTTGGTCCACGCCACGACCTCCTCCTTGTCCTGGAACACATAGGAGAACGGCAGTCTGCCGACGGTGGTCTTCCGGTCGGTGCTGTTGCGGACGGAGGAAATGACGGGGGCAGTCGCAAGGGTGTCCACACTGGCGTCCCAGAGGGCCTTGCCGAGGGCGGTGGACGGGCAGATCTTCTTCAGAGCCGTGCGTTCCGCGTCGGTGAGGACGTTGAGCTCCAGATACGAGCCGCCCGATTCCTTCTCAACGAGCTTTCCTATCAGGTTCATGCGCCGCGAGACATCTGCGTTCGTGTCGATGTAGAAGCGATCTGCGATCGAAGGCGGCAGGCGCGAGAAATAGTATTTGCCCTCGCGGAGGAAGCACGTGCCGGAGGGACCGAGCGTGAAGCCGTATTCGGCGGCGAAGTTGCCCTCGATCGGAAGGCTGGCGCACTGAGCCACGGTCGGGTCGATGATGTCGACCACGGTCTCCGCGTTCGTGTCTGCCGACGCCTGGGGATTCGGATACGCAATCGCCATAGAGGCGGCGTTCCAGACTTCGGGCAGGCCTGCCGTCGCCTTGGTGAGCACCTGCGCCACCTTCATCGTCGGCACGCCGTCCTCGTCCGGCCAGACGGAGAGCCAGTTCCACGGAAGCGCCGTATTGATGTCCCGGAGGTTCTCCGCCGAGGGGTTCTTGATGTCGACGCAGTTCATCCAGCCGACGTAGTCTTTGCCGACGGCGAGCTGGTTGTCGCCGAGAGACGGACAGTAGAATCCCTCCTGCATCGGGTAGGAATAGAGCGCCATAACAACGCCGTCGCGACGCGCCCACGCCGTGCCCTTGCGGTCCACGTAGGCAACATTCGCGTCGTCGAACGTCCAGAACGACGAGTAGGCGCCGTACACCGTGTTTGTCCCGTCGAGCTTGCCGACTGGACCCGGAGGGATCATGCGATTGCCTGCGACGACATTGTTGGTGAAGGACGGGTAGTCGTGCGACATCGTGACGACGCGGTACGCCTGCATTGCGCCCGTGCCGTTCTTCGAATACTGCACGAGGACGACCGGCTCGGAGGAATCATCGGTATTGAGATCGTTGCGCATCGCCCAGACGACATAGTCGCCGTCGAGCTTCAGGAAGGCGTGCTCCTCGTTCGGGTTCCAGCCGATCGCCTCCCGGTCGTTCTGCCAGTAGATCGCCGGCTCGACGCCCGAATCGGCGCGGAGCCTGCCGTTGAATTCACGGGGACTGCCGCGCCCGGCGACCGAGAAGCCGTGCGCCACGAGCTGGTAGCCGTGGCCGGAGCTGTCAGCCGCGATTCGCTCGGAGTTGTCGCCGGGGGTGGTCTCAAGGTCTGTCTCGGCGAAGAGAAATCTGACGGCGTCCGCCGTGTTCGTCCCGGACTCGTCAATGCACCAGACCGCGAGGTCATCAAACGCGAAGCCCTCCGCAGCCCTGTCTCTTCCAGCGGAGCCGAGCGCAAGCGTCGCACTCCTTCCGGACCATCCGGCCGGCAGCACGAAACCGACATCCGCCCACCCGTCGCGCGCAACGTGGAACGTGCTCTGCAGCACACCGTCGAGTTCGCTCGAAAACACGAGGTTCGTATCGGAGACTTGCGTGAGCGAGACGGCGAATGTGGATCTGCCCGACGTCACGGTCGCGACACGGCCAGTCGCCGTGTTGAACGCGAAATCTGAGGAATAGACCTGGAAGCTGACGACGTTCGTGACGCCGGCGAGAGGCACATCGCCGTTCATGTTGGCATAGGCGTCCTTGCCTATGAACGCGAGCGAGCAGCCTCCGAATGCCTTCATCGTGGGGTCGGCCGAGCCAAGCTTCGACGAAAGGACGATATTGGGGAGAAGCCCATCACGGAGCGTCTCCGCCCACGTGAAGCGGTAGCGTTCGACAAGGCCCGGATATGTAATCGGCGTCGGCATGTCGGGGAGCTGGATGTTCCCTCGCCACCACACTTCGACGGGGCTTGCGCTTTCGTTGACGCCGTAGATCGCCGATTTGAGATTCTCGTAGGGGTCGCTCTTGGAGGACGAGTTGCCCGCGCCCTCGATGACGCCCATCGCATCATCGCCCATGTCGCCCACCCCGTCCGGCGACGGTTCGTGGTAGAGGCGCGGGTTCCAGTTCCGCCCCACGGAGGCCGGGGCGTGGATGTAGCCGGGCAGCGAGGCATCCATGCGCCTGGCCGCGTTCTCGGCCGTGCCGGCCGCGGCGTCGGTGAACATCGTCACCGCGAAGCCGATCGGCCAGTCCGCGACGATTGCGCCGGTGCCTGTCGAGGCGAGCACATCGGTGCTCGTGCGGTAGCACGACTGCATCGGCAGATACCACGGAATGTCCTGCGCTTCTGTCATGATCTTGAGCACGAAATTGCCTTCCCCGTTTACCGTCACATCGCCCGCAGGGGTGTTCAGCTGCGCGACGAGCGAATCCGGCGACTTGTAGCGGAGCACCTGCGCGGTGTAGTTGGTCGGGATCGACCACTTGAGGCCGGG
The DNA here is from genome assembly GCA_016288465.1 of Verrucomicrobiota bacterium. GTDB lineage: Bacteria > Verrucomicrobiota > Kiritimatiellia > RFP12 > UBA1067 > UBA1067. The sequence goes on along the minus strand of JAEEZC010000237.1, from coordinate 1,215 downwards.
CTCTGCGGGATTGTCCGAAATGACAAGCCGGTAGGTGTCGGCCGGCCAAGTGATGAGATACCAGTCGTTCTCGAACGTCCACATCACGCCCATCGGGTCGGACGTCTTCCAGTAGATGTCGGCCTTCCACGGCATCGCCATGTTCAAGGTGCCGCTCGTCGACTTGTCTGTCGGTGCGATCGCGTAGACCTTGCCGTGGTATTTGTTCGAGAGTTCCTGTCCGCTCGGCGCCGCGAAACGCTCGACGTACGGAGAGTAGGCGTCGTCATTGTCCCTTACGGCGCCCTTGTTGACGACGCCCTGAAGGCCGGCGATGTCCCAGCCGCCCCCGACGGGCCTGAGCTCGGAGCCAACCGTCGCCTGGAGCGTGTTCACGGCCGGCGGCGAGATCTCGACGACAATGGAGGCGACAAGGTGATCCTTCGTCTCGGTGTCGTAGTAGGCGAGGACGAATTGTCCCTTGGGGCAGTCGATCGTGCCGCTCGCCTCATCGACGATGTAGCGCGCCGTGAGCATGTGCGACGTCACGGGGTCGTAGTCGATGCCCCAGACGACGTTCGAAGCAGCAGCGCCCGAAGCGCCCGGGGTTGTCACCGCGTAGCGCGGCGTAATGACCGCCGGATCGCCGAAGAAGCGGACGAAGCGGCCCGACAGGTCGATGAACGCGGCGCTGTTGCCCTCATCGCGGCGCGTCGCGAAGAGGCGGTAGGGGCGCGACGCGGTCGCGGCCGAGAAGGTATAGACGCTATCGACCCTCGTACCGTCCTTGAGCACGAACGGTACCGCCATCGCGCCCGAACGGGTGATGAGGAGCATCTCGGTCAAGTTCGTCGTGCCGCCGATGACCTGGACGTAGCCATTGGTGCCCGCCTCGGACGCGCGGATCGCAGCGAACGTCGCATCCCAGTTGATCTCGTTCGCCTCGCGCGGGAAGCGCGTGAGGAACTCGCCCACCTTCGCGTCTGGCGGCTGCTCGGAGATCATGCGCCCGACAGACCACGCCGAGAGCGACCAGGAAGTTGTCGCCGAGGTCGCGCTCGCGGACGTGTTCGTCTCGTCGGCGATCGTGCCGGACGCCGCCGTCGGATACGCTGCCTTCGGCTCTACGTAGTCCGAATGGCCGAAGACGGCTATCCCGGTCTCCTCCATGCGTATCGCGCTGTCCGTCGCGGAGTCTGCGAACGCAGTTGCCGCGCAAAGCGCCGCAACGGCAAT
>JAEEZC010000025.1 GCA_016288465.1 Verrucomicrobiota bacterium | reverse complement strand
TTGCGACCTGCATCATGGTGATGAAGAAGGGCAAGCGCGACAACGCCGTTCTTTTCGTCGACGCGAGCGAAGAGTGCGTGAAGGTCACGAACAACAACAAGCTGACCGAGGCCAACATCAAGAGCATACTCGCACTCGTTGCGGAGCGCAAGGAAAAGGTCGAGCACCGCTCGCGGCTCGTGCATCGCGACGAAATCGCCGAGAACGACTTTAACCTTTCGGTCTCCACCTATGTCGAGCAGAAGGACACTCGCGAGAAGATTGATATCGTGAAGCTTGAGGCCGAGTTGAAGGAAATCGTCGAGCGCGAGGCGAAGCTACGCGCCGCAATCGACAAGATCGTAGCGGAGTTAAACGGCGATGCTGGGCTTACGCCCGCCCAACAGAACGGGGGGCGACGATGAGCGGTGGTTCCGTTGGCGCGGCGTCAGCCGAGCAGTCCAAGCGAATGCTTCAACGCTGCTGGGGCTGGGACTACAAGGCCCCTTGCATCTACCAGATAACCATCGCCCTCGCCGACCGGCGCTCGGAGGCGCTGGGGCGGCTTGTAATCGACAGCGACGGCGAGGGCGACCCAGTGCAGGTTGAGGCCCACGTCGAGCTGACGGCGGCGGGGCGAGCGGTCGAGGCCCAGTGGCGGCGCATGGGCGAGCTTACGCCCGCGATAAGGCCGCTTGAAATCCAGATAATGCCCGACCACATTCATGGCATTTTGCACGTGACTGAGCGGCTTGCCAGGCCGCTGGGCCAGATATTGGCGGGCTTCAAGACCGGCAGCTCGAAGGCGGCGACTGGCAAACCGGGCTTCTGGGCCGAGGGCTTTCAAGACACGATTCTCTTTCGCGAGGGGCAGTTGGAGAATATGTTCAACTACCTGCGCGACAACCCGCGCCGCCTCGCGGTGAAGCGCCTCTATCGCAAGTTTTTTACCGTGAAGCGCGACATGGCAGTTGAGCTCACGCTCAACCAACAGGACCTGCCGTTGGTTTCTGTTGGCGAGGCGCCAGCCGGGCCGTTGATTGCCCATTTCGAGGCGATTGGCAACGAGGCGCTTTTGAGGTCGCCGGCGATTTTTCAGATACAGTGCTCGCGCGCCTATCTCGCCTACAGGCGCGTGGCAAAGCCGGGCGGCGGGCTTAAGATCGCCCGCGACGAGGCGGGGCGGCCGATTGTGGAGCGCGAGACGCCGGAGTTTGGCGAGAAGCTCAAGATGCTGCTCGGAATGGCCGAGAAGGGCGCGGTCTTGATATCGCCCTGCATCTCGGACGGCGAGCGCGAGATCGCCCGCCGCGCGCTAGAGGCGAATGTAAAGCTGATTACGCTTTCAAACAAGGGCTTCGCGCCGCTCTTCAAGCCGAGCGGCAGGGCGTTCGACAGCGCGAGCGAAGGGCGGCTCTTGATGCTCGCGCCCGCTGGCTGGCCGTACCAGCCGGGCGAAAAGAAGATGACGCGCTTTGACGCCTGCGCGCTAAACCGCATTGCCCAGCTTATGGCAGGTGACGGCGCGGCAGAGATCAACTATCGCGGCATGAAGCCCTCCAACATCGATGCGCTGGTAAAGGCGGCGGTGGTGCGACCGGGCGCGGCAGAAAGGAGGGTCGCCTGATGAGCAAGCTCAGCGAGATGATCGCCCGCCTCTGCCCCAACGGGGTGGAGTATAAGAAGCTGGGGGAAGTGGCGGAGATTGGAACTGGTTCTTCAAATAGAAATGAAGCAGTAGAAGATGGCCTATACCCGTTTTTCGTTAGATCGCAGACTGTTGAGAGAATGAACAAGTTTGAGTTTGACGAAGAGGCGATAATAATACCAGGTGAAGGTGGCATAGGAGACATATTTCACCACGTAAATGGCAAATACGCGCTTCACCAGCGAGTTTATAGAATTCATTTTGTGACATCGTCACTTGACACGAGATTTGCGTATTACTATTTAACAGCATACTTTAAGAAGTTTATTTTAGGAAAAGCTGTCACGGCAACAGTTACTTCCATAAGGAAACCGATGATTGAAAACTTTTCCATCCCTCTCCCGCCTCTTCCCATACAGCGCGAAATTGTCCAGATACTGGACAATTTCGCAAATTTGACAGCGGAGCTGACAGCGGAGCTGGCGAAGCGAAAGAAGCAATATGAGCATTATCGCCGCGAATTATTCACTGGCTCGGTTGGCAAGAAGTATCTTTTGGAGAATTTATGTTCGGTGATAACCGATGGGTCACATTTTAGTCCTAAAAGTTCCGAGGAGGGGTATGATATGCCGTCGGTAAAAGACATGACGGCTAATGGTTTTGACTATTCTGAATGTAAGAAGATATCGAGATCAGATTATGAATTGCTTGTCAGAAACGGATGTCAGCCCCAGGTCGGTGATGTTTTGATCGCAAAAGATGGCGCGTTGATGCTTAAGCATGCTTTCCCTTTTGATGGGCAACGCGAGATCGTGTTGCTGTCATCAATTGCATTGTTGCGCCCAAGACAAGAAATTATATTGCCAAAATTCTTAGCGTATTACTTTAGACGAAACGAGTTTAAGGAAGAAGTGATTCGAAAGTTTTCAACCAAGGGTGGTGTGCCGAGAATAATTCTAAAGAACTTTAAGAAAGTCGAGTTGCTTGTTCCACCCCTCGCCGAGCAGGAGCGCATAGTTGCCATACTTGACCGCTTCGACTCGCTATGCAACTCGCTGACCGAGGGGCTGCCGGCGGAGATTGCGTTGAGGAAGAAGCAGTACGAGTATTACCGCGACAAGCTCTTGAGCTTCAAGGAGGCCAGTTGATGAGCGGGCTTTTCTACACGATCTACACGTTCTACACGGCTAAAAAACCTTTAGCCCACGAGGAGGACCTCTCGTGAGCGAGCTCGCCCTAGTTGCCGAGACCGACAAGTATACGGTCGTCGGAAGCTACGAGCCGGAGAAGCAGAACTCGCTTCTCTACGAGAGCGAAGCTGCACTCGAGAAACGGTTCATCGCGCTTCTCTGCGAACAGGGCTACGAATACCTTGATTTCCACACCGAGGCCGAGTTGATCGCCAACCTTCGCCGCCGACTAGAGGCGTTGAACCATATAAAGTTCACCGACACCGAATGGGAGCGCTTCTTCAAGACCAAGATCGCCGACGAGCGCGAACAGGCGCTTGAAAAGACGCGCAAGATACAGGACGACTATATTCAGATTCTCGAGCGCGACGACGGCACGACGAAGAACATACGGCTCATCGACAAGACGAACATACACAACAACTGGCTTCAGGTCATTAATCAGTATGAGGCAGAGGGCGGCACAAGGGATTGCCGCTATGATGTCACTATTTTGGTCAACGGTCTGCCGCTTGTGCATGTCGAGCTGAAGCGGCGCGGCGTTGCGATACGCGAAGCGTTCAACCAGATACGCCGCTATGGGCGCGACTCGTTTTGGGGTGGCTCGGGGCTTTTCAACTATGTTCAGATCTTCGTGATCTCGAACGGCACGCATACCAAGTATTACGCGAACACGACGCGTCTAAGGCACCTCAATGAATTTCACAAGGCCGTCGTGCGGCGCGGCGGGCTTCGAGGCCGCAGGTTTACCTCAAACTCCTTCGAATTCACGAGCTGGTGGGCCGACGCCGAGAACCGCACGATCGGCGACCTTGTAGATTTCGCGAAGACCTTTTTCTCGAAGCATGTCATTCTGAACATTTTGACACGCTACTGCGTGTTCGACACGAGCGAGACGCTGCTCGTGATGCGCCCCTACCAGATAGCCGCGACCGAGCGCATCATCTCGCGGTTGCGTGTAGCCAGCAATCACGGCTGGGAGGGTTCGACGCGCGGCGGAGGGTATGTCTGGCACACGACTGGAAGCGGCAAGACCTTGACCTCGTTCAAGACGGCGATTCTCGCCTCGAAGATGGACGGCGTCGAGAAGGTGCTGTTTGTCGTCGACAGGAGCGACCTCGACTACCAGACCATAAAAGAGTATGATCGGTTCCAGAAGGGCGCGGCAAATTCCAACACCTCTACAAAGGTGCTTGAAGCGCAGCTTGGCGACCCTAACGCGAAGATCATCATCACGACGATTCAGAAGCTCGGCGTATTTGTTTCGCGCACGGCCGAGCATCCTGTCTTCAAGTCACGAGTGGTAATCGTTTTCGACGAGTGCCATAGGAGCCAGTTTGGGGAGCTTCACCGGAAAATCACCAAGGCGTTTCGCCGCTACCACATTTTTGGTTTCACAGGAACGCCCATCTTCGCGGCGAACGCGGGCGCGATGGGAAGCGCCCTCGTTCGCACGACGCCCGAGGCGTTTGGCGATCAGCTTCACGCCTATACGAT
>JAEEZC010000236.1 GCA_016288465.1 Verrucomicrobiota bacterium | reverse complement strand
GGCAACCGCTACTTCAAAGAACTGCTGCAGCGCATTCGCGACATCCGTTCAAGCGAGCGCAACTTCTATCAGCAGGTTGCCGACGTGTATGCAACGGCGACAGACTACGATCCTCGTGCCGATATCACACGTGAGTTCTTTGCCACCGTGCAGAACAAGATGCACTATGCCGTTCATGAGCATACGGCGGCGGAGGTTGTTTACGAGCGCGTTGACAGCGACAAGCCGAATGTCGGGATGCTGACGTTCAAAGGAGGATATGGGAAATCCAGCGTCGGGGCGGCCGCAGGACAGTTCTCAAAGCGCAGACGATGCGCTTAAGACTGCGCTTAAGAATTCGGGTAAGAACTATGAAGGGTTGCCGTTTTGCGCCATATATGGTAGAATAGCGGCATCAAAAGAAGTCGTAATACGGGACTGGAGCAAAGCAGGGAATGAAAAACACGATTCCGCTGGTGATAGCAGTGGTTTTGGGCCTTGTTGCGGTTTTTGCCGTCAGCAGGATGATTCGGCCCAAGGACGCGGACCGCGAAGACCGTTACGTTTTTGTCGTGGCCGCCGCGAAGGAGATAACGCCGAAGGACGGACAGATAAAGGAGTCGTGGCTGATGAAGCGCCGCGTCGAGTCCGGGTCGGCTCCGCTGAAGGCGATACCGTGGACGCAGGTCAACCGCATCGTCGGGCAGACCTCCGTGCGCACTGTCGCGCGCGGCGACTATCTTCTCGCGAGCGACGTTGCCGGGCTTGAGATACGGCTTTCCGCCGCGCTCGCCGAGGGCGAATGGGCTGTTCCGGTGACGTTTTCGGATCCGTCGCTCGTAAGGTTTCTTCAGCCGGGCGACGAAATCGCCATTCTCGGCACCTCGGTCATGCAGCAGACGGTGCAGCAGAAGGACATGAGCGAGAAGCCCGAGACGGTCGAGGTGCGCGCGACAAGCGTGATCTTCCCGCGAGTGAGGGTTCTCGACATCGGCAAGGGCGACGGCATCCGCCGCGACGACGACTCCGGCGGCTCGGGCACAATAGTCGTGGCGCTGACGCCTCAGCAGTCGGCGACGATAGTGGCCGCGCAGCGGACGATGGAGCTCTATCCGGCGCTACGGCGCACTGGCGACACGCAGGTGCTGAAGCGCCGCGACGTCGGCATCGTGACGGACAGGACGTTCGACGGGCTGAGGGAGAATCTCGAGCCTGTGGTGCTGCCCGACGCGGCGGCCGGCAAGTAGGCTTGTTCCCGACTTGGAAAACACAAACCGGAGGGCAGACAACGACATGAAAAGACTCGCACTTGCGGCTGCGGCCGCGGCATTCGCGCTCTTCGCGCAGGCGAAGGAGATCGAGCAGATATCCGTGGTCGAGGGGGAGTCGACGACAATCACGACGCCCTTCGCCGTGAAGAGCTACGCGCCGTCCAACAAGGACGTCGCGCGCGTGGAGGCGCTAGGCGGCGCCTCGATGCGCATAACGGGCCTCAAGCGCGGGCGCTGCGACCTTGACGTGCTGGGCGACAACAGCCTTGCGCAGAAGTACGAGATCACGGTGGTCGGCGACCTCGCGTCCGTCCTCGAGACGCTGACGATGGACCTCGACACCGTTCCCGAGGTGCGCGCCGAGATACGCGGCAACTTCATCCGGCTGGACGGCGAGGTCTCGAGCATCCAGAAGTGGGAGTACCTTGAGAAGGTGCTCGCGAACTACGGGAAGGTCGTGAAGAACTTCGCCGTGTTCAGTCCGGGGCCGGAGATACTCCTGCGGCTGAAGGAGACGTTCGCGCAGAAGGGCTTCGAGACGCAATTCAGGCCTTTCGCGGGCGAGCCGGAGAAGTGGCCGATGAACACGGTCGCGCTAGACCTCAACAAGCGGACGCGCATCCTGTCCGTCCAGTCCCGCCTCATGAACGCCCAGCAGCGCGCGGCGGTCATGACGGTTCTCAGGGGCGAGCCATGGCTTGCGGTTGCCGAGGACGGCGCCGACTCGTCGAAGGCGCAGGCCGAGAGGCGTCCCTACGCGATCAGCACCATCCTCACGCTGCCCATCGACAGCTCGGTGATCCGGCTTTCGGTCGCGTACATGGTCATCGGCGAGAGCGACATCCGCAGCCTCGGCGACGTGAACAACGAGGGCTTCGTGCTCGACGGGGTCTTCAACACGATACAGGGGCTTCTGCGCGGGCAGGGCAACCACGGCAACGTGGCGACGCTCAACCTCGGGCTAAACGGCGTCGTCAAGCTGCTCGGCGAGAACGGCATAAACCGGGTCTCCGAGAAGGGCTACACGACGTTCGGCAACTGGGACGAGAAGGGTGCGCGGTTCAAGAGCGGAGGAGTTCTCAACGTGCGCGTCTCTGGCGCCGAGGTCGCGGACCTCAAGGAGATTCCCTACGGCTTCGAGGTGAAGGCGAAGGGCGGCCTCGTCTCGGCTGACGCGGTCTCGCTGGACATGAACATCAGCGTCTCGAGCGTGCAGAAGTACGGCGTCGGCGACGACATCGACAAGAAGGAGGACGTCTCGGAGCAGAAGATACGCTGCGCGCTCGGCCGCACGACGCTGCTGAGCGGCTTCGGGCAGCTCGTCGACCAGCAGGCTCTGAGGGGATTCCCGGTGCTGCGCAACACGCCCGTCATCAAGTGGTTTGTAGGGGCCGACGGCAAGTCGCTGAGCGACCGCCGCCTGGTCATCATGGTCTGCCCCGAGGTTCTGGACCCTTCGCAGGACGGAAACCTCGGCGTCGACAACGACATATCAATACCCGTCCAGACCGAGGGCGCGAAGACGACCGACGAGCGTCTTGAGGAGCGCAAGCGCTTCAGCGGCTTCTGGAGCTGGCTAAACTGGTTCTGCTGGTAATATGAAGCTCAAGGTTTTCTCCGCCGGCTCCGGAGTCGAGTGGGTCGTGGACGCGCCTGCCGAAGGCGCGAGGCTTGTGGTCGGGCGCAGCCACGAAACGGACGTCGTCATCGACGACCCGTCCGTCTCCAGGGCGCACGCGCGCATACTCATGAGGTCCGGCAAGCTGCATGTCGAGGATGCGCGAAGCCTCGGCGGGACGTTCGTCAACGGCGAGCGCATCACCCGTGCGACGCCGCTTTCGACCGGGGACGTGGTGACGGTCGGCAGGTCTCGTCTGGAGGTGGTGGACGACGAGCAGTCCGCCGCGCTGACCGAGACAGCGAAGATGCCTGGCGTTGAGACGGCGCAGGTGCCCGGCGCTGGCGCGGAGCCGAAGCCCGAGGCCGCGTCGTCGGACGCTCCGGCAAAGGAGGAGCCCGCGCCGCAGCCGGAGGCCGCGAGGCCCGCTTCGCCGACCGCGTTCTCGGAGATGTTCAAGGACGCGACACTTCTGTGCACCGACGAGATGATGGCGATGAAGTCGCGCATCCACAACCTCGTCCTTGCGCAGATAGACCCCCTTGGCACAAACGTCGGCAAGGCGAAGGACGGCGCGCTCGCCGCGGAGGCCGAGGCTTGCCTCGACCGCGTGCTGAGGGAGGTGAGCCACGAGCTGCCGGACGGAGTGCCGCATGATTCGCTGAGGCAGGCGCTTCTCGACGAGCTTGTGGGCTATGGTCCGATCTCGCCGATGCTGCGGAAGCCCGAGATCACCGAAATCATGGTCAACGGGCCGGACCGCATATTCGTCGAATGCGCCGGACGGCTCTACGAGACGGGCGTGAGGTTCTTCAGCGAGCAGCATCTGGTGCAGATAATACAGCGCATAGTCGAGCCGCTTGGCCGGCATGTCGACGACGCGAGCCCGATGGTCGACGCGCGCCTGCCGGACGGAAGCCGCGTCAACGCCGTCGTGCCGCCGCTCGCGCTTGACGGCGCGTCGATGACGATAAGGAAGTTCGCCGAGAGAAAGCTCACGACAGACGATCTGATACGCTTTGGCTCGATGACCAAGGAGATGGCGCTCTTCCTCGAAGAGGCTGTGAAGGCGCGCAGGAACATACTCGTCTCGGGCGGCACTGGCTCGGGCAAGACCACTCTTCTGAACATCCTCTCGCAGTTCATACCCGAGGGCGAGCGCATCGTGACGGTCGAGGACTCCGCCGAGCTCAAGCTTTCGCACAGGAACATCGTGCGCCTTGAGGCTCGCCCAGCGAACGTGGAGGGCAAGGGGCGCGTCACGATACGCGACCTCGTGATAAACTGCCTGCGAATGCGGCCGGACCGCATAATAGTCGGCGAGTGCCGCGGGCCCGAGGCGCTCGACATGCTTCAGGCGATGAACACCGGGCACGACGGATCGCTTACGACAGCGCACGCGAACAATCCGCGCGACGCGCTTTCGCGGCTGGAGAACATGGTGATGATGGCGGGCTACGACCTGCCGAGCTCCGCGATCCGCGAGCAGATATCGTCCGCGATCGACCTGATCGTCCAGCAGACGAGACTGCCCGACGGAAGCCGCAAGATCGTGAAGATAGTCGAGGTCACGGGGCGCGAGAACGACGTCATACAGATGCAGGACATCTTCGAGTTCCGCCAGAGCGGAATCGGGGAGGGCGGCACCGTGGAGGGCGAGTACTCCGCGACCGGCAACATACCTTTCTTCATAGAGGAGCGCCGCAAGAGCGGCACGCTGGGGCTCGACATGTCGGTGTTCGTGCCAAAGGTCTAGCGGATGGAAGGGGGGTCCATCTTCGGCTTCTCGGCCGGCGAGCTTGCGACGTACGCGCTCGTCTTCGCGGCGGTGTTCGCGGCGGTCTGCGTGGTCGCCCAGCATGTCATGGCGGCGTCGGGCTCGTCGCTGCTCTCCTGGCTCGGACCGCGCTGGGTTGCGAAGATGCGCGCGGCGAAGCGGCGGCAGGCGTTCGAAGACCGGATACTCGATCTGGTGATGGGGCTCGCGAACGCGATGAAGGCGGGGATGGCCTTTCCGCAGGCGCTTGAGAGGGTGAGCGCGCAGCTCGGCGGCGTCATGCAGGAGGAAGTCGCGGTCGCGCTTAGGGAATATCGGCTCGGAATGGGCATAGCGGACGCTGTCGCCAGGCTTTCGGAGAGGATGCCGTGCGAGGACATGCGCCTCATAACGAGCGCCGTGAAGCTCACTTTGCAGACGGGCGGCAGCCTGGTGGACGTGCTGTCGCAGCTGGTGAACACGATCAGGGACCGCACGGAGTTCCAGGCGAAGCTCGCAACGCTTACGGCGCAGGGCAAGTTCGAGGCGATCGCGATGGCGTCTGCGCCTCTGCTGGCGTTCGTCGTGCTGTACATCTGCCAGCCCGACCTGATGCTGCCG
>JAEEZC010000235.1 GCA_016288465.1 Verrucomicrobiota bacterium | reverse complement strand
GCGCAGATGTCGCGCTTGATCCCCTTCTCGGCAAGCCTCGCCTCCCAGAGTTCCGGATAGCAGAGGAGCTTTTCACCGTTGAACGGGCGGGCCGCCCGTTCTCCCAGCGGATCGTCGCCGCCGACGTCGAATAGCCCCTTTGTGACGGAGAGTACCGGCAGCTCCGGCGGAAGCTTCGTCAGCACCTCCTCGCCAAACCAGTCGACGCCGAAGCTCGACACGCCGCCGATCACGAAGTCCGCGCCCTTCACGGCGTCCATCATCTCCTCGATCTGGTAGAACTCGCAGCCCTCGGGGAATGGCGGTATGCCCTTCGGGAAGTGCTTCGCGAACTTCGGGTGGCGATTCGTCCTGCGGCACTCGTCGATGATCTCGCGGTCAAGGGGAGTCCCCACGAGCCGCACCGTGTTTCCGTTTTCGCGGGCAGGGAACGCCAGCGCGCTCCCCATCATTCCCGAACCGATTATTGCTATTGTCGCCATTTGCTGTTCCTTGATATTGCAATTGTACGCTGCCTTGTCATTTAACGCGACTGCTAAGGACTTCGACCGCCTTGTAGAGCGCCTCCGGATAGTCCGTTCCGAACGAGTCGAAGCCGAACTCCCAAAGAGCGAGATACGTCTCGGGGCGGTTCGCCTCCTCCTGCCACACGCACATCGACGCTTCGACCCCGGCGGCGTGAAGGCGCTCGACGCACTTCTTCAACAGCTCCGGCCTTGGGCAGAATCTCATACTGCCGTCGGCGCCGTAGCGCACCTGGCAGTGGAGCTGCACGTTGTCGATGTCCTTGAAGTTCTCGGCCGCCGCCTTCTCGAAGAACGCCATCATGTGCGCCTCGCACTTCTCTATCTCGCCCGGCTTGTCGAAATCGATGTAGTTCCAGTTGCCGAGGTTCATCCAGTGAAGCGCCTGGCCCTCCGGAAGCGCGGCCTTGTAGCGCTTGATGAGACCGTAGATGTTGGTGATGAACCAGCACTGCTTCTCGAGACCGTGAGACTTCACCATCTCCGCGACCTTCTCGGGCGGCACGTCCTTCCAGTCGATGTGCATCTTGCGGACCGGGTTCTCCTCCATCGCCGTGAAGATTGTCTCCCAAAGCGGCGCACGGCACGACGCATACTGCGGACCGCGATAGGAGCCGACGTCCTCCTCCCGAAGCTCGGTCCAGAGCCATTCGCTGATTTTCCGCCCCTTGAGCGAATTGTCGTGGAAGGCCACTATCTTGCCGTCCTTGGTGTAGCGGATGTCGCTTTCCGGCGTGTAGCCCTTCGACCACGTGTAGAGCAGAGCCTCCATCGTGTTGTCAGGACGCCCCTTCCCGTCGCCACGGTGGATGAGCGAGTGCTTCAGCGTCTCAAGCGCCTCCGGCGTAACAGGACGCTCCGCAAAAACCGCCGTCGCAACCACGGCTGCGACAGCCATCAACACCATCTTTCTCATCTGCAGTTGTTCCTTTTCCTAAGCAAACTCAAACGTGATGCGTCTTCCGGCCCAGTCGCTGACGAATCCGTCCCATGCCGCCGGACGCTCCGACGCAGGACGCTTCACCGGGAAGTAGAAATCGCGCGCGTTGCATTCAAGGACGGCTTTCGTCGGCGTTGTGCGAAAAAGCCCCCAGCCAACGTCGCGGTCGAGTCCGAGCGACGGAAGGCCCAGACAGCGAATCGGACGGGCGCGGTCGGAGTAGCCGTTGAAGATGTAGTTCGTCATCCAATGATGGTGGTGCCCATGAAGGTAGCCGACCACCTTGGGCGACTTCGCGCAGAGCTTGCCGATTTTGAGCGGCTCGGACATATGGTGCGCGCAGACGAACGTCGGCTTCGTCAGCGCCGGAAGCGTCTCCTCCACCCATTTCATCTGAGCATCGCCGAGTTCGCAGCCTTCTAGAGCCTTGTATTTGCCGCGATCCTCAGGCTTCGGCTCTTTGAGCGAGTCGAGCAGGATGAAATCGACATGCGGCGTCTCGACAACCGAAACGAACCGCCCCGGCACCTTAGTCGTCTTGTCGTAGCCGGGAAAGAACTTCAGAAACTCGGCGCGAATGTCATGGTTGCCCATCGCAAGCACCAGCTTGATGCCGGCATCGGTTAGAGGCTTCAGCACTTCGGCCGCCAGCTCGTAGTCGCCAGGCTCGCCGAACGCGAGCGAGACGTCCCCAAGCCCGATGACGGTGGCGGGAGGATTCGGCAGCGCGAGAATCTCCCGCACCATGCGGCGCGGCATTTCAGGCAGCCACGGATACTCCCGTCCCGTGCGATACTTCTGCTTCGCCCAAGGCGATCCCGTATGAATGTCGCTGATGACGCCGATTGCATACGGGTCGAGCACACCCGGCACGCCAGCCGTCGCGCACCCTTCCACCGCGCCCGTCGCCGCCATCGCAACGGTTCCACGCAGAAAATCTCTTCTTGACGCTTTCATTTGATTGGTTGTAGTCATTTGGTTAATAAAGGCCATTTCGTCCGGTCGACCGAGACTTTACCACGCCACCTAGCGAATCATAATCATCAGGCCGAGCGACGCCGGCTTCCACGTAAGGCGGACGACCTTGCCGCGGTAGTTCGCGTTGCTCTCGGAATACGTGAAGGAGTTGCCGTTGTACACCGTCTTGCCGGTGCGCTGGCCGTCGACAAACGTCTCGACCACGTAGCGGACGACGGGCACGGTCTTGTTTACATCATTCTTCACGGTCTTGGCGGTGAACGTCCACAAGCCCTCCACCTTGTACGCGCCTGTCTCGGCCTGCGATCCTCCGCCCGCGACAACGAATACGTTTGTGACGCCCAGCTCGCCGAAGTAGCGCACGGCATCCACGTTACGGTTGCGGACGAGCTCCTCCTCCGTGAGGACGCGGTCGTAGTAGCGGAAGTTCTTCACGGTGCCGACGAGGTTCTGGGAGCCGCTCGGACCACCGCCCCAGCCACCGAGGCGGAAAGCGTTGTTCTCGATGCCGTTGAATGTGCTGAAGCTCTTGTATCCGTCCGCCGCCGCACCGCTCGTCGGCGCCTTCGTGCCCGGGAACACAACGGCAGTCTTCGACTTTGCGTCGTGAATGGCGGTCATGTAGTCGATGCCGGTCTCGGTTGTAAAGTGCGGGTTGTTCTTGCTGTTGCCGATGTTCTGAACCTGGAAGCGCGCCTCTTGACCCGGTCCGTAAACGACCAGACCGAACCAACTCCATGTCGTGGCGGCGATGTAATGGCCTTTCTCGGTTCCGTCAACATTTCCGTTGTCGTCATACGCTGCATCGATGAGCGCCTGCGCGGAGAATGTCGTCGCCCACTGCTGGCCGCCGGCGCTGTTGAACTGCGACCTGCCGCCGAAACGATAGCCGTCGTCAACCCATCCGCCTATGGCTGTGGCGTCAGAGCCGCTCGTGGCGCGTGTGAGGTCCATGCCGGGACGCGAGCCGAGGTTGACCCACTTCGTCGCGGTCGTGGAGCGCGCGACGCCGACGCCCTGGTTGAGGAGGCCGTCGTAGTGGAGCGCGAGGCCGGCCGGCGAGAGGTCGTCGAAGGAGTAGTCGGCGGCGGTGCGGAGACCGCTCGTCGCCTTCCACTTCCAGGTGAG
>JAEEZC010000234.1 GCA_016288465.1 Verrucomicrobiota bacterium | reverse complement strand
CCTGCGGTAGAGCCCGTCAAACAGGCGCCATGCGGTGCGGTCGGCCTCCGTCACGCGAAAGGCGTCGTTGGTGCGCTGCCCGAAGAGATGCGTCTGGAATATCCCGGCATAGCCGTCGAACCGGCCCTGGATCGCGCCGACGGCGGCGAGCGGGAATCCGTCGGCTCGCGGATGCGCGCGGCACCAGGACGTGAAGTCGGCAAGAACCTTACGGTAGCGTCGCGAGACAGGATGGTCGTGGCCGAACTTACGGCCATGGCTCATCAGGCTCATGAGCCCGTGCTCGTTGTAGATCGGGTCTGCGCCGCGGATGTAGGCATGGTAGAGCGACGTGCGCCAGCGCGCCTCCCAAAGTCCGTCGCTCTGCATGCCGCCGTACCAGTCCATCGCCATGTCAGTGCCGAAGCTCTTTCGCCCGAACGCCTCGGCCGCCGTCTTCACGCCGGCGTAGGCGCGCTCCAGCTCGTCCGAATAGACGACCTCAAGATCGACGCGGTCGTATCCCGCGCGCAGAAGATGCGGCGCGAAGCCGAAGGAGCATTCGATGGAGAAGTACGGCGCGGGCAGTCCTGCGTCCTTCGCCTGCATGAGATCGCGCTTCGTCTGGGCGCACGTCTCGGCGTAGGCCTGCGAAAGCGAATTGCCGCCCTTTGGAACGCGCGGCGAGAGCTGCCCTCGGTGCATCGCGTTTTTCGGGTGCCAGTAGAACATCAGCCCGCCGCTCTCGCTGTAGTGCTGGGTGCCCTCGCACACGTCGCCGTATTCGCGAATCGCCGCGAGAAGCGCGTCCTTCTGCGGCTCGTACTCCTTCTTCCAGCCGCCGCTCCAGCGGTTGAACATCTCGTCGACTGTGAACGTGCAACCGTGCGCGCGGCAGTGTGCGCCGACGGCGCGTATCTTCTCGGGCGTCCACTTTCCGTGGAAGAGGTTCAGCAGCGTGCCGCAGCCGTCTTTCGTCAGGGTCTCGGCAGTTGCGACGCCATGACCGCCTTCGGCGATGGAGCCGGTCTGCACGACATGCGATGCGGACGCCGACAGCGCGGCGAAGACACAAGCTGCTGTAATCGAGTTTCTCATGCACATGACTCCAATGTCGTCTCAGCGCCTCAGTTCGTCCACCACTCCGTCCAGAATCGCCGCCGACTCCGGCCTGCCCGAAAGGACGTCCAGTCCGAACGCCGCGATCTGCCGCGCTCCTCCGACTGCGCACTTAACCTCTCCAAGGTAGAGATAGCAGTCCTTGCGTCCCTCGCCCACGATTATCGGCGCGGCAAGCTCAAGGTCCTTAGCCGAGAGCGGATGCGCGCCCTCCTTCACGACTCTGAAGAGAAGAGGCGTCATCACTCCTTCGTGCGGCAGGCCGGAGAGAGCAGGATGGCCCTTCGCAAGCGCCGTTCCGACCTGATTGCCCATCGACCACCAGCCAAGCGAGACGTTCGCCTTGCCGTCGCCGCCGGATATCGTCAGCACGCGCTGGCCGCGCGCAAGCGCCTCTTCGGCCGTCCTGCTTCCGTACGGAGCGACGACAACACGCGCCTCACGGGCCGACGGCGCCGCGGCATCTGCGACGCCCTCGTAAAGCCCGGCAAGAGCCGGCAGAAGCGCAGAATCGGCGGCAATGTCCCTGCCGTCGCGCCTGCCGCGCCTCGGAAACAGCCAGAAGTCCCATTCGTTGCACACGCCGCCTATTTCGGCGCGGAGCACGGCCTTCGTCGCCTTCTCCACGGTCGGGAACACTATCTTCTCCGTCGCGACTTTACGAGCCGGGCCCAGCTCGACGTCGCCCACCTCCCTGCAGCCTTCGGCTATGACGTCAGGAGCGCACAGAGCCCACTTGAGCTTCGCGTCCTTAAGCGCGGCGTCGCCATAGTGCGCGAACAGGAAGTCCGCCGTCAGTTCGTCGCCCGAAGTGAAGACCCTGCTGTCGTCCGGCGTGTCAAGCAGGACGCAGGACGGCCCGTTGAAGAGCGCGAACCGCTCAGGCGGCAGGCCTCCCTTCTTCGTCTGCCAGAACGGATCGAACAGTCCCTGCGCCGAATGTATCCTGCCGTTCGCGACCACCACGTCGACTGCCGTCCAGAAGCAGTATCCGTCGCAGAACGGATCCTTCCTCGCCCACTCCAGCCCGCGCTTCTGGTACACGCCCTGGAGCGCATGCTGCGCGTCATGAAGAGCGTCGCCCCACGCCATGTCGAGACCTCGCGCCGCAAGCCATTTCGCCCGGTCGGCGCGAGTGTCCGGCGCCGCCCAGGCGCCGGTGTAGAGCGGTTCGAGCCGCGTGTCCTGCTTGACGCAGAGGTTAAGGTACTCGTGGCAGACGAAAGGACGGCCCGTGTTGAAGGAGCCCCGCTCCCAGATGTCGCGCGGACCAACGTCGTAGTCGGAGTTGCCGACGTCGTTACAGCCCTCCTCGTCGTCGTACTTGAGCCACTCGCACCTGTCGCCGTCCTGGTGGATGACGAGCCTGTCCGGATCGGTGCGCTTGACGAACGCGTACATCTCCCTGCCGACATACGGCCCGAGACGGCCCTCGTTG
>JAEEZC010000233.1 GCA_016288465.1 Verrucomicrobiota bacterium | reverse complement strand
GAAGAAAAGGCGGGCACGGTGGCCCGCCACACCAATCATGATCTGGGCTTCGTCGTTGGCCGTTTCAAGAGCTGGGTGTCCAAGCTCTATCGCGACATGGTGGCCGAGGGCAAGGCCGTCGATGTCGGGACGACGCCTTGGCAGCGCGATTTCTGGGACAAGCTCGTCACGACGCGCGAGCAGCTTGAGGGCTATCGACGCTACATTCGCGAAAACCCGGCCAAATGGACGCGCGATCGCTTTGGCGCGGTGACGAGCTACGCTTTTGGCAATGTCGCGCTCTTGAACGTGCGGCTCGTCGGCTTTCTCGCCTCGCAAGGCGCCTGCGCTGCCGAACTTAAGCCACGTCGGTTGTGGGCGCGGGGCGCGGCGGGTTCGGAGACCCGTCGCACCGACCCTGTGATTTCAACCTTTACCAGCGCCCAGGAACGGGCCATTTTTGCCAAGGCGCTTGCGAGCGGGCGGCGGTTTGTCAAGGTCTGTCCTGGCGGCATACCGCCGGAATGCGAGCTTGAGCCGGCTGTCGTGGCCGCCTGCAACGAAGGGCGCGGGCTCTTGATATCGCCAGCGCCCAGCGGCACCGGCGTCAACAAGCAGCGAGCCGTCTGGTGCAACGAGTACATATTGAAAAACGCCGCGGAGGTATGGGCGGGGGATGTCACTCCTGGTCACACCCTCGCTTCGCTTGTCGCGGCGCTAATGCCAAGGAAAGCGGGCGGCGAGGCCAGTCGCCCCAACCTGATTGGTGAGGCGGGGGACTGTCCCCGCCATTAAGGAGAAGCATATGAAAACCAGTAAATCGTTTCTACCGCTCTATGTCACAAACTTCTTCGGGACGCTGAACGACAACTTCCTGAAGACGCTTGCCGGGCTGACGGTGATCGGCTGGCTTCCCGACGAGCGCGCGAAGTCGCTTGCGATGGGCGTTACCGCAGGCGCGCTTGTGCTGCCGTTCATCCTCTGCTCGCCTCTTGCCGACAGACTCACCGCGGTCTGGGCGAAGCGCCGGATCGTCCGGTTGGCGAAATGGGCGGAGCTGCCGATAATGGGAGTTGCGATTGCGGGCTTCATGTCGCATTCGCCCTGGCTTGTCATAACCTCGGTGCTTTTGATGGGGCTGCAGAGCTCGCTCTACTCGCCCGCAAAGTACGCGCTTGTCAGGGACATAGGCGGGGAGAGCCGCATTTCGACGGGAATGGGCGGCATGGAGGGCGTTTCGTTTCTCGGCGTGCTGCTCGGCACGATCGTCGGCGGGTTTGTGCCGGACATCGAGGCGCGATACCTGGAGATGCACCAGGTCGAACTGCACCTTGCGCCCGCCTGCTTCATCGCGTTTGCCGTCCTCGGGCTTGTCGCGAGCTACACGGTCCGCGCCGAGGAGGAGCTGAACAGGTCGCTTCATGCGATAAATCCCGTGCGCTACATCCGAAGGGCGTATCGGATGGCAGGGCGCTACGAGGGTCTGAACGCGGTCGTCTTCACGCTTTCGGTCTTCTGGTGGGGCGCGGCCATGCTTCAGATGGGACTCCTTGTGTTCGGCAAGTCCGAGGCCGGGCTTGGCCTCGACTCGACGCACACCGGCTTTCTTCTCTGCGGAGCGGCGGTTGGCATAGTCGCCGGGCAGATAGCGGCGGGCTTTGTGGACAGAAAGCGCTACCTGCTCGGCGCGACGCTGGTCACGGGCTGGATCGCGTCCGCGCTTCTGGCGCTTCTCTACTTCGCGCCGCTTTCGCCGAACGTCTTCGGCGCTGTGCTTGGAGTGCTTGCGTTCGACCTCGGGTTCTTCAAGCTGCCGTTTGACGCCGAGATACAGAAGGTCGTCAAGGGCCCGAAGCTCAACACGATGCTCGCCTACTTCAACCAGGTGTCGTTTCTCTTCATGCTTGCGGCAAGCGGATGCTATGCGCTCGTAAGCTGGCTGTTCGGTCCGAGGGCGTTTCTGCTTTTGCTTGCCGTCGCGTTCTTCGCCGCGCCCGTCGCCTTTGCCGCGAGCTACCGCAAGGTCCTGCTCTGCACGGGCCGCTGGATCTTCGCGAGGCGCTACAGGGTGGAGGTCGACGGACTGAAGTCCGTCGCAGAGGACAAGCCGCTGCTCGTTCTGCCCAACCATCCGGCTATGGTCGATCCGATGCTCGTGGGCGCGGAGTTCTGGAAGACGCCGCTCAGGCCGCTTTCCGACGAGTCGTTCTTCCACACCGGCATCGTCGCGCCGCATGTGCTGAAGACTCTTGGCGCGGTTGCAGTGCCCGACCTTCGCAAGCACCGCACGGCCAAGGGCGCGACGATTGCGCGCGGCCTCGGCGACATAGTCAAGACGACGCTTGCAGAGGGCGGCAACGTGATATTCTATCCGTCGGGCCACATACAGACCGAGCCCGAGCGCGAGGACATCGGCACGCGCCAGCTCGCGTACAACATATGCGGAGACCTGCCGGATGGCGTGCGCGTCATCGGCGTCCGCACGCGCGGGCTGTGGGGCTCGATCTGGTCGCGCAAGGGGCGCAAGACCTCTCCCTCGTTCGTGCCGACTTTCATCAAGAGCGTTTTCCTGTGGTTCTTCTGGTCGCCTTTCGTGCCGCGCCGCCGCGTGACGATGCATGTCGAGGACATGACGGATCGTGTCAAGGAATGGTCGCGCGGCACTCGCCTCGAGTTCAACGCAAAGCTGAACGAGTGGTACAACGATAAACCGCAGACGAACGCAGACGGGCCTTCGCTAACGCTCGGCCAGGATAAAGAAGGCGCAAGCGTAAGCGCAGCGCAGTCTGCGGAAGTCTGAGGTTAAAGCAGGAGAAAGAAGAACCGCAGACGAACGCAGACGGGCCTTCGCTAACGCTCGGCCAGGATAAAGAAGACGCAAGCGTTAGCGCAGCGCAGTCTGCGGAAGTCTGTGGTTAAATATGCAAAGAGATATTTGACAGGATTAGCAAGGATATGGGAAGAGGATGAGGTCTTAATCCTGTGAATCCTGTCTAAAACAAATATGGAAGGAAGCAGAAATGATCAACGGAATGACATGGGGAATCTACTATCTGATTCTGTTTGCAGTTTCGTTTGCAGGCTGCCTTGGGTGGGCTTTGAAACTGATTCGCGGCAACAAGCAGGGGCGTGCGGTAATGGTGATGCTGCTGGGTCCGTTTTGCTTCGCCTCTGTAGTCTGGGTTGCAACATTGATCGTCGTGCTTTGCATGTATGGTATTTAGCCACAAAGAACACAAAGGTCACAAAGAGGAGCGGAGAAATGGAAATGAACGCGGGAAGGTTTTTAGACAGGATTAACATGATTAACAGGATTTTAGCATGGAGAACAGGAGATACAGAAGATAGGGTTTTTGGCATGGAGAACAGGGGAAGCAGGAGGAAAACTGGGGTTGCCGCACCCTGCATTGACCCGCCTGCGGCGCTCGCTTCGCT
>JAEEZC010000232.1 GCA_016288465.1 Verrucomicrobiota bacterium | reverse complement strand
GCAAGCGCAAACAATATTCGACTGGAGACCGCTGGCTACACGAACTTCAATATCACGTCCTCCAGTCCCGTAACGGCGAATTTGAATTCTACTTTGCTTCAGGTCGGCCTCCGCGCCGGCGGTTATCCTGCGATGCCGATGAAGATATATGGGCTCAAGATCTACGAGACTGCGAACGGCGTCGAGACGTTGGTTCGGGACTACCGGCCGTGCATCACCAACAGCGTGCCGATTCTTCGCGACACGCTGGCCGCACCGACCTACGGTCTTCTCCCCACGGTGTACGGCAGCCGCAACTCGACGGTGTACGGAAGCCCTGACAATAACGCCCACACGAACATCGTGTGCGAGGCCGGCGGCGACATTCAGGGGGATGCGGCGGCGAAGGAGGCATATCTCGACTTTGACGGCGTGGAGGGACATCTTATAAATACAGAATATGTAGTTACCAAGGATTGCCGAGTCGAAGCGGACTTCGCCGTATGGAACAACAATTTCAAGATTTCCCCATCTGCAGCTCCGGTATTCTTCCATCAGAAGAGCAGCGGTACCGACGGTATCTGGTTCAGCCTTTATTATCCGTCGGGCGCATACCGATATGGCTGGCGCTTCACGGATCGTAATACCGGGGATAACGAATGGTTCAAGAAGACCTTCATTACAAATGAACGGGTGAAGTTCGTCTTCGATGCACCGAACGACACTGTCACGTCATACAGAGGAGGCGTGGCGCTAGAATCCTTCAAGCTGGCGCAGCATGGTGGTACTCTTACCGCCACTACGTGTTCAACTACTCTTCGAATTGGAGGCAGCTGCGATGGCAGATATGCGGCAGGCATGCGCCTCTATGGCGTGAAGATCTACAAGTCGGGCGTTCTGGACAGGAACTTCGTGCCATGCATAAAGAACGGTGCGGCGGGACTTTACGAGACATGCCAGAACAGGTTCTTCCCGTTGACTGGCGGCAAGGTGCGTGGCGCCACGCTTGCCGGGCAGGAGTTCCAGCTCGCGCCGCAGCCCGCGAGGCTCACATACACCCGGAACACGTCCACGCTTACGTGCGTTGCCGCGGGTGCGCAGAGCTACGAATGGTATGAAGACGACAAGCTCCTGCCCGAAACGACCGATTCGCTGACGTTGACATGGGTGGGCAGGGCGCCGCACGTGCGCATCTACAAGGTTGTCCCGGTCTACACGGTGTTCAACGAGACGGTAAAGGGCGAGCCTGCGACGGCGCGGGTGGAGTACACGCCGTCGGGAACTATGGTGGTGGTAAGGTGAACATGCAGAAGAAACAACGAATACTGAGCGCGGGAACGCTGGCGTTGATTGCCGGCGTTCTCGCCGGCACTGCCTGCGGATCGACGCGGATGCTCTACTGGAACATCCAGGACGGGATGTGGGACGGGCAGACCGACAACTTCAACCGCTTCGTGGAATGGGTCCAGAAGCTGTCGCCGGACATCTGCGTCTTCGCGGAGGTGAAGACGAAGCGTCAGACGGGCAAGACCGACCACGTCAAGGACGAATCGCAGCGCATTCTCCCAAAAGGCTGGCCGGAGCTTGCCGCGCGGTACGGACACGGCAACGTCTGGATAAGTTCGGAAGACCCGAAGTGCTACATGCAGGGCATCACGTCGCGCTATCCCATCGAGAGCGTCGCCAAGGCCCTCGTCCCGACAGGATCGGGATGGGCGAAGGTAAGGGCGGGGACGAACGTCATCAACATCGTTACGGTCCACCTCAACTGGACGCCGTGGGGACGCGGCTGCAAGTCGGACGCCGAGCGCAAGGCAAGCGCGGCGAAGTTCGGCGGCGACCTGGCCCGCCGCGACGAGATCGAGACGGTTCTCAAAGGGTCGTTCTTCACCGTGCCCGACGCGACGAACCAGTACTGGGTCGTCGCGGGCGACTACAATGCCCGCTCGCCGGTCGATGCGCGGATGTACGACATTCCGCTGGATTCCCCTCGCTACGCGGTTCACAGGTGGCTTGCCGAAAGCACGCCCCTCGTCGATCTCATGCACGAATGGCTGCCGAACGACTTCCACGTGACGTGCGGAGAGAAGTCGCGCATAGACTACGTCTATATGACGCGAGGGCTTTACGACCATGTAACTGAGGCGCGTGTCGTGGTCGACCGCTACACGCGTCCGACTTACGCCGGTGTGGGCGACATCTGGCGTCCGTCCGACCATCGCCCGATCCTTGTCGATTTCGATTTCTGACGTGTACAGCGCATTGATGAATAATTGTTTGCTGGCAGCGGCTGCCGCGCTTTGTGCGGCAGCGTCCGTTGCAAACGTGACCGTGGAGAATCTTCGCGTATGCCACCTTGTCGAGCCTTCCGACATTGTGAAGCCCGTGTTTTCGTGGCAAATGCGGACCGAGCGGAAGGGCGCCGCGCAGAAGGCGTACGAGATCGTCCTGCGCACAGCTTCCGGCGAGGACGTCTGGCGGTCGGGCAAGGTCTGCGAGGCGACGTCGCATGCGGTGCCATACACGGGACCGGCCCTGAAGAGCGCAACGCGGTACGTCTGGTCGGTCGTTGTGACGGACGATCGCGGCCGTGAAGTCTCTTCGGAGCCGGCTACGTTTACGACGGGGCTGATCGCGCCGGACGACTGGAGCGGCAGCGATTGGATCGCCGTGCCGAACGCGGCTACGGACGTCTCCAGGGAGGTCCGCAGGCATCGGCGCGCAATGCCGGGCTCCTCGTGTTTCGCGAAGCGGCTCAGGAACGGCAAGGACGTCAAGGAGGCTTGGTGGACTGTGACGGGACAGGGAGTGTTCCAGGCGTACGTGAACGGCAGGCCGCTGCCCGGATTCCTCAAGCCCGGCTTCGACCATGTCCTCAAGACGCGGCACTCCTTCACCTTCGACGTGACGGGGCTGGTGAACAGGGGTGCGGACGAGGACAACGTGCTTTCGTCCATCGTCACGGCGGGCTGGTGGCGCGACAAGGTGACGGACTACCGCGGCAAGGAGTCGGCCTTCCGCGCGCAGCTCATACTGCGGTATGCGGACGGCACTCAGGCGCGGTTCGGGACGGACGAAAGCTGGCGCGGCGGCGTGACGGGTCCTGTCAAGGCGGCGGGCATTTTCGACGGCGAGGAATACGATGCGCGGGAAAAGACGCCTTGGATGACTACTGGCGAGGACGCGGCCTTTGCGCCGGTGAAGATCTGCCGCGAGTTCAAGGGCGAGATTGTGCCGATGGAAGGTCCGGCGGTGTCGCTGCGCGAGGACCTGCGGATGGCGCCGCGCGCGCTGTACGTCTGGAAGGGCGTCACTGGCGAATCCGAAGAGGCATACGGCAAGGTGAACATACTGCGTCGGTACGAGGCGGCGAATGAAGTCGAGCTTAAGGCGGGCGAGACGCTCGTCGTGGACTTCGGCCAGAACGCCGCAGCAGTGCCGGAGTTCCGCTTTGCGGCACGCGAGGGGACGCGGGTTGTGGCGAAGGCGGGCGAGATGCTTTGCGACGGAGGCGGACGCAGGGACCGCGGGAACGACGGACCGGAAGGAAGCGTCTATCGCGGCAATCTGCGCGTCCTGCGGGATTGGGGCGCGAAGGTCGAGTATGTGTTCTCGGGCGACGGGGACGAGTTCTACCGTCCCGCGTTCACCTACCTCGGCTACCGCTACCTGTCCGTGACGGCGACGGACGACGTAAGTTTCCGCGAGATTGCGTCCGTGCCGGTTTCTTCGGTTACGAAGGCCAGCGAGTCGGGGAAGATCGAGACGGGCGTCGCCGACGTGAACAAGCTCGTCTCGAACGTGCTCTGGAGCCAGTATTCGAACTACCTTTCGGTGCCGACGGACTGTCCACAGCGCGACGAGCGGCTGGGCTGGACGGCGGATGCGCAGGTGTTCTGCGCGGCGGCGTCGCGCAACGCCGACGTCTACGGCTTCCTGCGCAAGTGGATGCGCGACATGCGCGATTCGCAGCATGACGGGGGCTCCTTCGCCGGCGTGGCGCCGCCCGGGCTCTTCGGCGACGATGCGGAGCGCTTCGGCTGGGGCGATGCAGGGGTGATCGTGCCGTACACCATGTGGAAGCGCTACGGAGACGTCGCAATCGTGGAGGAGAACTTCGCCGCAATCGAACGGTACATGGCGCTCACGGCCAAGAACCGGTTCGATTCGCCGGCCGCCAACGAGTATCAGTGGGGAGACTGGGTGTCGTTCGAGCCGCTGGAGTCGCACGACGGCGGCGCGTTCGAAAAGGGGACGGACGGCAAGTGGCGTCCCAGGGCCGATGCGCTCGTCTACTGGCATTTCCTCGGCGGCTGCTACTGGCTCATGGATGCGCATATGTGCGCGGAGATGGCAGAGGCGCTCGGCAAGGCGGAGGCCGCGGCGATGTATCGGGCGATGGCGGACGAGGCGCTCGCCTACGTGCGCCGGCGCTTTCTGGAGGACGACGGGATGCTGCCGGGATGCCTGCGCGGGATGCAGACGCCGGCGCTTTTCGCGCTGAAGTTCGGCGTTCTTGAGAAGCCCGACGCAATCGCGGCGACGAAGGACGCCCTGCTGAAGAACATCCAGGAGCATGGCGACCGCCTGCAGACTGGGTTCCTCGGCACGCCCATCATCATGGACGTGCTTACGTATGAGGTGGGGCGTCCCGACGTCGCCTACACGCTTCTTCTCCAGCGGAACAATCCGTCTTGGCTGCATTCTGTGGAGCAGGGCGCCACGACCATATGGGAGCGCTGGAACGGCTATTCGAAGGAGGCGGGGTTCCTGCGCCTGAGCATGAAGAGCTACAACCACTACGCATACGGCGCAGTGTTGGAATGGATGTACGGTGCGATGGCTGGCATCCAGCCCGACCCGAAGTCGCCTGGTTGGCGCCATTTCGTCCTCGCGCCGAAGCCGGACAGGAGGATCGGGAAGGTCGCCGCGCATTTCGATTCGCCGTACGGCCGGATCAAGAGCGCTTGGGCGTATGAAGACGGTGGCGGATGGAAATGGCGTGTGACGGTGCCGCCGAACACGACGGCGACGGTCGAGACGCCGGATGGCGCGCGCCGCGAGGTCGCTGCCGGCGAACACGTCTTTAGCTTGCCTTGAAGGGCTGAAGTGGAAAAGGAGAATTGAAGCAAGATGAACGACATGACGAGAAGAAGTTTTCTGGGCGCGGCCGCCGCGACGGCCGCTTGCCCGACTGTCTGGAGCGACGGGCCGGCACGCCCTGATTTCGCATGGTGCTACATGCTCAAGCTCGGCACGAACATGTGGTGCGACTGCGTGCCGCCTCGCTGGGGAAACCTCAAGCCGGACGAGATGCACTACAAGGCGCCGTCCGAGGAGCTCAGGTGCGACGATGCGCTCTGGGTGGAGCTCACCGACAAGGCTCGTGCGGCGGGCTTCAACATGCTGCTGATGGACCTTGCCGAGGGCGTCCAGTACCCAAGCCATCCCGAACTCGCGGTGAAGGGGTCTTGGTCGCCCGAGAAGCTGCGGAAGGAGCTTGCCCGCCTTCGGGCCATGGGATTGGAGCCTGTGCCGAAGCTCAACTTCTCGACGGCGCACGACATCTGGCTCAAGGACTACAGCCGCATGGTCTCGACGCCGAAGTACTACCAGGTCTGCGCCGACCTGATACGTGACGTGGCCGAGCTCTTCGGACATCCGCGCCTCTTCCACATCGGCTATGACGAGGAGACCTACGGGCACCAGGACCGGTATCGGTATGTCGTCGTGCGCCAGGGCGATCTCTGGTGGCACGACTTGCTCTGGATGGTCGAACAGATCGAGAAGGCCGGAATGCGCCCGTGGATATGGAGCGACTACATCTGGAAGCACACCGACGAGTTCCTGAAGCGAATGCCCAAGAGCGTCCTTCAGTCCAACTGGTACTACGGCAAGACGTTTGATCCGGCGTCGCGCAATACTGTGAAGGCGTATCTCGACCTTGAGCGCGGCGGATTCGACCAGATGCCGACAGGGTCCAACTACAGTTGCGTCGAGAACTTCGCCGGGACTGTGGATTTCTGCCGCAAGAACATCTCTCCTGATCGTCTGAAGGGCTTCATCATGGCGCCGTGGCGGCATACTATTCAGCATTGGAGGAACGACCTGGTCACGGCCATCGACCTGTCCGCGCCGGTCATCGCGAAGCAAAGCGACAGCTGATGTCTCCATGATTGCGTCACCATCCATTTTGAGGATCATTGCGGCGCTGGCGATTGTCGGCGGATGCGCCCTTCGAACTTGTCAGGGGAGCCAGGAGGGCTCCGTCGTTGACGAGCTGATGCCGCGTCCGGCGAAGGTGGAGACGCCGGCGGCGGGCGGGGCGCGCATTGCCCAGACGGCGGCGCTCGGGAACGTGACAGTGGTCCGCGAAGCGGTTCCGGGCGCGCCGGCGGCGACGGCGGACGAGGCCTACATTCTCGACATCTCTCCGAAAGGCGTGCGGATAACGGCGCCGGGTCCGCGCGGCGAGCGATGGGCGCGCGTGACGCTCGACCAGCTCGTGCGCCTCTCGCGCGATGGGCGGGTGCCGTGCGGACGCATCGTGGACTGGCCGCGCCTCAAGTGGCGGGGGTTCATGCTGGACACTGTGCGCAACTACCTGCCGGTGCAGGGCGTCAAGGACGTCATCGACGTGATGTCGCGCTACAAGCTCAACCTCTTCCACTGGCATCTCACCGAGAACTACGCATGGCGCCTGGAGTCGAAGCGCTTCCCGGAGCTGCAGTCGGAGAGGGCGTTCCTGCACAGGCACAAGGGCAAGTTCTACACGCAGGAGGAGTTCAGGGAAGTCGTCGACTACGCGTATGCTCGCGGCATCTGCACAATGCCGGAGTTCGACTTCCCCGGACACGCGCTCGCGTTTCGCCGCGCGTTCGGCTTCAAGACGATGTCCGATCCGGGCGTCGCCGAGACCGCCGCCGCGCTGTTCGAGGAGCTATGCTCGCTCGCGCCGAAAGAGAAGATGCCGTTCGTCCACATGGGAACGGACGAGGTGTACAAGCGCGACTTCGAAGGCGCGACTGCCGATGCGCTTGTGCAGATGTCCAGGGCGATCGGCAATGCGGGGCGCACCGTCGTCAGCTGGGTTCCCGGAGAGGACTACGAAAGCGCCGCGCCGCATGTGAACATGCTCTGGACCGACAAGGCCTCGCCCGACACGCATCCCGGGCCGTACTTGGACGCAATCGGCATGTACATCGAGGACTTCGACCCGTTCGAGCTTCTGTCGGTCGCCGCATACCACAAGGCGGCCCGCTGGCATGACGCGGGGGAGAAGAACTTCGGAGCGGTCTTCTGCGCGTGGCACGACGGATTCGTCGGGCTTCCGTACGAGAACCTTCTGCGCAACCAGCCGGTGTTCCCGTCGTGCGTCCTCTTCGGCGACGCATACTGGCATGGACGCGACGACGACCTGCCGCAGTTCCGCAAGCGCCTTCCGCATGGCGGCGATCCGCTGCTCGCCGAGGCGGCGGATATCGAGCGTCGAGTGGTGGCGCAGCGCGACCGCGCGCTCGGCGACCTGAAGCATCCCTTTCACTTCCTTCGCCAGACGGACATGCGCTGGCGTCTGACGCAGGAAGACGGTGCGCTGATCGCGAAGGACGTCGCCCAGGCGACTATCTCGCCGGGACGCGAGGGGTGCGGCGTCTCCAACGGGACTGTGATTGCCGAAACCTGGATAAAGTCGCCCAAGGACCAGACCGTCGGCGCGTGGATCGGCTTCACCAACATTACGCGAGACCACGGGCTAGTGTATTCCGCTCCGCTCCCGGACGTCGGCGAGTGGAACCGCTTCGGAGCGTCCGTCGAACTGAACGGGGAGAAGATCGCTCCGCCGAAGTGGAAGCGCCCGGGACTGAAGAAGGGCGCGCCAATCGAGGACTGGACGCCGGCGTGGACGCTCTACGAGGCTGACGAGGAGCCGTTCACGGACCAGGAGTATTACATGCGCGAGCCGACGCCAATCTGGCTGCGCAAGGGCTGGAACCACGTGAAGCTGACGATTCCCAATCCCGCTTCCGAAGGAGAGACGCGCCATCGCTGGAGCGGCACGTTCATTCCCGTAGCAGGTACGACCGACCATCCGCGCGAAGTGCCTGGGCTGGAGTACAGCTCCGACATGGCTGTGCGATAACGGACATCTGGAATCGCGTGCGGCACAAGTCATAATGCGGCAACATCATGAACAGACGTGAATTCACCAAAAACTGCGTAGCCGCCGCATCTGCGATGGCATTGGGACGGGTTTTCGCCCAGCAGCGCACGCCAACCGGAGACCCGGACCTCGACGAGCGCCAGAGCGAGATCGACGCGATCACGCCGCAGGAATTCGAGGCGTATTGGGCGCCCGGCACGCAGATGCCCGGCAATCTGCTTGCGGAGCATGTCGCCCGATTCCCCGTGCTTGGACGTCTGGAGGCGGCGTTCGACAAGGTGTTCCGCGAGGCGAAGGACACCGTCGTTGAAGACGTCAACCGTCCGGCGATATGGTATGTGTACAACATGGGGCTCGTGGTCAAGACTCCGAAGACGATGTTCTCCATCGACCTGCATCATCGGCGGGCGGAGGAGTTCGCGCCGCTTCTCGACTTCGCGCTCATCACGCACAACCACAACGACCACTACACTGAGCGGTTCAAGGTCGCCATGGACCGCGTCCAGCACAAGCCGGTCGTGAACAACTTCTTCGACAACTACGGCGTGAGCGACAGGAAGCTCGGCGGCTACACCCGCGCGAAGACGAAGACGTTCGTCTACGGCGACGTGAAGATCGTCACCGGCCTTTGCGACCACAACAGCTATCTCATCGACTACACGACGACATTCGAAGTGGAGATAGGGAACTTCACCCTGTTCCATTCCGGAGACTGTTCGGACCACGCCAAGCTCCATGTCTCGCGCCAGCCGGACATGTGGGTGTTCCATCCGCGCTGCGGGATGAAGGCGGTTGCGGGATGCCAGGAGGCCGTCCGCCCGAAGACGGCCGTGATCGC
This sequence comes from Verrucomicrobiota bacterium, assembly GCA_016288465.1. Taxonomy (GTDB): domain Bacteria; phylum Verrucomicrobiota; class Kiritimatiellia; order RFP12; family UBA1067; genus UBA1067. The sequence goes on along the minus strand of JAEEZC010000232.1, from coordinate 25,141 downwards.
GCACCTTCAGGAGATGGGACATGCAAAGGGGCGCTACCGTTGGACCTATCGGGACGGACTGAACGAGAAGGCCCAGCTCGAAGCGGCCGGCTTCTCCGCCCTCATGCCGCTCTGGGGCGAACGGCTGGTGTAGTACCAGCCTTTCGGCTCCTTCATTTCGCGGGTTCTTTGAGGTGTTTTCTGAGGTTCTCGTAGAGCCACGGACGCGTCTCGGGCTTGCGAGCGAGTATTCTGCAGTGCGGGTAGGGCTCAAGCCGTGGGATACAAGGATCTGGAGCTTTCCAAGCGGGCGCGCCCGACGAAGAAGTACGTCTCGCGCTTCGAGGCGCACAAGTCCTCGTTCATCCGCAGGATGTGGAACTCCGCGGAGTTCATGCGGCCGTCTGCGCTAAGGAAGGCGGTCGGCATCAGGAGCCCAATCCATTTCTCGAGATACTACCTGACGCCGCTGATGGAGAAGGGCATGATAGAAAGAACCGATCTGGACAGTCCGAAGTCGCCCAGGCAGGAGTACAGGCTGGCATGAGCTACTATATCAATGCTACTATGTCAATAAGCTCTTGTCCCCGGCATGGCCTTTGGGGCGTTATGACTGTCTTTTCGCAAGATTCCGGCAGTTATGGCGATGTGGTGGCCTCACGCGGAGACGAGGAGGCTACACCATATGGTTGTCGCGGGGACCATAGAGTTCGGCTTTGGCGTCTCTGTAGAAGACGGCGCTTCCGATTGCCATGTAGATGCTGGTGAAGATCATCATCAAGAATGTGACCACGAAGCAGACGCCCATCGTCACGCCCATTGCCATGGAGACTTCTTCCGCCTTGCTGTCAGGTTGGCATACGGCAAATGCGATGAAAATCGGAGCTATCGTGAGGATTGCCCATCCAATGTAGGACAGGCAGAACATCACATACTTCATCTTGCGGCCATCCATGAGTTCGCAGCTGCGTCTGATGCAGTCGCTAGCGCCCATTTCGGGATCCTCCGCCTTGACGTACATCGCGAATGTATAGCGGATGGCGGCGATGATCCCGGGAATGATGAAAAGCAGCGCCCAGAGGAACATCTTAAGGGCGATGAGCAACGTCAGCCCCAGAAGCCCGAAAGGACGCTTGAAGCCGCTGAACGCGGCAGAGAACCAGTTCGCGCTGTCGTTTCTGATGCATTTGACGAGCGTAGTGGCGATTCCGAACGCGAGGATGCCTTGCAATATCTGCTGTATGAACGATGAACACAGGCTTGCACATGTCATTCGACATGCTTCGGCAATCGACGGCACTGTCATCTCAAGGCCAGCGCGCCGGGCTGCTTGCTGAGCCTCTCTGAAAGATTCCCATGTCTGTATGCCGGCGCTACAGTAGATCGCCGAAATTGCGATAGCGGCGCCGATGAGTATCAAATAGAGCACGAAGGCGTTGCACAGTATCTTCCGCGGCCATGTCGTGTCCATGACGATGCGCCAGGCTTCCTGTCGAATTTCCTTGCTAGATCTCATTGTGCATCCTTATTGTTAGGTGGCGAGTATTATACCAAAACTGCCGCGCCTATGCGCGGAGCGGCGCGGGTCTGTTAGCTTTTCGCCGCGGAATTTGGTAAAATACCAGACTCAAGTCCGTCTTAGGAAAGGGTCGGACAACTAAACAAAGGAATGTGGATGCTCGGGAAAATGCGCAGGGTTCAGTGGACGATCGGTCTGATGGCGGCGGCGTTCGCGACGTCCGCGGCGGCGGAGATAGTCGTCTATCCTGAATATCCTCGTGAGATAGAGCGGGACTACGCGTACGCCGTGCGGGTTGTGCAGGGCGACGCCAAGAAGATGGTCACCGTCTACAACCACTGCGAGAAGTCCCCGCTGAGCACGCGGACGCGCGGAGGGGACGTCAACCGCAGGTTCTGCGAGTTCGCGTTTTCCGGCGGCCCGGTGCGCGTCGACATAGTGGTTGCGGAGGATGTGCAGAGCTACGCGGTCTTTCCGTCCCGGCTCGGGCTCAGGAGCTCGTTCTCGAACGGCGTGATATCCGTGACGCTGGAAAAGCCTGCGTCCTTCGGCATAAGGCTCAACGACTACGACAAGACGATACTTTCCGTCTTCGCAGACGCGCCGGAGGATCCGTCGAAGGTGCCGGCGAAAGGGGCGCCTGGCGTCCTTTACATCGACAAGTGGACAGATCCGCCGGGAGAGGACGGCGTGACGGTGGTCGAGCCGCCCGTGAAGGAGGTCTACATTGCGCCCGGCGCAGTGCTAAACTCCCGTCTCGTCGTGAGGAGTCCGGGCGCCTACGTCCACGGGCGCGGCATGATGCTGGATCCGTTCTCGGACGTGTTCCGCTTCGAGCAGGTGAAGAACCAGTCGCGCGGGTTCATGAGGATATCGGCGCCCGGCGTGACGGTTGAGGACGTGAAGCTCGTCGACGCCCGCACGTTCAACTACTGCACGTTCGCGAACGGCGTGACGCTCAGGAACGTCCGCGCGCTTGCGTCGATGATGTGCTCGGACGGGATAACGTGCGGCGGGCGGGGGCTGACGGTGGACGGCGCGTGGCTCTACGTGGGCGACAACGCGCTCGTCGTGAGCGGCATCGGCGGCGGGGCCCTCTTCCGCAACGTCGCGATCGGGACGTCGTGCAAGGCGATATTCCCGCAGGGCAGCAACTACGGCGTGGAGATGGAGAACGTCGACGTGTTCAGGGCCGACGAAGGGACAATCGAGAACATCTACAACGGAGTGCTGCGGCGGAACACGAAGTGGAGCGAGACCGGGACTGGCGAGGCGAAGAAGGAGCCCGGGCCTCAGGACCTCAGGCACCAAAGGCAGCAGTTCCACATAAAGAACCTGTCGGCTGTGGACTGCGTGCTTTACGCGCGATTCTTCGTCGGCGGCAACATGGGCACGCTGCCGAAGGTCTTCGGCTTCGAGAACGTCGCGGTGCCTCATGCGACAGGAAAGGACGACTGGCGCACGATAGGGCAGCGCGGCGGAGCGGCGGTGGTGGTCCGCCACGACTCCGCGAAGCTGCTCGACACCGACAACTACACGATTGCCATAACGAACCTCTGGGTAGGGGGCGAGAGGCTTGACGCGATACCCGGGCAGTGCGTCGTGAATCCCGAGCGGATGCGGCTTTCGGTCACGAACGTCCTTGCGAAGAGCGCAATACCGGCCGTTCCCGACAGGCACGAAGTCGGCTGGACATGCCCCTACAAGCGCTACATCGGAGCGTCGCTCCAGCGCGACTGCCGCAAGGTTGACCGCCGGAAGGGCGAGCTGCGCGAGGAGCAGCCGGACGACGGGGAGAACCTGCTTGCCGACAGGCCGGCGACGCGGAGCGCGTGGCAGAGGAGTCCGTCGTGGCTCGTCAAGTTCGACGCCGTCGGCATGGAGGACGGAAAGAGAGTCTACCGCCTCAAGCAGTGCGAGCGGAACGCCGGCATCGTCAACATATTCACGGACGCGTTCCTTCGCCACGGCAACGGAAGATACAGGCTTTCCTTCCAGGCGAAGGCCGGGAACGCCGAGCCGGTGAAGCTGAAGGCGGCGGTCTTCTCGAACGAGAAGACCGAGAGGGCCGAGTTCGTCTGCCCGGCCGACGGAGCGTGGCACGGGATGGAGGCCTCGCTCGACCTCGACTTCGACCTTGGGGTGACCGAGCTTGTGGCAATGTCGATAAAGTCGTCGGCGCCTGCCGACGAGATATGCTTCAAGGAGCTGTCGCTTGTGAAAGAAGGCATGAAAGGAACAACAGTCAAATGAAGTCATCTCCTGGCCTTGCGCTGTCCGTCTCCGTGGCGGCGCTCGTCGCGATGCGGCTGGCCGCCGTGCCGGTCGTCACCGAGATACCGCTTTTGGAGGGCGAGCGGTGGTGGGGCGGCGGCGGCGCGGACGGCCAGAGCCAGCCGTACGGCATCGCGGACAGCAGGCGGATAGACCTGCGCGGCCACGGCAACACGTCCTCGCCTCTTCTGGTGTCGTCGTGCGGGCGCTACGTGTGGAGTGAGAAGCCGTTCGGCTACGAGTTCAGGGCGGGCAGGCTCGTTCTCGACTCCGACGTGGAGAGGGTCGAGCCGGTCGTCGCCGGAAAGACCCTGAAGGACGCCTATCTCGCGGCGGCGAAGGCGCACATGCGCTTCGAGGGCAGGACGCCGCCCGACATCTTCTTCTCGCTGCCGCAGTGGAACAACTGGATCGAGATATTCCTCAACGGAACGAACCAGAAGTCCGTGGACGCGTTCACGGAGGAGCTTGCGAAGAGCGGGTTCCAGTGCGGCGTGTACATGATGGACGGCGGGTGGCTTTCGCACCAGGGCTCGTACGAGTTCTACGCGAAGGACTTTCCCGATCCCAGGGGGATGTTCGGCCGCATCAACGCGCATGGCTGGAAGTCTCTCATCTGGACGGCGCACTTCGTGACTCCGGACAGCCGCGAGTACAAGAGGCTGCGCTACCACCCGAAGCTCAACGGGCTCGACTACCTCGCCTACCGCAGAAAGCCCGGCTCGCACGACGCGGCGGTGGTGCGCTGGTGGAGCGGCATCAGCGCGGTCTACGACCTCACCAAGCCGGAAGCGGCCGAGTTCTACGCGAAGACCCTGCGCGACTTCGCGGCGGAGTACGGCATAACGGGCTTCAAGTTCGACGCGGGAGACCCCGCCATGTTCATCGAGGACTGCCGTTTCCACGACGAGAAGGCGGACCCCGTCGACTACACGCGCCTCTACGCGGAGCTTGCGGCGAGGGAGTTTCCGTACCACGAGATACGCGTGAGCTGGAAGTGCGGAGGCCTTCCGCTCGTGACGCGCCTCAACGACCGCGCGCATGCGTGGACAGGCAGCAGGGCGCAGGACACAGTGATACCACAGGTCGTCGCGGCGGGCCTTCTCGGCTGCCCGTATCTTGTGGCGGACATGGTGGGCGGGGGCCTTGAGCTCTCCTTCGTCGGAGGCAGGATAGACGAGAAGTTGTTCGTGCGCTCGGCGGCGATGCAGGCGCTCATGCCGATGATGCAGTTCTCGCCGGCGCCCTGGCGGCACCTTTCGAAGTCCGGCGTGGAGCTCTGCCGCGCGTTCGCGCAGCTGCACGTGGACTTCGCGCCGTACATCCTCGAGACAGCGCGGCACGCGTCCGTCACGGGCGAGCCCATCGTCAGGGCGATGGAGTACGAGTTCCCTCACCAGGGCTTCAACCGTCCGATGCAGCAGTTCATGCTCGGCAGCCGCTGGCTCGTCGCGCCGGTCGTGACGCCCGACGACGCGAAGACCGTGGAGCTGCCGGCCGGAAAGTGGCGCGACGACCTCGGCGAGACTCACGAAGGGCCGAAGACGCTGCGCCTTGAGAACGTACCACTTGCGCGCCTGCCGCGCTACGAGCGCATCCCATGAGAACGATAGACTGCGACTATTTCGTCGTCGGGTCCGGCATGGCCGGGCTCATGAGCGCGCTGCACCTCGCGTCGTACGGCAAGGTCGTGCTTGCGACAAAGGGGAGGCTGCAGGACTGCAACACGAACTTCGCGCAGGGCGGCATCTGCTGCGTCATGGACAAGGCGGACACGTTCGGCAACCACGAGCGCGACACGATGATAGCGGGGGCCTGGCTCGGCAAGAGCGAGGTGGTCCACGAGATATGCGAGCATGCGCCCGAGGGGATACGCGACCTCATCGACTGCGGCGTGAGGTTTTCGCGGCGGCCCGACGGAGAACTCGACCTCACCAGGGAGGGCGGGCACAGCGCGCGGCGCATACTGCACGCGGGCGACATCACGGGCGAGAAGTGCGAAGCGGCGATGATCAGGAAGATCAGGCGGTCGGGTGTCGACGTCCGCGAGAAGGCGATAGTCATCGATCTCGTGATGACGCGCCGCATAGGGCTCAAGGGCGAGAACAGGTGCGTAGGCGCGTACGTGCTCGACAAGGAGACTGGCGAGATATACGCGGTGCGCACGCCGAACACGATACTTGCGACAGGCGGCTGCGGCAAGGTCTATCTGTACACGTGCAACCCCGACACCGCGACCGGCGACGGCATTGCGATCGCGTGGCGCGCCGGCGCGAAGATAGAGAACATGGAGTTCGTGCAGTTCCATCCCACCTGCCTCTACCATCCGCAGGCGAAGCGCTTCCTCATCAGCGAGGCGGTGCGCGGCGAAGGTGCGGTCCTTGTGAACAAGCATGGCAGGGAGTTCATGAAGAAGTACGATCCGCGCGGCTCGCTTGCGCCGCGCGACATCGTGGCCAGGTCGATCGACAGCGAGATGAAGCGCACCGGCGACGACTGCATGTTCCTGGACATCCGCAGCAAGGGGCGCAAGTACCTCATGACGCGCTTCCCCAACATCTACCAGAAGTGCATGGAGTTCGGCATAGACATGGCCTCCGACCTGATACCGATCGTGCCGGCGGCGCACTACATGTGCGGCGGCATCCAGGCGGCGACGGACGGGCGCACTTCGATAAAGGGACTTTCCGCCGTCGGCGAGTGCGCGTGCACGGGGCTGCACGGAGCGAACCGGCTGGCGTCGAACTCGCTCATGGAGGCGCTCGTCTGCGCCAGGATGACGGCGGCGAGGCTTGGTCCGCATCCGGAGAGCTTCGGCGCGCGGCCGCCCAGGATACCGGACTGGAAGATCGGCAACGCCGTGCCGCCGGACGAGGCGGTGCTCGTGTCGCACATGTGGGACGAGATTCGCAGGCTGATGTGGGACTACGTGGGCATCGTCCGCACGAACAAGCGCCTGGCGCGCGCCGCGCACAGGATCCGCACGCTCAGACGCGAGATACGCGACTACTACTTCCGCTATCTCGTGACACCGGACACGCTGGAGCTGCGCAACCTTGCGGTGTGCGCGGAGCTGATCGTCAGGTCGGCGCAGAAGCGTCACGAGAGCCGCGGGCTCCACTACACGCTGGACTATCCGCGGCAGTCGAAGCGCACGCGGCAGACCGTTCTTGACGGCTTCAAGGGCTGAGGCATGGGCGAGGAGCGCGGCAACATACTCGAAGTCAGGGGGCTGAAGGTCTGGTTCCCCGTCAGGCGCGGCGTTCTGGGGCTGGCGCGAGGGTACGTGAAGGCCGTGGACGGAGTGTCGTTCTCGCTCAGGCGAGGCGGCGCGCTCGGGCTTCTGGGCGAGTCGGGCTGCGGCAAGTCGACGACGGCGAGGGCGATACTAGGTCTTGTCGCGGCGCGGGAAGGGGAGATTCTCGTCGGCGGCGGGCGTGTCGCGGGGCCGGCGCCGAGGCTCAGGGCGAAGGAGCGGGCCAGAAGGGTTCAGGCCGTCTTCCAGGACCCGCTGGCGTCCCTGAACCCTCGGCACACGGTTTTCGAGATACTGACGGAGGGGATGCTGTACCACGGGCTCTGCACCGCGTCGGACGCGAGGGACAGGGCGGCGGAGCTGCTGGGCGACGTCGGAATTTCCGGCGACGCGCTCGAAAGGTATCCGCACGAGTTCTCCGGCGGGCAGCGCCAGCGCATATGCATCGCGAGGGCCATGGCGCTGGAACCTGACCTTCTGGTGTGCGACGAGGCGGTTTCGTCGCTTGATCTCTCGGTGCGCGCGCAGACCCTCGACCTTATTGCGTCTCTGAGGGAGAGAAGGGGCCTTGCCGTGCTTTTCATCACGCATGACATAGGCGCGGCGAGGCGCGTTGCGGAGAGCGTGGTGGTGATGAACAAGGGGCGGATTGTGGAGAGCGGGAGCTGCGAGGAGGTTCTCTGCAGCCCTAGGGAGGAGTACACAAAGGCGCTGCTCGAGGCGGCGCCGGCGATAGGCAAGCCCCTTGCCTGATTCGGCTATTTGGGGTATAATAGCAGGTACACATGACGAGCAACGACGAATATGTGGTCCAGCTGCTGACCGAGCGCGGCTATCTCACTGCCGAGCAGGTCGAGGCGGCAGCGACCTCCATGAAGGCCGACAACGAGACGACGCTTGACGTCCTCGTAGCCGGAGGGGCACTTGACGAGGATACGGTTCTCGGCACTATCGCCGACCAGTTCGGCCTCAAATACTGCCACATTGACGCGGACGCGATCAAAGAAGACGTCACGACCGTGGTCACTGCCGAGATCTCGAAGCGGTACGGGGTAGTGCCCGTTATCGTGACCGACGATTCGATAACCGTGGCGCTGATCGACCCGATGGGCTACGACGCGATCGACTCGCTGCGATACGTGCTTCACGGTCGCGACATCGACGCGGTGCTCTGTCCGCTGGCCGAGGCGAAGGCCGTGCAGGCGAAGCTCTACGCCGATTCAGGCGCGGCCGACGTCACGACGCGCGACGAGGAGGGCCTCGGCGACGACGTCGCGACCGGCGACGACTCGGCGGTCATCAAGCTCGCCAACATGATCATCACCACGGCGATCAAGATGAAGGCGTCCGATATCCACATCGAGCCGATGGAGAAGGAGTTCCGCGTGCGCTATCGCATCGACGGCGCGCTCCGCAAGATGGACTCGCCGCCGAAGCGGCTCCAGGGCGCCATCCTCTCCCGCTTCAAGATCATGTCGAAGATGAAGATCTCCGAGAAGCGCATTCCCCAGGACGGGCGAATCCAGATCAGCGTCGGCGGGAAGGACCTCGACCTGCGCGTCTCGTCGGTGCCGACGAACCACGGCGAGTCGATCGTAATGCGAATTCTCGACAAGTCGAACCTGTCGCTCGGCCTTCCGCAGCTCGGCTTCCTGTCTGACGACCAGACTACGTTCGAGCGCCTGATCAAGCTGCCTGACGGCGTCGTGCTCGTCACCGGGCCTACCGGCTCGGGCAAGACCACGACCCTGTACGCCTGCCTTGGCCAGATCAACACGCCCGACAAGAAGCTCATCACGGTCGAGGACCCTGTCGAATACCAGATGTCCGGCATCAACCAGGTGCAGGTGAACAAGGACGTCGGCCTCGACTTCTCGGCTGCGCTGAGGTCGATTCTCCGTCAGGCGCCGAACATCGTGATGATCGGCGAGATTCGTGACGCCGAGACGGCCGACATCGCGATGGAAGCCGCTCTCACGGGCCACCTCGTGTTCTCGACGCTTCACACCAACGACGCGCCGTCCGCCGTCACGCGACTTCTCGATATCGGCGTGAAGCCGTTCCTCGTCGCGTCGGCTCTGCGCGCCGCGATGGCCCAGCGTCTCGTCAGGGCGATCTGCGAGAAGTGCAAGGAGTCCTACACGCCCACCGACCGCGAGATGAAGATGCTGACGGGCCTTGCGAGCGGGTCGAAGAACGTGCAGGTGCCCGACCACATGTACCATGGCGTCGGCTGCGACAAGTGCGGCAAGTCCGGCTACAAGGGCCGCAAGGGCATCTTCGAGATATTCAAGGTGGACGACACGATCCAGAGGCTCATCTTCGACCACGCGCCCGCTACGCTGCTCAGGCAGCGTGCGCGCGAGATGGGCATGCGCACGCTGCGCGAGGACGGAATGCTGAAGGTCGCCTCGGGCATGACCTCGCTTTCGGAGGTCCTGCGCGTGACCATGGGCGACGCCGACTGACGCGTGGCGCCGCCTACACCAAAAACCGGCTAGGGAGGAGTATAATGGACGTTAGAATGGAAGAGCTTCTGCAGGCGACAATCGACGAGGGCGCCTCGGATTTGCACATCAGAGCGCACATGCCGCCGAAACTGCGCGTGCATGGCGAGCTTCTGCCGATAGCAGACGAGTCGCTTACGGAGGAGGACACGCTGAGGCTTGTGAAGGAGATATCCTCCGAAGAGCAGATGGGCGAGGTTCTTCGCAACGGCGGCGCCGACTTCGCCCTTGCGCACCCTGACGGAACGCGCTTCCGTGTGTCTGTGTTCAAGGAGAGGGGGCGCTACGGCGCCGTGCTCCGCCAGATTCCGTCCACGCTTCTTTCCATGGAGCAGATCGGCCTGCCGTCGGTCGTGAAGGAGCTTCTCTTCAAGCCTCGCGGCCTCATTCTCGTCACAGGGCCTACCGGCTCGGGCAAGTCGACGACGCTCGCTTCGATGATCGACGTCATCAACCAGGAGCGCAACGTCCACATCGTCACGATCGAAGACCCTATCGAATTCTACCACACTTCCAAGAATTCGCTCGTGACCCAGCGCGAAATCGGCCAGGACGTGCCTTCCTTCGCCGAGGCGATCCGCCGCGCGCTGCGTCAGGACCCCGACGTAATTCTCGTGGGCGAAATGCGCGACCTTGAGACCATCGCCGCGGCCATCACGGCGGCTGAAACCGGCCACCTCGTCTTCGGAACGCTGCACACCACCGGCTCGGCGGAGACGATCGACCGTATCGTCGACGCCTTCCCGATGAACCAGCAGCCGCAGATCCGCACGCAGCTCGCCGCGGGCCTTCAGGCCGTCATTTCGCAGATACTTCTGCCGCGGCTCGGAGCGAACGGCGAGGTCGACGGGCGTGTTGCAGCGTTTGAGATCATGACGCGCACCGACGCCATCTGCTCGCGCATCCGCGATAACAAGACGAACATGATCAAGTCCGATCTGCAGACCGGCGTAAAGCACGGCATGCAGACGCTCGACTCCCATCTTACCGACCTGTACAAGAAGGGCCTCATCTCCTACGAGGAGCTCATCACGAAGGCGCAGGATCCCGACTCGGTCATCAACAAGCTCAAGGAGGCCGGCTACAGGGCCTGACAGGGCGTGGCGGCATGAACACGCTTATAACGGGCGCGAGCTCCGGCATCGGCGAGGCGTTGGCTCTCGCCTGCGCCCGTCGCGGCGACGCGCTCTTTCTCTGCGGACGCGATTCGGGACGGCTCGAGTCCGTCCGCTCTCGCTGCGCGGAGCTTCTCGGGTCGCGCGCCAAGGCCGAATGCGAGGTCGTGGACGTCGCGGACGCTGCCGCCGCAAAGGCCTGGATTGAGCGTTGCGACGCCGCGGCCCCGCTAGATCGGGTGTTCGCCAACGCCGGCGTTTCGACTGGCGTGGAGAACGAGGAGAACGTCCGCCGGACTTTCGCGACGAACGTCGGAGGCTGCGTCAACACGGTTCTTCCCGCAGTCGCCGCATTCGAGCGCGGCGGTCGTGGCGGCCAGGTCGTCATCACGGCGTCGATAGCCGGGTATGGCCCTTTGCGCGCCTGCCCGAGCTATTCCGCGACAAAGGCATGCGTCAAGACCTGGGGGCTGGCGTTGCGCGGCGCGCTTGCTCCCCGCGGAATCAGGGTCAGCGTCGTGTGCCCTGGCTTCGTCCGCTCGCGAATTACCGACGGCAACACATGTCCCATGCCGTTCTTCATGGAGGCGGACCGCGCCGCAGAGAAGATTCTCCGCGGCGCAGACCGCAATGTCGGCCTCATCTCGTTCCCGTGGCCGATGCGCCTCGCGACCTGGTCGCTCTCAGTCCTGCCGTTCAGACTGAACGAGCTGGTGAACCTGCTTCTGCCTAAGAAGGTGATCTAGCGGTCGACGCGAGCCGAGCCGCCGCCTACAAGCTTCTCGACGTCCGAGAGAGTCGCCATCGAAGTGTCGCCAGGCGTGGTCATCGCCAGCGCACCGTGCGCAGCGCCGTAGTTGACGGCCTTCTCGGCGTCGTCGAACGTCATGAAGCCGTAGACGAGACCGGACGCGAAGGAGTCTCCGCCGCCGACTCGGTCGTAAATTTCGAGGCCCGGGCGCCTGATTGACTCGTGGAGCGTGCCCTTGTACCAGCAGATCGCCGACCAGTCGTTGACTGTCGCAGACTTGACCGAGCGAAGCGTCGTCGCGACCGCCTTGAAGTTCGGGTATGCCGACACGGCTTTTTCGATCATCCTGCGGAAGCCTTCTACGGGAAGGGTGGTGAGGTTCTTGTCCACGCCCTCCACTTCGATGCCGAGTGCGGCCGTGAAGTCCTCCTCGTTCCCGATCATGACGTCCACGTACTTGGCGATTTCGCGGTTGACCTCCTGCGCGCGCGCCTGTCCGCCGATGGACTTCCAGAGGCTTGCGCGGTAGTTGAGGTCGTACGACGTGACCGTGCCGTGCCGCTTCGCCGCCTTCAGCGCCTCCACGGCGACTTCTGCGGTCGTCTCCGAAAGCGCCGCGAATATGCCGCCGGTATGGAACCAGCGAACGCCTTCGCGGCCGAACAGGCCGTCCCAGTCGATGTCGCCGCGCCTAAGCTGGCTGACCGCCGTAAGGCCGCGGTCGGCGCAGCTTCTGGCGCCGCGGCACCCGAAGCCCCGTTCCACGAAGTTAAGACCGTTTCGAACCGTTCTGCCGATTCCGTCGTATGGAGTCCATTTGACGTGCGAGACGTCGACGCCGCCCTGAAGCATGAAGTCCTCGACAAGCCTGCCGACCGGATTGTCGGCAAACGCGGTAACGGCAGTCGTCCTCATGCCGAAGCAGCGCCTAAGGCCGCGCACCACGTTGTATTCTCCGCCGCCTTCCCATACCCTGAACTCGCGGGCTGTGTGTATGCGCCCGTCTCCCGGGTCGAGTCTCAGCATGATTTCGCCGAGGCTGGCGGCGTCCCACCGGCAGCTCTCCGCCGGCTTTACGTTTAGTGATTCCATTGCCTGTGTTTCTCCGTAATGCGTGTTTGGACGGCGCATTCGCGTCAGAGCGTCACCCCGTCCTTGAAAATCGCGATTCCGCGCGCGCAGTTAGTCTCGTTGCGGGCGGGTTCGCCCGATGCGATGGACACGACCTTCGCCGCGAAGGCCTCCGTGTCTGGGCAGGACATCGCGTTCCAGTCGATCCAGTTGGGCTTGCTGGCCGCGAGGGCGTCGTTTGTGGCGACCTTGACCGTCGGCACGACGCAGCCGAAGGGAGTGCCCCGCCCGGTCGTGAACAGTATCAGATGGCATCCTGCCGCGGCAAGGACCGTCGAGGCGACCAGATCGTTGCCGGGGCCGGTGAGAAGCGAGAGGCCGTGCGACCTTACGCATTCGCCGTAGTCCAGCACGTCTTCGACAGGGGCGGAGCCGCCTTTCTGCACGCATCCAAGCGACTTGTCCTCAAGCGTCGTTATGCCTCCAGCCTTGTTGCCTGGAGAGGGATTCTCGTAGCAGACCTGGTTGTGCGAGGCGTAGTAGCCCTTGAAGTCGTTGATCATTCTGACGCATTTCTCGAACACGCTGCGCGTCCGGCAGCGCTTCATCAGCAGCGTCTCCGCGCCGAACATCTCCGGGACCTCGGTAAGCACCGTCGAGCCTCCGCGCGCAGCCAGCCAGTCCGAGAAGCGGCCGACAAGCGGATTGGCAGTGAGCCCCGAGAATCCGTCGGAGCCGCCGCACTTCAGACCGACGACAAGCTCCGAGACGGGAACCTCCACTCGCGTCTTGGGGCGCGCCGCGTCCAGCTCCCGTAGCAGCGCCAGCCCGCGCTCGTATTCGTCCCCTGCGTCCTGCGCCCGCAGAAACCGCATGTTCAGGCCCGCGCGAGCCCCGTCCGCGTCGTCGGGACCGATCCCAAGCCTTGCCTTGAAGCTTTCGAGCGTGTTGTTCTCGCATCCGAGCGCGACGACGAGCACGCCGCCGGCGTTCGGATGCCTGCAAAGTGCCGCGAGCAGTCCGGCAGTGGTCTCGTGGTCCCTGCCTAGCTGCGAGCATCCGTACGGATGCGAAAGCGCAATGCCGCCGACGGCGGCCGCGAGCCGCTCGCAAAGCGAGTTCACGCATCCTACGGTCGGTACGATCCATAGCTCGTTGCGGATGCCGACTCGTCCGTCGGGATGGCGGAACGCCGTCATTGTCGGCGGCGGCATGGGCGCGACGTCTTCGAAGTCCGGCTCGTAGCGGTATTCGAGCACTTCTCCGAGATTCGTCTTCACGTTGTGCACGTGCACGTGCTCGCCCTTGCGGATGGCCCGCGTCGCATGGCCTATCGGCATGCCGTACTTCACCACGTCCTCGCCCTCGGCGATGTCGCGCAGCGCGTACTTGTGCCCGTCGTCGCGTATCTCGACGTTGTCCTTCGGGTTGATTATCATGCGGCCTCCGGCTTCAGCGCCCTAAGCTGTCGTAGTGCCTCGCGATCGCGTCGTAGCCCTGCATCATCGCCTCAGGCAGCCTGCCGAACGCCTTGGCGTAGTCGCATACGACAGGAAGGCAGCGAGCCTTCCACTTCGCTATCGTGTTGAGCGCTATGGACTCGAGCTTGTGGTGGGCGAACGGATTGGCGAAGCGCTCCAGCACGCTTTCGGCGTATTCCTTCTTCTCGGCGTCGGGAAGGGCTACGGTCGGGAATATCTCTTCGAATACGACCTTGCGCACGAACTTGTTGAACTCCGGGTCCTCTATGCACTGGGCGACTTCCGTGAAGCCGCGTTCAAGCCCAAGATAGACCATTGTCGTATGCGTGGCGTTGAGGAAGCGGACCTTGCGCGTGCGGTAGGGCTGCATGTCCCGTGTGTATACGACGTTCACGCCGGCCTTTGCGAGGGGTAGCTCGGCCTCAAGGTCGAAGCCTTCCGGCGTCTCGACGACGAAGAAGTGGAAGGGCTCTCCGCAGACGAGCACCTCGTCTCTCTCGCCCAGCTTCTCGGCGTATCGCTCGGCGGACTCAGGGTCGGGACGGCCTGCGACGATGCGGTCCACAAGCGTGGAGCAGAAGACGCATTCCCTCTCAATCCACGCCGCGAGATCGGCGTCGCCATCGTCCGCGCAGTGCGCGAGTACGCATCTCCTGAGGTTGTCGCCGTTGTGCTCGATGAGCTCGCACGGAATGAACACCAGACCCGGCAGCCCTGCCGCTCGGCGCGCCTTGAGCAGCCTCAGGACCTTTGCAGGGAACGTGTCCTGGCCCTTGACGTACTGTATGCCGGCCTCGGTCGTGTTGGAGACGACGAACCGCAGCTCGGGCTCGGCGGCGTACCGCTCGACGTTCGCCGCGACGTCTACGCCTCTGACGCACGTGACTTCGTCGATCTCCTCGATCGTCCTGCCGCCGGAGATTCCCCTTAGGCACGTGTGGTAGCGGCCGCCGCGCGCGTTCAGGGCCTTCGAAGGCGCGCTCAGCTCGTCGCCTATGGGCTGGATTATCTGCACGGCTCCGTCGAAGCCCGCGTTCCGGTTGGCCTTCTCGACCATCCAGTCAATGAAGCACCTGAGGAAGTTCCCCTCGCCGAATTGGAGTATCTTGGTTTTCATGCCTAATATTCTACCATGTCGGGCTCGTGAAAGGATATAGCAAAGTCAAATCGTCTGATTGCACTATCCAATCACAGGCATTTTTGGTAGAATACCTCACCGTATGACCAACCACGAAGTCCTAGTGCTGACAGATCCCGACCCGCCGAGCCGCTTCCAGGGCGTCGCGCGCCTTGCCGGGGAATGCGGCTGGCACCTTCGCGTCGAGCCTCGCACCGAGCCTCCTCGCGGATGGGAAGGCGACGGAGTCCTGGCGATGGTGGACGAGATACCGGCGCTCGTCTCGTTCGTCCGCGCAGTGCGACGTCGGGGCGTGCCCGTGGTCGACATGCTCGAAAACGTGACTCGCCTGGACGTCGTGCGAGTCGTCGGCGACAATCCCGAGATCGGCCGTCTCGCAGCGAGGCACTTCACCGAGCGAGACTTCAGACATGCGGCGTTCTTCTCGGTGCGCCACAACCATTCCCACGACATGCGCATCGAGGGTTTCCGCGAAGCGTGGGACGGCGAACCCGTCATGATGTGGCTCTGGCCGGACGTCGCAGGCGCGCGCCCGGGCGACTGGCGGCGAATGAACGCGTGGCTTGAGGCCAATCTCCGCGCGTCGCCGCGTCCTCTCGCGGTCTTCGCATGGAACGACTACGATTCGACGCACGTCCTCAGCGCCTGCCGGCGCGCCGGAATCCGCGTTCCCGACGAAGTCGCCGTAATCGGCGTGGACGACAACCGCATCATCTGCGAACACCAGGGCGTGCCGCTTTCCTCCATCGCACACGACCACGAGCGCGTGGGCTACGCGGCCGCCGCGACGCTGGAGCGGCTCATGTGCGGAGGCGAACCCGACAGAAGACTCGTGCGCATACGGCCTCGCGGCGTCGTGACCCGCGCCTCGACAGACACTTTCGCGGTCAACGACCCCGAGCTTCGCCCGGCCATCGGGCTCATCCGCGACAACCTTTCGCGTCCTTTCGGCGCGGCGCAGCTGGCGGAGGCGCTCGGAGTCCCTCGCATACGCCTCGACAGGCTCTTTTCCGCGAGACTTGGACGAAGCGTGGGCGCCGAGATAGCCCGCCGACGCATTGCGGAGGCAAAGCGCCTGCTCGCTTTGGGCGGCCTTACTCTTTCCGAGATCGCGTCCCGATGCGGCTATTGCCACTCGTCGTTTCTCATCAGGAGCTTTAGGAAGGCCGTGGGCGTGACGCCGGCGGTCTGGCGCCGGAGCGGCGGCGACGCCGAGGGCGGTCTTGCGTCGCGCGACGACAAATGGTAGAATACTTGCAATGCATGTTGCTAGGCGTATGACGGAACGTGGAGAAGTCGTCATGAATGGCGGTTTCGCCGCATGCGTCTTGTTTTCCGCTTTGTCCCTTTTCGCGGCGGCGACGGCGTCTTGCGACGACGGCGGCAGCCACCTCCGTCCTTCCGTCTCTTATGTGGACGGGGCGGAGACCTTTGCCGGTCCTGCTCGCGGCATCGCCGCTGGCGGCTGGACTTTGTTCGATCCCGAAGGACGGCCCGACTGGCATGGCGCCGATTCGTACCGGTCGTCGCTCTGGGACCTCAGCAGGTTCTCGGGCGGGCGCATGCAGAGCGGCAGAACCCCGCGCGCCGATCGCGTAGGCGCCGCAGACATTCCGCTGACTGGCGCGATGAAGTCCGACGTGCGCCGCTTTCTCGAAGAGACGAGAAGGGCCGGCGGCTCGCTGATTGTCCGCATCGGGTACACGTGGAGCGACGAGCTCGGCTGCGAACCAGAAGACTTCGAAGTGATTCTCGGCCATCTGCGAGCGCTTTGCGGTGTCATGGCCGACTTCGAGGACGTCATCGTCGGCGTGGAGGCGGGCGTGGCGGGGCCTTGGGGAGAGATGCACTCGTCCGACTACTGCCGCCCGGAGTACATGAACAGGGTGCTCACGACATACTGCGATCTTCTGCCTGGGCCGATTTCCATTCTGGTCCGTTCGCCTTCCTTCATCTGCAGCATGGCAGGATGCGACGCTGAGGGCACGCTGTCGCTTCTTCCGTTCTCCAACCCGCGCCTCAGAAGGCTCGGCATGTACAACGACGGCTATCTCGGAACATGGCAGGACTACGGCACCTGGGTCGGCGACTTCACCCGCGAACGCGCCTGCCGCATGCTGAGCACCTTCAACGACCATCCTTACGGCGGAGAGCTGGCATACGTCAAGCGCGACCGCATCGAAAGCAACTCGAGGCTCTTCGACCCTTCGCAGTGGAATCTGGTGAAGGACTGGTACGACTGCCATCTGAACTACCTCCGCAACCTTGGCGCCGCGGACCACAACCTTGCGAACTACATACGTGAGGAGCTTGTGTTCTCCGTCCGCGCATACAAGTTCGAGGGGATGCCCTCTCTCGCCGAGTACGATGGCGTCGGCATGCACAAGTTCCTCCTTGACCACATGGGCTACCGCTTCGTCGTCCGCGATGCGAGGCTGCCCAGGGAGCTCAAGCCAGGCGAAGCGGCTCTTGTCGCGCTGGACGTCGAGAACACGGGCTTCGGGCGCCTGCTGCTGCCGTCAAGGACGGAGGTGCTCTTTGTGCAGAACGGCGAGACGCTCTCGGCGGCGGCCGACAGCCGTCCCTCGTTCTCCGATCTCCTCGGCGGAACGCGTAAGCGCCTCGGGCTTCGTGTCGTCGTCCCGAAGGGCCTGCGCCGCGGCAAGTGCGAGATGTTCGTCAGGGTGTCGGCGCCGCTGAAGGACGAGCGCCCTGGCGATGCGCCGCGCCGCACGATACGCTTCGCGAACGCCGGCATGTGGAACGCTACGCTGAGCGCCAATTCCTTCGGCGAGGTCCAGGTGCGCTGACGCGACGCCGCCTATTGCACGGTATGGTATAATATTCGGCATGACATTGCCTCAGAGAATCGCGTTAGTCGTGCAACGCTGCATGGAGCTCCTGCATCCATGCGCCTATGACGGGTTGGGTAACAGGGACATTGAAGGCGCCGTGGCGTCCTCCCTTGAACGTGAAGTCGGCCTTCTGTGCCCCGGCCGCGACGCTAAGGAGGTCGTGAAGAGCTTCATTTCCGCGCTGCCGGAGGTCAAGCGGCTTGTCGAGACGGATGTGCAGGCCGCATACGAGGGCGACCCTGCCGCGACTAGTCCGATGGAGGTCGTTATGGCGTATCCCGGCCTCTACGCAGTCACCGTCCACCGCCTTGCCCATGTGCTGTACGAGCTGAAGGTGCCGATAATCCCGCGCATCATGAGCGAGCTTGCCCACTCGAAGACCGGCATCGACATCCATCCCGGCGCCAAGATCGGCGAGAGGTTCTTCATCGACCATGGCACAGGCGTCGTGATAGGCGAGACGTGCGTCATCGGCAGAAACGTGAAGCTCTACCAGGGCGTGACGCTCGGCGCGAAGTCTTTTGACAAAGACCCTGTCACCGGCGCGCTGGTCAAGGGCATCAAGCGCCATCCGAACGTGGAGGACGACGTCGTGATCTACGCCGGCGCAACGGTTCTCGGCGGCGACACGACCGTAGGCCGCGGCTCCGAGATCGGCGGCAGCGTCTGGCTCATCTCGTCCGTCCCGCCGAACTCGCGCGTCTACAACCGCCCGCCGGCGCCCGTGATAAAGGCGATTTGAGGTGACGACATGCTCGCCGCGATCCTGGCGCTCGTTGTCGGCACGTGGAACGGTAACTGGTTTCCGTCCGGCCGCGCCGAGCACCGGGCGCACCCTGACGTAGAGGCGGCGACGATCGCGGCCGCCGGCAAGATGCTCTCCGACGGGCTCGCCGCGGCTGATCCCTCCGGCTCCGAAGGCGTCGTGATCGTCCTCAATGAGATTCGCAATCGCGAAGTCGCCGAGGCGCTTGCCGCCAGAATCGGACGTCCCGGACTGAAGCTGGCGTCCATCTCTGCCTACCGCCGCCGCGACCGCTTCGACCAGCAGCAGGACGCGATACTTACGACTCTTCCCGTTGCGGACTCTGGTTGGGGCCGATGGCAGCGCGGACGCGAGTCAAATCCGCCGCGCGGCTACGCGTTCGCGGCGGTTGTGGTCTCGCCCGCAGTGACCGCACAGGTCTACGCCGTCCACCTGAAGTCGAACTACGGCGCCACGACCAAGGCCCTTGCGGACGAGAACCGCGCCAAGAGGACTGACGCCATCGACCAGTTCATCGCCTTGGTGAAAGGGGCTCCGAGGGTCGTGCTTGCAGGGGACTTCAACGCAGACAGATGGCGCGGCGAGTTCGCGGCCGAGACCATCTTCTCGTCTCTCGACGCGGCCGGCTACGCGAATCTCATCTCGCTCATGCCGCCGAACGGACGCGGCACCCATCCCAACAGACGCTACGGCGACAGCGCCCTGGACTACATCATGGCCAAAGGCATGGCCGCCGTCGGCACACCCTCTCTTGTGCCGAACGCCGGCCTCTCGGACCATTTTGCGGTCTTCGCCCGTCTTGAGCCCGCGCCGATTGCCGCGGCAAGCGGAGGCGGCTCCGCCGCGCCTGTCAGTCTGCAGAGGCGCTCTTCGCCGAAGCCGCGGCGGAAGGGGAGGCGGCCTGCGGGATCGCGCGATAGTCGGCGAGCGCCTTCTCGTACGCCTTAGTGCCGAAGAATCCGCAAGGCTTGAATTCGGGGCAGAAGCCGCGGTAGACGCACTCGGGCACGCAGCAGGAGGCGACTTCGGGCTCCTTCGCCGCGACCGCGTCCACTACCATGCGCCATGCCGCCCTTGTCTCGGCGCTTGCCTGCCCGCAAAGGCGGCGGCGCGAGATGAACATCAGCGCCTGCGCATTGGCGAAGCATTCGTGCATGACGGGCGCGTCCTGGCGGTTAGCATCGCGCACGACGCCCGTGCGGTCGCTGCGCTGGGTCGAGACGAAGTGCTCGATGCCGAATTTGTGGCGGACGAAATGCACCGACACCCAATACGGAAGGTCGGACCACTTCCAGTTGAAGCAGAGCTTGCGAATTGGTGAGTGTTCGGCAAGAAGTATCCGTTTCTTCCACCTTGCGCTCGGCTCGCCGGTGCCTTCGTCCTGCCTGATGGTTGTGCGTGCGGCATCGGCGACTTCACGCCATGTGCCTTTTACCTTCAGAAATTTGATCTTGGGTGTCATGCGCTGTATTATACCATATATTGAGTCTTTGTCCGACGCTTCACTGGCTATGGCAGCACGACTTCGAGCCTGAAGAAGCGGAACGTCGACTGGTTCTCGTCCGTGACCGTCTGCCACTCCGCGCCGCCGCCGAGACGCGCCGCGCCTTTCAGCTTCGGCTGCGCTTCGGAGAGGTTCCAGTCGCTGTGCGCCGGATGCATCGTTATGTTCTGCAGGTCGGGCGTGCCGTCGGCCTTCATCGGGAACGACGTGATCCTGAAGTCGTCCTTCTCTTCGGGGTCAAGTCCCAGCACGTAGCACTCCCAGACCTTCCGTCCGTTGGCGGCAGCAGAGTGGAGGTATTCCGCCGCGTTGCCGTTGTGCGCCGCGAGCGCAATCGCATGCCTGGCGAGCCACGCCTGCGGAACGCGGACCGTCTTGCCGCCGCCTGCGTCCACGATGACGTCCTCTTCTGCAGAGCTTTCGGCGATGGCGGTGAAGTTTCTGAACCAGCCGCAGTCTTCGCCGCCCTCGCCGCCGCCGTCCTTTTCGTATTTTATTCGGACTCTGTGGTCGCCTGCCTCGGTGATCTCGAACGATATGACGCTCCAGTCGGTCGTTCCGCTGATCGGCTCTGTCACGACCTCGCCGTCCAGAGTGCAGGACAGTTTGTCGAAGTCCGCCTCCGAGCTGACCTTCCAGTCGAAAGACACAGTGCATGGCGCGTTCGTCACCGCGAATTCGACCCAAGTTGAGCTGTTGCCGCCTATCGCGCCGCTCCGCCAGCTGCCGTCGGCGTCGAGGAACCAGCAAGGCGCTCCGCTTTGCTCGATGAACGGCGAACTTTCCCAGTGCGCGTACAGCGTCGTCCAGGCGGCTTGCATCGGCGTGTCCTCCGTGACATGTTCGCCGCCTGTCGCGTCCGTGAACCAGCCTAGGAACTTGTGGTATTCCCTTGACGGATTGCGCAGTCTTCCTACGGGAAAGCCGTCGGCAACGAGTGTCTCGGTCTCAACCGCATCCCCTCCGTTGGCGTCAAAATACAAAGTGCGGGTTTTCGTGGCCGCGAAGTCTTTTACCCATCCGCAGTCTTCGCCCACGTCTGCGCTGTTGTCGGAGTAGTCTTTTTCGTACTGGAATCGTATTGTGTGGGATCCTTCCCAGTTGATCATGAATGATGCCTCGGTCCAGTCGTCGTTTATTCCGCTGATTTCGCCTCTGTCTGAAGAGTAGTATGACCCATAGTCCATGTAGCAGCGAAGTTTGTCGTACCTCTCCGAGCTTGTCTTCCACTTGAAGGAAATGAGGCACGGCGTGTTCGTGACGGTGAGCTCGGCCCAGGAGCTCTGGGAGTTCGTTATCGCGCCGCTCTGCCAGATTCCGTCGTCGGAGACCGTCCAGACCGCGTCGCCGCCAGTTGCGGAGAAGGGGGACGCCATCCAGTGCGCGTAGAGCGCCGTCCACGAAATCTCCGTCACGTTGGTCGCGGTCACACGGTCGCCTCCTGTCTCCTCCGTGAACCAGCCTCTGAACAGCATGCCGCTCCAGACAGGAACCGGCAGCTCCCCGACTAGGCATCCGTTGCAGACCGGCTTCTGATCCGTCTCGCAGGTGCCGCCGCACGCGTCCAGCTCCAGAGTTCGCGGTTGCACGTCGACTGGCCTGAATTCCTTCACCCATCCGCAGTCTTCGCCCTCGTCAACGCTGTCGTTCTTGACGTATGCGAACCGCACAGTGTGTATTCCAGGCTCGGCTATGAGAAGGTTGACCGTTTCCCAGTCGTCCATGATTCCGCTTATCGCCGGCGCGGCGTCCCTGCCGCCTTCGCCGGCATAGTCGACGTAGCAGCGCAGAGTGTCGTTCGTTCCCTCCGAGCTGGTCTTCCACTTGAAGGACACTCTGCATGGCGTGTTCGATACCGTTATTTCCGCCCACGACGACTGTCCGCCGTCTGCAACGCCGCTCCTCCAGCTTCCGTCGTCGTCAACGGACCAGTAGTCCGCTCCTCCTGCCGCGGAGAAAGGGGACTTCATCCAGTGCGCATAAAGCTCCGTCCAGCCAATGTCGACTGTCGATGCCGCCGTCACCTTGTCTCCGCCCTCCGGCTCCGTGAACCAGCCGAGGAACAAGTGCCCGCTCAATGTCGGAACCGGCAGTTCGCCGACGGTTCCGCCTTCGCCTACGAGAATTTCGTCAGTCGCGCACTCGCCGCCGTTGGCGTTCAGCGGCAGAACGCGCATTTCGATGGAGACTGCCGCGAAGTCCTTCACCCAGCCGCAGTTGTCGTGTAGATTGTTGCTGCCGTCGGTCGTGTAGGCAAACCTTACCGTGTGAATTCCGGCCTCTAGAACCTGGAAGGACACGTCTTCCCATTCGAGCATTTCTCCGCTTATTGCGGGTACGGTATCGTTTGCGCTTCCGTCCAAATAGCAGTGAAGCTTGTCGTAGCCCTTTTCAGAGCTTGCCTTCCAGCTGAAAGACACGTTGCACGGTGCATTGGTAAAGTCAATTTCAATCCATGTTGTCTGGTTGACGCCTATCGC
Source organism: Verrucomicrobiota bacterium (assembly GCA_016288465.1). GTDB lineage: Bacteria > Verrucomicrobiota > Kiritimatiellia > RFP12 > UBA1067 > UBA1067. The sequence continues at coordinate 2,445 of JAEEZC010000232.1, read as the reverse complement.
GCCGCTCTTCCAGCTTCCGTCCGCCTCCACCGTCCAGTCGGCATTGCCGCCCATCGCTGAGAAGGGGGATTCCTCCCAGTGCGCGTAGAGCGTCGTCCAGGAAGCGTCGACAATGGACTCCCCCGTCACAAGCTCTCCGCCTTCCGATTCGGTGAACCATCCGAGGAACTGATATCCGACCATCCTTGGCACGGGCAGCTCGCCAATTGCCTGGCCGTCTAGGACGCTAATGCTATATGGCGATGGCGCTCCGTTGTTCGCATTCAGGAGCAACGTGCGGGTCACTACGGGGACTACTGAAAAATTCTTCACGTAGCCGCAGTCGTATCCTGCGTTTGTCCTCCCGTCTTTCTTGTATTCGAAACGAACTGTGCAAGTTCCCGTTACGTTAGCAAAAATGGATTTAGTCGTCCAGTCTTCCTCTCCGCTAACAGGCGAACCTGGCACGTCGACGCCGTCCAGAAGGCAATGAAGTTCGTCGTAGCTCTCCGAGCTGACCTTCCATTCGAAAGACACCAGGCACGGCGCATTGGTAATGGCAATCTCTATCCATGTTGTCTGGTTGTGGCCTATGGCGCCGCTTTTCCAACTTCCGTCTCCTTCCACCGTCCAGTCGGCATGGCCGCCTGTTGCGGAGAAAGGCAATTTCTCCCAGTGCGCGTATAGCGTCGTCCATGAAGCGTCGACAATGGACTCCGCCGTCACCTTGTCTCCGCCTTCCGATTCGGTGAACCATCCGAGGAACAGATGTCCGCTCTTGCTAGGTACAGGCAGTTCGCCGACGGCAGCGCCTTCTATAACCCTAATGCTGTCTGTCGATAGTGTTCCGCCGTTCGCGTTCAGAAGCACCGTGCGCGTTTCTATCGGGACTATAGCGAAATTCCTTACCCATCCGCAGTCCGAACCGCTGGGTACGCTGCCGTCCTTTGCGTATTCGAAACGCACTGTGCAAGTCTCCGTTCCGGTGATTTCCAGCGATCTTGCATTCCAGTCCTTCTCTCCGCTAATGGGCGAATCTGGCACTTCGGCTCCGTCCAGACGGCAGTGCAGTTTGTCGCAGTTTCTCTCCGAGCTGACTTTCCAGTCGAAGGACACTATGCACGGCGCATTGGTGACGATAATCTCTATCCATGTGGTCTGGCTGTCGCCTATCGCGCCGCTCTTCCAGCTGCCGTCCGCTTCAACGGTCCAGTCCGCCGCGCCGCCAGACGCGGAGAAGGGCGATTCCTCCCAGTGCGCATAGAGCGTCGTCCAGGAGGCGTCGACAATTGACTCCGCCGTCACCAGTTCTCCGCCTTCAGCGTCTGTAAACCAGCCGACGAACACCATGCCGCTCATCGTCGGAACCGGCAGCGCGCCAAGGGGCGCATCGTCATAAACGGTATGTTCTGTCGTGTTTGTCGTTCCTGTGTTTTCGTTTAGCAGCAGTGTGCGCGGTTTTGCTTGCGTCGTGGAGAAGTTTCTTACCCATCCGCAGTCCGAGCCTCCGCTTGAGCTGCCGTCCTTTTCGTATACGAAGCGCACTATGCAGGTGTTGGTGCCGTAAAGCTCGAATGCATTGTGCGTCCAGTCGACTTCTCCGCTAATTGGCGAATCGGACGCCTCGACGTCGTCAACATAGTAATGCAGCTTGTCCCAACCGGACTCCGAACTCACCTTCCAGTCGAAAAACACGAGACACGGGGTGTTCGTAACCGTGAATTCGAGCCAGGTGGACTGGTTGTCGCCTATCGCGCCGCTCTGCCAGACGGCATTGCTCTGGACACTCCAGCCGACGCCGTCGTCTCCGCCTGTCGTGAAAGGGGGCAAAGCGCCATGTGCGCAAAGAGAAACGGCCAGGGCGAATGCCGCGGACGAGGCATAGAGCTTTTTCATATCATCGTGTTCCGTTTGGTCTGTTTCGTGCAGATAGTAGGACATCCCCGCTTCAACCGCAAGAATTGGCCGTGTATTTTATCACTTTTGCGGGTAGCCAGTCAAATTGCCACATTCTGCCGCTTGTCGCGCGCAATTCGTCAGAATAGCGTGCGCCCGGTCGAAGAAGATGGGCTTTCCCGACATGTCCCGTTCGTCAAATGCCGTGCACCGTGGTGTTCCCTCCAGAGGAAACGAAAATTTCCAACGTTGGTTTTGGATTTTTCCTAACTGCTAACTACCGAAATCTCGTGTAGGAAAGTCAAACCCTCCGTGTAGGAAGGTCAAACCCCCCGTGTAGGAAGAACGCCTACCCCGTGTAGGGAGAGCGCCTACCCCGTGTACCCAGCCCGCCGTTGGCCTTTGACGGCCTGAAACGGCGGGGTGCCCAGTCGGCCGACGGGCCTTCAAAGTTGCCCGTCGGTATTAGGCTGGGTCGCCGTTTCGCAGACCCGGCTTTCGCATGTCGTTCCAGCCGATGGACCGAAGAAGGGGTATATCTTCATGTCCTCCCCCTGAAACGCCGCCTTG
>JAEEZC010000231.1 GCA_016288465.1 Verrucomicrobiota bacterium | reverse complement strand
TGGGCAGACCGCGCTCCTGCGCCTCCTTGAGGAAGTCGAAGCTCTGCACCCAGTCCTTCGCCTGGTACGTCCAGCTGCCGACGGCCTTGACCTGCTTGTTGCACATGTCGAGGTGCGGGCTGTAGGTGGTGTCGCCATTGTTGGTGAAGAAGCCGAGCTCGCAGAAGCTGCCGCCGCGGCGGATGTACTTCCACGCGCGGGTCGCGGCCTTGGGCGAGCCGGTGCACTGGAACACCATCTCGGCGCCTTCGCCGCCCGTGAGCTTCTGGACCTGCTCGACGGCGTCTGCGTCCATTCCGTTCACGGCGTAGCGGGCGCCGAGCTTCTTCGCGAACTCGAGGCGCTGGGCGTCGCCGTCGCACGCGATGATGTTCCTCACGCCGAGGCAGCGAACCATGGCGAGCAGCAGCAGGCCGATCGGGCCGCAGCCCTGCACGAGCACGTAGCTGTTGAACTTGAAGTCGAATATCTGCTTCGCCTGCTCGACGGCGTGGACGATCACCGCCGCCGGCTCGATGAGGATCCTGAGGTCGCGGTCCATGTCGGAGACGTTGAAGACTACGCCGCCGGCGTTGACCTTCATGTACTCGCCGAACCAGCCGTTGAGATAGTGCTCGGGGCCGGGCAGAAGGCCGAATATCTCGCCGCCGTTGCAGAGCTCCTGTATCTCGGGGTGGAACCTGCACGTGTCGCACGTTCCGCACGGCTTGAGGCCCGTGACGATCTTGTCGCCGACCTTGAGCGGCTTGCCGGTGAAGTCCTTCGTCACGTTCCTGCCGAGCGCGACGATCTCGCCCGTGCCCTCGTGGCCGAGCTGGACCGGGCAGAAGCCGAAGGGATCGCCCTTGAACTCGTGGACGTCGGTGCCGCAGATGCCGCAGCCCTCGACCTTTACGAGAATCTCGTCGTCGCCGACGGCGGGAATCTCGACCTCGTGAATCGCCATCTTGCGGGGCTCTTCGAGCACCGACACCTTGCATGTCTTCGGAATTGCCATTTCGGTTTTCTCCTTGGTTTTCTAAGTTCCGGGGTCGCGCCAGCCTTTGCCGCGCCGCAGGGTCAGGCCTTGCCCGCGCAGCCGAAGAGGCTGATCTTCTTCATGACGGCCGCCTTGATCGCCTCGACCTTGAGCGAGCGCGTCTTGAGGTAGCCGAGCCCCTTCTCAAGCCCCTCCTTCATGGCCGCGTCGCCCGCGAGGCAGAGGTCGGTGAAGATGTTCACCTTCGCGATGCCCTCGCGGATAGTGTTGCGGAAATCGTCGTCCGAAAGCCCGCTGCCGCCGTGCAGCACGAGAGGCTCGGGCACCTTCGCCGCGATCTCGACGAGACGCGGGATGTTGAGCTTCGGCTTCGTCTTGTAGACGCCGTGCGCCGAGCCGATCGCGACCGCGAGCGCGTCGACGCCGGTCCTCTCGATGAACTCCGCCGCCTCGTCCGGCGTCGTGTACATGTCGGACTTGTCGTTGTCGCAGTCCGCCGCGACGCCGACGTGGCCGATCTCGCCTTCGACAGACGCGCCGAACGCGTGGGCGATCCTGACGACTTCGGCGGTCTCGGCGAAGTTCGCGTCACGCTCCTTTGCGGAAGCGTCGAACATGACGGACGAGAAGCCGAGCTTCAGCGCCTCCATCGTCCTCTCGAACGTGAGGCCGTGGTCGTAATGGACGACAACCGGCACGCTCGCGCGTTTCGCCGCTGCGACAAGCCCGGGCGCGATCAGCTTGAGCTCGCCGTAGGGGAGCAAAACCTCGGCGGTGCCAATGATGATCGGAGACCTGAGCTCCTCCGCCGCGCCTATCGCAGCTTCGAGCATGTCGGTGTCAGTCGTGTTGAAAAGTCCTACCGCGTAGTGTCCTGCGCGGGCCTTGGGAAGAATGTCGTTGAGAGTCGCAAGCATCTTTACCTTTTACCTCGTTTGATTTGTCCTGTCTAGACTAGGCCGACGCGGCGGTTCCGAAGCCCGCGACGACGGCCCTGAGCTCGTCGAGCGTGCGCATGCCCTCGGTCGCGCCGGGCGCGGAGAGCGCGCCGACCGCGGCCGTGGAGCCGCAGTCGAGCAGCTCGGCCTCTGAAAAGCCCCTGTATATGCCGACGAGCGCTCCGGCGCAGAATGCGTCGCCCGCGCCGGTCTTGCCCTTGACGAAGCCGTCGGGCAGCCTGAACGAAGGACGCTCGGTCCACGAGCCGTCCCGCCTCAGCGAGACGCCGCGCTCGGGCATGTGTATGACGACGCGTTCGCCGACGCCGCAGTCCATGAGGCGCCGCGCAATCTCGCTCGGCGCGCGGCCGGCCTCCGCGCCGAACGCGATGCGCTCGGCCTCGATCTCGTTCACTATGAGATGGTCGACGTACGGCAGAACCTCGTGCACAATGCCGTAGCGGTCGGAACTCTCCGTCACAAGGTCGATCGCCGTCTCGGCCCCGCGCCTCTTCAGTTCGCGCAGGATGCGCAGGCCGTCGCCGCCGTCTATCCTGGCCAGCAGAAGGAAGTAGCCGAGAAGCACGATGTCGCCCTGGCCGACCAGGTCGAACGGGAAGTCGTCGAACCCCCACTCCGCGCTCGCGCCCGGATACGTGAAGAAGGTGCGCTCGCCGCCGGCGACGCTCATGACGTCGGTGAAGGAGGTCTTCACGCCCTTCTTCACGACCACGCCGGAGACGTCAAGCCCCCGCCGTTCAAGTTCGGTGACCGCGAGACATCCCAGATCGTCGTCCCCCACCGCGCCGATAGCCGCAACTGGGATGCTCGGGTCTAGAATCTTCACGTCGCAGCCGGTGTTCGGCACAAGGCCGCCCGGCACGCTGGAGACGGAGCGGATCTGCACGAGCTCGCCCGCCTTCGGATACGCCCCTATCTCGTTGATCCTGTCAACGAGGATGGAACCGGCTGCGACAATCTTCCTCATGCGAGGAGCCTCAGTTCGCCTCCGCGACAAGCGGGCCGGCGAGCTCCTTGAGGAAGAACAGACGCCCTGGAAGCGTCGGGATCCACGAAGACGTCACCCAGCGCGTCGGGCCGTAGCGCAGCGTCATCCAGAGCGACATGCCCTGCCACTGCATGCCGCGGCCGAAGATGCCGTCGGCGCCGCCGATCGCGTAGTCGGCCTGGAACATGAGGCCGGGGCCCATTGTGTTCGCGCGGCACGGCACAAGCGTCGTGCGGCTCTTGAAGGAGGTCTGCGCGTTCTGCTCGATCGTGAGCGGATGCAGCTGCACGCCGATCCGGTACGGCTGGGCGAGCCACTCCTTGTCGGTCTTGAACTCGCCGCCGATCATCGGCTCCCAGAACGCGATGTGGCACATGCGGCCGATGCCGTACACGAGCACGAGCTTCGCGCCGGCCTTCTTGAGC
>JAEEZC010000024.1 GCA_016288465.1 Verrucomicrobiota bacterium | reverse complement strand
GGACCGAAAGGACGTGAGCTCGGCAATCGTACCCCTGGCAATCTCGTGGCCTTTAAGTCGATTCGAGTGCTCTTTCCGGTGAGCATCGAGCGGAGTGGGTGGGATCACACGAGAGGTTGTTCGCGGAACCGACATGATTTTGACGACCTCGGTAACAGGCGAGTGCTAAGCACGAGCGTCAAAATCACGTCGGGTGGCGTCCGCGAAGTGCGGCTCGGGCGGTACCGCGCCCGTAGCGAGCCTTGTTTCGTTGTCGCGCGGAAGCGCAAGTAACGGGGAATGTGTCAACGGCTTTAAGGCGCGAACCTGGCGTCATCGCGTAGGCGCCATGCGCACTACAACGCCACCGCCGCGGACAAGCGAAAGGTCAAACTCGCCGCCGACCGATGTCCAGCTCTCGTTCTCCGGGTCAAAGCGCTCCGCGGCAGACGCGAGACTCACGCGGATGGTGCGGTCCTTCTTGTAGTCGCAGTTCACGAACATGAGATACGTGCGCCCGTCCGGCGACTCAAGGCGCGTGACGAGAGTGCTGTCGACATGGCGCTCAAGCTCCTTCACCTCGGAATACGGCTGCTCGGGCGAGATCCTGAAGAGCTTCTGGCTACCGTATGGCGTAGTCCCGGGCGCATGGACGCCCTGGATGTACGCGGCCTTCAGGCTCAAGTTGCGCAGCACCTTCGAAAAGGCGATGAACTCGCGGTTGATCTTCTTGACGCCCTCGTACTTCTCGCCGACAGTGCCGTCCGGCGCGGCGATCGTGCCGGTGTGATCGGCCCTGCCGTACACGTACCAGTAGAGTCCGCTCGCGCCGTACGCAGCGGTCGTGTGGGCGAGATACCGCATCTCGTCCACGTTCGGAATGCGCGGCGACCTCGGCGACGCGAGGCCTCCGGGAACCCACGTGCATGCCTGGAGTCCGTTCCAGAACGGGACCCTGCGCGCCGCGGCGTTCTGCTGGACTATCCCGAGGTTCAGGAAGTATTTGCGCGAGTCGCCGTCCTTCTTTAGCTGGTAGTGGTCGTAGGTTATGAACTCCGGCTGGTACACGTCGCAGAAGAGACGCACATGCTCCCAGTACGCGGCGATCCTGTCGCTTCCGAAGCCCATCCTCTGCGGCTCGCCTTCCTTCCCGCCGACGCCGAGCTGCATGTGGTTCGCGTATGTCGGCAGGAGGTTGTGCCAGCACGGGTGCTCGGGGTCGAGCTCGTGGACGAACTCCTTGACCCGCGCCAGCTCCGGGAACATGTCGGCGGCGGCCTCGTCGTAGTGTTCGTAGATGTAGAGCGCCGGATGGTTCTTAACGCGGTTGACGCGTTCGGCGAGCGCGGCCTTCTGAGCGGGGTCGTCCAGGTCGACCTTCGCCCACTCGGTCGTCGGATCGATGCTGTAGATGACGCGCAGTCCGTGCTTCGCGGCGATGCCCATCTCCTCGGGCGTGCGTGCCCAGACGGTGTTGAAGCCGCCTTCCTTAAGCTGCTTAGCCCAGGCGTCGGTCATCGCAAGGCTGATGCTGTTCGTTCCCGGGCAGCCCGGACCGAACCAGTAGGTCGTGACCGGTTCGCCCGGCTCCCATGCGCCCGCGGAAGTTCCCGCGACGATTCCGCCAACCAATGCAACTGCCAGCTTCTTCATCTTGTTTTTCATCTCGCCTATTTCATCAAAAACGGCAAAATCTCGTCTACAGACTGCGGAAGGTCGCGCAGCGGATCGTCTTGCCGCTCTTGAGGCGCACGGTCGTGACGTCCCCTTCCGTCGTGACGCCATCCTCCGCAAGCGTCTCGTCCCAGCGTATGTCTATGAGCGTGTCGCGCACCATGAAGTCGAAGTACGGCATGTCATCGGGCGACTTCTCGAACTTCTTGTCGGGCGTGACGACAACCGGCTCGCGCCCCTCCTTGCGCCGGGCCTGGACGCTGGCTTCGACGCACTTGCGGACCGGTCCGTACAGCACGAGGTCCTCGTCGTGGCGGTCGTCGTACCAAGCCGCCTTCGCCTCTGCAAGACAGTCCGCCGCCTCCATGTGCTTGTCAACGTGCCTTTGCCGGTACGTAAACACCCACGACGCCATCAAAAAGCCCTTGACCAGCTCGCGCTTCAGGTGCTTCTTGCTGAAGCGCACCAGTGCCGCCATGTTCCACTTCTTCGCCCATGTGCTGCCGCACGGAATCATCTCGTAGCCGCCTTCGTTCAGCTCCTTGAAGGCAAGCGAACCCGCGACACCCTCCGGCCAGTCTCGCCTGCGGATCTCTTCGTCGTCGCGGACGAAGTGCCAGAAGCGGTCGTAGTGCCACGGGCACTGCATGACGCTCTTCGGCATGTTGCGGCAGAACTCGTCGCGGTCGAGCCATATCTTGTCGCTCCATATCCACGGCCTCGACCCGTGCTTCTCGACCTCCTTCGCCGTGAAGAGCATGTCGTGCCACCACAGCTCGCCCTGACGCGACACGGCATAGCGCGACTTACGCTGCGCGCCCATGCGCTCCTCGTCCCAGCCAAGGTGGAAAAGGCGGGGTTTGCCGAATATCTCGCACACGTCGCGGATCAGGTCGGCGCACACCTTGTAGTATTCGGGCGTCGAAAGCATGCGGCTGTACTCCTTGAGCCAGGCGTCGTGGCAGGCGGAGAAGTTGAGCTTCGGTATCGGTTCGAGGCCGAGCCCCTTAAGCCGCACGATCTCCTCCTTCATCCGCTCGGGCGACCAGCTGCCCTTCACGGCGAGCTCGGGATGGCTCGGATACTGAAGTCCCTCGCCAAGATCGATGAGAACGAGATTCGCGCCCTTCTTGGCGTAGTATTCCGTGATCTCGTTCCAGACCTTGACGTCTGTCCTGTTGAATGGCTGGGCGTACTTGTCGACGTCCTCCGGCTTCGGCTCGCCAAACAGAGGAGACTCGCTCCACATGTTGTGGCCGAGCTGTATCATGAATCCCCAGATCAGTTCATCTCTGTCCATCATTTCACCTTCTTTCAATTCGGCCATTTTCGGCTGGCGGCTCGGAATGCGCGAGAAGTCCGAGCGCCCATTCGTCTGCCTGAAGGCAGCCAAGCCAGTCTCCGCCGGCAGGCTGACGCGCGACCCTGCCGATGGGCGTTCCGTCCGCAGGCTCCGGCACCCAGTACGTGCGCACGCGTCCGCTCGGCTCCTGCATGTTCACCGTCGCGTCGCCCAGCGCACGCGCCTTGGCGAGGTCGAGCGGATTGCCCTCCGCCTCCCAGAGCGCGAGCCAAGTGCGAATCAGCTTGGCGACGGAGCCGTCTATCGGACAGTAGCAGTTGTACTGCTCAAGCGCGACTGGCGCTGTCCACGTCTCGTAGGGATACGTCTGCACGCGCTTGTATCCGGCCCGGTCGGCGCGGCAGGGCCGACGCCACACGACGAACTGGTCCTCGGCATAGCGCACGATCTCACGCGCCTGCGCAAGCCGCTTCCTGTCGCCGGGGAAACGCCTCAGCATGTAGATAGCAGTGTCGCAGGCGTTGTGCTTCGTGAGGTTCTGGTAGCGGCTCTCCGCCGGACTGATGTCCTCGAACTGCCCTTCCCAGTTCCAAGTCTTGAGGGGGCCTTCGTCTATGAACGCGAAAGCCCGGTCCGCAGCCGCGCGGTACTTCGCCTCGCCCGTCGCCGCGTAAAGCGTCTCCAGAAAGCTGATGACCGACGTCGGCACGAGCCGGTTTTCCGAGACGGGCCTTCCGTCCTTCTCGTACATCTTCAGGTACCACGTTCCGTCCGCGCCCTGCAGCCGGATGTACGTCTCGGCGATGCGCTTCGCGGCTGCGAGATACTTCGCCTCGCCCGTGGCCTCGCCCAGGGCCACGAACGCCGCGCCGGCATCGGCAGGATAGATAAGCATGTGCATTCCCGAATAGTCGCCCGAGCGCTGTCCGTCGCCTTCGTAGGTCGGCGTGAAGTATTCAAGCGGCGTTCCGGCCTTCTGGCTCTTCCCGATCAGATAGTCCGCGGAGACGCGGGCGATCTTCAGCGCGCGCTCCCGCCTCTCAGGCACGACCTTCGCGAGCGAGAGCATGGCCCTGATCAGCGCGGACTGCATCTTCGAGGGATAGCTCGTGAAGTTCGACCTCTGCGACAGGTCGGGGCGTCCGTCCCTTTCCAGGCCGACGACTTCAGGCAGATTCAGAATGTATTCGCAGAGCATCTTCTGCGCTTCGGCGTATGGACGCTTCGCGCGCGGATACACGCCCGGCTCGAAAGGCGCCTTCTTCCAGAAGCGCCGCTGCCCCGCAAGCCCGCACACCTGTCCGTCGTCGCCAAGCCCGAAGCAGAAGACTGCAATGAGTCCGCGCGGAACGAACTCCCACACAGGCTTAAGCGAGGCAGTGGGCGATCCGGCCTCGAAGACATGGGCATACTGCTGGTCGTCCATCACCTGGAAGCGATAGCGGACGGCTCCCTTCACCTTCTGGAAAGGGAAAGACGGCGGATACATGAACATCTGCGCGTTGCCGTTCCAGAACTCCTGCCCGTCAACGCCGCCCGGACGTATCTCGTGCGCAAGCTCATCCCGCACTCTCGCCGCAAGCGCAGCCCGTTCCGAGCCGGCGTCTGCAGCGGGCTGCGCAAAGCCCTTAGCATGAAGCGTCTCGCGCATGGATGCGGCCCGTGCGGCCAAATCGGGCCTGTCGTACAGCCGCGCCGCCGAGTCGAGCATATCCGCGTATGCGTAGCTCGCCGCCGCGTTCACGCCCTTTTCCGCTCCGGCCATGCCGCGCTCCGCGGACGGCAGAAGCCACTCCGCAACGTCCGTCAGAAGAAGGTCCCTGTCGCGGAAGCGGTCTATCTGGAAGATCATTCCCTGGACGTTCCAGCGCTGCGCTTCGACCTCCGAACGATTGCCGGTGCGGAACGCCTCGTCCTCAAGCGCCGTGACGAACGACATCACGCCGCCCGGCGACTTCGCCGCGTCGCCGAACACCTCCGGCATCTCGCGAGGCCCAGCCGCCGCCACAAGCGCCGACTCGATCGCGCAGACAGCGAATATGGACTTGGCAATCATCTTTTCACCGTTCAACGCGGCATCGGGTTCTTGAATACGCAGTGGCGCGTGATGTCCGTGACCTTGTCGCCCTTGATGTCGGCGAAGAGGACAAGCGCGTGGACGGAAAGGCCTGGCTTTTCGCTCTGCTTCATCCAGTTCGGCGTCGAGCAGTAGATGAACCTCGTCGCGCCGTCCTTGCCGCCCGGAACGACATCCACGCCCTGGAACCAGCCGAACGACCACTTGCCAAGGACGTTGAAGTCCTTGTCGAACTTGAAGAAGTTGCACCCTCCCTCGTCCGGAACGTCGGACGCTACATAGAGATACGTGCCGTCGGTCGTGATGTTCTGCTGCCCCGTCGAATAGAGCGGCGAATGGTGATCCACAATGAACGTGTCGCCGATGTCTTCGAGCGTCGTCGCGTCGAACTTGCGGTAGCGGGCGCAGTGGCGCGGCTTGTCCTCTTCGCCGGGCAGAGCGACCGTGCTCAGACCGATGTAGAGAACTCCGTCAAGACACGCTATGCCGTCGCCTCCCGCTCCCTTCGGACGGAGGAACGTGCGCTCCTTGACGAGATTCAGGTCTTCGTCGAACATCTGGATGCTGCCGGCGGCGCCGCCGAACCCAGGAACCGGCTTCACATGGCAGACGATCGTGTAGAGGCGGCCGTTCCACCAGCAGATGTCGCCCTGATGCTTCACGAGATTCTCGGCCCGCTTGAGTAGCCGCCCGTACCAGTCGGTCTTCACAATCTGGTTGTGGAAGGCGAAGTAGAGCGCGTTCGACGTGGCGCACATGCCCTGGATGTGTCCGCACCACGTCTTGCCTGTCCATTCCCTGACCGCTCCCTGTTCGGAGACGCGCACCTCCCAGTTTCCCGGCACCTGCCAGTCGCCGAGATCGGCAAAGGCGCACGTCGCCGCCGCGGCAACCGCCGCCGCAAACACGCCCATGCGTACCGTTGGACAGATAGCCTCAGTCTTCATTGCATACTTCAGCGCTCGATGAACTTGTTGAAGCCGCCGCCATGTTCCGTCAGGTCGTATGCCACGCCGTCCTTGACTTCGACGAACTGGACGACGCCAAAGACGTTGATGCGGGTGTCGTACTTGTCCTTCGCCGTCCAGTTCGGCGTGAACGCCCATGCGAAGCGCACGGCGCCGTCCCTGCCGCCCGGAACGAAGTCAAGGCCCTGGTTCCACCCAAACCTGTACTTTGTCACGACCTTGAAGGTCTTCGGGTCGTGCACGACTATGTTCGGCGTCTTCTCCTTCTCGTCGTGCGTGTAGTGGCTGGAGTAGATGTACCTGCCGTCCGTCGTCATGTTCTGCGAACCGCATACGGACTTCTCGCCGTCATCTATGAGGAAAGGCTCGCCGATGGGCTCAAGTGTCACGGCGTCGAACCTCTGGTACTTGTTGAAGCAGCCGCACTTCTTCTCGAAATCGTACTTGCCGGTGCAGCCGAGCGCGAGGTAGATGACGCCGTCAAGGCAGGTTATGCCGTCGCACCCGCCTTCTCCCGGGAGCCTTTTCTCGTCAAGCTTCTTGAGCGTCTCTGCGTCGTACACGTAGATGCACGGCGTCCACTCCTCGTCCTTCGCCTGCGGCTTGCGCGCGACGCCCGTGTAGAGCTTGCCGTTCCAGAAGCAGATGTCGCCGCCGTGCACGTCAACAGGCGTCCACTTGAGCAGACGCCCGTACCAGTCGGTCTTCACGATCTGGTCGTGGAACGAGAAGTAGATCGCGTTCGAGCTCACGCACATGCCCTGGCAGTGTCCGCTCCACGTCTTGCCGATCCACTTCTGCACGGCCCCGGGCTCCGTGACGATGGTCGTCCAGTTCGGCACCTTCCACGATCCGACGTCGGCGGCCGCCGTCCACGCTGCGAGCGCGGCGGCGGCCATGAGCAATCCTTTCCTTTCAACTGCCATTTCGATGTTCCTCTCCTTGTCCGCGTCAGCGGATTATTATTGACGTTCCCAGCAACGAGAAGTCGACTCTCGTGTCGACGGTCTCGCCCTTTACGGTCTCGCCCAGAACCTGGTATACGGGCGTGGCCGAATAGGTGCGTGTGTGCGGCTTGTTCTGCACCCAAGAGAGCGTCAGCGAATCGGACGTCTCGCCCGGGATGAGGACTCCGTCCTCGCGCCACTCGTAGCGCAGCGCTCCCGGCGCGACGCACCTGAGCGTCGTCGTGCTGTTCACCCCGTACCGCGTCAGCAGCACATGATGCGGCGTGGCGAGGAACTCGGGCCTGCCCTTCGAACCCTTTCCGCGCACCCTGCCGCCGGGAAGCGGATAGAACCTTTCGCCGCAGACGTCGTAGAGTCCGGCGACGCCGTTCGTGACGCACGGCACGAAGTCGCGCACCACGGAGCCGTTCGTCGTCACCTTGAAGCCGTAGAGTCGCATTGTGGAGGCGGCATTGCCTATCTTCAGCGTCGTCGACCCGCCCGTGCGCGTGCGTTCGCCGTCCGTGATGGCCTGGTTGTACAGTTCGTCGTCTCCGCACTTGATCGTCATCCGGGCGTTCGGCCCGTCGAGCTTGAACTGCCTGCGCTCGTTCGAGGCCAATACGCCGGAGTTGATGGCATTACCGGTGCCCGTGTAGTCCCTAAACTCATAGGAATACTTGAATTCGGAGTTCATGTAGAGCCTCGCAAGGATGCCGTCGCTTCCGTCCTGCACAAACATCACCTGCTGCTGTCCGCTCGGATACTTCGCGTTGGCGAGGGCGAAATCCGCTTCGATTACAGAGTCCTTTGTCACGACAATGCCCGTGTTGATGCGTTCGCTCGAACCGTCGAACTCCAGATACGCCTCGTCCGACCCGTCCGCGCAGGCATGGTTGCCGCCAGCCGTGAATGTGAGGGCGTAACCAGAGCCGCTGCCATTCGTGGATGCATAGCGGATGTCCGAAGGATTGAGAACGTCAATCAGCCCCGCCACTCCGTTAGTGACAATCGGCCTGTAATCCCTTATGAGACTGCCGGACTCGTAAATCTTAAGCCCGTATATCTTCATCGCGCCGTAGTCCGATTTTGCCGCGCAGAGACGAAGCGGAATCGTCGTCATTTCATTGTTGATTTCATAACCAGTTGGAACAGATGCTGTAAAATTCGTGTAACCGGCGGTTATCAGGCTCAGCGAAGCACTGTCAACCGAAACGGTACGGCGTATGCCATATGCCGTAGACAGCGGACAAGGGGTATTGCGATAGTTGTTGGCAGAGCCATTATACCGGCCAACCAGAAACCCGAGAAATCCTTGCGAATTCCTTCCATAAAACTCAACGTAGCAATCTGGGCTGCTTCCACTTGCAAACATGAATTCAGTCGGATGGTTATAGCTGCTGGCCGCAATGTTCGGCGTAAGCGGAGCGAAGTCAAGTTCGATGCGCGAGGTTGGCCTCACGTTGTAGCCAATGTCCATGTAGATGCATTTGCCGGCCACCTCACCATTTGTCGCGCTGTTGTAGTCCCCCGTAGAAATGTACGGATCGTCCTTCTCGACCAGTATGTTGCCGCCGTACTTGACCTTCGTGACGTCAATGCCCGTGACAAACGTATCAACGCCCGGTCCCGTCACCTTCAGGCCCGGGATGCCGCCCTTGAGACACGGCGTGTACGTCTTGACCAAACTGCCCGATTCGTATATCTTAACCCCGTAAACCTTCATCTTCGTCGGGCCGCCAAAATCGTTGGGGGCTCGCGTCGCGGGCGTGTTGGCGCCTCTGGCGAACACGGCAAGCGGATACGGAGAAGTCATAGTGGAAAAAGGCCTCTCGAACGTGTACGAATAGGCCGAGCCACCGTCCGTGACGTTAGTGGAAGCGTAAGTCCTGTTCGGCGCGTCGAAGGAAATTACATGCCGCTTGAGATCGGCCTTGCCAAAATTCAACGCCTGACGATTGCCGTTGGAATCCGTGCTGTCCCAAGAGAACCTCAGATCCGTCGAGTCACTGATGTAGCTTATGAACAGCGAGAACATCGGGATTGAGAGACGGTCGCCCCAGCTTCCGAACGGCTTTGTGTCGTATTTGACCTCCGTCAGCTGGAAATCGACCTCCATCTTCGTATTCGGGCCGGCGCAATGGCCGAGGCTGACATAGGCATCGCCTTCGGATTCGATGTAGCCGTCGCCATTGGAGTCGGCCACAGTCACGGCTGGCGTTGACACCACAGCCGCCATCAACGCGACCGCCGCAGCTTTAACCTTGCTCATGATCGTATCTCCTTTCATTTGCTTTGGGGAATTGGCAGACGAAACCGATGCTGAATCATGCAAAACGAGCGTCTCGGGCTCTGCGACGACATCGGCACCGTCGGCGAGAGGCGGGGACGCCTCTCCGCCGCACTCCGCGGACGCCTCCACAAGAGCCGACGCGCCGGTGGAAGAGTCGCCGGAGCGCCCGACGACCTTGACGACCGCGTACGAGAAGAGCGAGAACAGGAGCATCGCGGCGACGCAGGCCGCAATTCGCCCGAACCTCGAAACAAGGAACCAGAGACGCTGAGGCTGGGCTTTCCGCCGCTCCATATCGGCCAGAAACTCGTCGGCGAAGCCGTCGGGCAGGGTGCGACGGGCCTCCGGTTCGTTCATCGCAATGAACCAGCGGCGGTGCTCCTCCCGCTCCGCGGCAAAGAACGCCCGGCAGGAATCGCAGCGGGAAAGGTGCAGGTCAAGAGCGCGCTTGCGGCTGCCCGCAATCGTCTTGTCCAGCGCATCTTCAACGAGCGCACGTGCTTCCATGCAGTTCATTGCTCTTTCCTCTCCTCCCCTTTAGATGCGTCATCTCCTCCAATCGTTTGCGCCAATCGACGGCGCATCAGTTTTTTCGCCTTGTGCAGCCTGAACTTGACGGTTCCCTCCGGCACGCCCAGCACATCGGCTATCTCGGGCACGGACATGTCCTCGAAATACCTGAACACCGTCACCGAACGGTAGTGAAGCGGCAGGGACTCGACCGCTGCGCGTATTTCCTCCGCATCCGCCTTGGCGGCCAGCGCCTCAGCCGGATCCGCTCCGTCGTCCGGCCTGTCGGGCAGATCGTCGGTGAACACGACATGCTCGGACTTCCTCTTCCTGAGCTCCATCCGCCAGAAGTTGACGAGAACCGTGTAAAGCCACGTGTAGAACCTGGAACCGCCTCGGAATAGGCCAATTCGCTCTATTGCCCGCTGAAGAGTCCGGCTTACGAGGTCCCGCGCCAGGCTCTCGTCCACGCACAGCCGGACGGCGGTGTCGTAGAGGCGATCGCCATATTCGGCAACCAGCCTCTTCGCCCCCACTTCCGGGTGCGCCTTGATTTCCTCCTCGATATCCATCCCGCGCTTTTCTGCCATATTAGATGCGAACTGCGAGCAAATCGTTTGCAGCAAATCCACCGCCCGATATTATTTCAAGGAAAAACGTGGTTAGGAAAGACGAGCGTTCACAACCCCGAATCGTCCCGTCCCTTACGTCCCTTGTGTCCCTTACGTCCCTTTGCGCTGGCAAGCGATAAGACTTCAGTCACATCTAGGTCAAAACATCGAAACACCTAATTGAAAACGGCTCTGCTACTCTGCTTCTCTGCCACTTTGCGTTAAAACTTGCCCCTCAGCTCCTCCGTGCCGCCGTGACTCCACCATCTCCGCGCTTGGTGGTGCTACGGGTTAAGGATCCTGGTATTCGATCCACATCCCCTTCCATTTGCCGGGAATCTCCACGCCCCAGCCAGTCGAATTTCTCGGAACACGCACAATGCAGTCATCGGAAACCGATTCGAAGGCACAATTCCCAATGTACGGCGCATTCCCGGAAAACACGACACTTGTCAAACTGTCACAGCATTTAAACGCCTCTTCTCCGATACTAAGCGCCTGGGGCCTGTCCCCGACCCTCATTCGAAGTAAATGGCTTGGGGGACTGTCCCCGACCCTCATTAAAGACTTCGGACGTCAGACGTCAGACGCCAGAATCTTCTTCAGTCCGAAGTCTTAAGTCCTAAGTCCTTCGGCAAAACGCCCGGGGTCTGCCCCCGCTCTCATTCTTTGAGGCTAAATCAACTGACGCTTTTAGGGTAATAATGGCTTGGGGGACTGTCCCCGCCTACTTTAAAGTCACTTCAGTTCGACAAGCTTGGACACCTCCTTGCCGTCAGCGTCTTTCCATGTGAGACGGTAGCGGCCGCGAAAACACCGGATTCCCTCCCTGCACGACCATTCGCTCTCCAGATGCCGCCTCCCACGCGTTTGCACAGTGCGCCGCGAAAG
>JAEEZC010000023.1 GCA_016288465.1 Verrucomicrobiota bacterium | reverse complement strand
GGTAGGTCTTCACCACACGGCATTTTTCAAACGCTATCCGACACTTTTGCGGCAATTCGCTGATCTTATGCCACTTATCTCACCAAAAAAAGTCCAACCGCAGGTCGAACGTGGAAAGTCGGGATAAGACATGTAAGGCCGAGGGGGACTTGTCGGCTTTAGCCCCATAGTGCGCTGTTGATTGACTTCGGACTTCTGACTTCGGACTGAAGAAAGTTCTGAAGTCTGATGTCCGAAGTCTTAAGTCTTATGCTATAAGACCAAGGGGGACCCCTCACGGCCTTTTGATGCGTTATGGCTGTCTTCTCGTGAGATTCACACAGTTAAGGCGATGGAGGTTGGCGCGGCGGAGCGTAGGGGAATGTCCCCGTCGAACGTGGAAAGTCGGATTAAAAGTTGACATGTCATTTGAGGCGAAGGGACGGAAAGTTGGTATAATGAAGCGAGTGTCCAAACTTCACAACGGAAAGGTCATCATGACTGCAGCCATTGCCTTCGCGGCGCTTATAGCCGCTTCTGCCGGAGTAGCCGAGACGTCGTCGCCGATACGGTCTGACGGCGGCGCCAAAGGCCTCGTCGCCATGTCGGACGAGGTGTTTTCGCGTCTCGAGTCCAAGTTCGAGAAGCGCGTCGCGGCGATTCTTGCGACGCCGAACATGTCCGTTCCCGAAGGTGCGGAACGCCGCTACATCTCGGCCAGGACGGGCGACGACGCGGCGGACGGCAAGACCCCGATGACTGCGTGGCGCACGGCGGCGAGGCTACGGGGCGAGGCTCTTGCGCCGGGCGCGTTCGTCCTCTTCGAGCGCGGCGGAATCTACCGCGGCAGCGTGTCCACGCGCCCGGGCGTCACCTACACTGCGTACGGCGAAGGGCCGAAGCCCCGTATCTACGTGTCGCCCGAGGACGGCGCGGACCCTGCGAAGTGGGAGCGGACGGAGGTGGAGGGCATATGGCGGTACAAGATCGGCGAACAGGACGTTGGCACGCTGGTCTTTGACGGAGGCCGCGCACATGCGGTGAAGATCGTTCCTGTGGGCCACGGCGACGGCACCTTCACCCAGCAGTTCGGCGGCAGGCCGTTCAACAACGGCTATGCCGACATTGCGGGCGATCTGCACTTCTGGCACGACTACTCGGCCAAGACCAAGTTCCAGCCGCATGCGAAGGGCACGGGCTACCTGTACCTCAGGTCCAAGGACAATCCGGGGAGCCGCTTCCGCTCCATAGAGTTCTCCATAAGGCGCAGCGGCTTCAGCGTCGGGCGCAACGACGGAGTGACCATCGACAACATGTGCGTCATGTATGTCGGCGCGCACGGAGTCGGCGCCGGCACGGTGAAGAACCTCAGGGTCACGAACTGCGAATTCGGCTGGATCGGCGGCTCGATACAGGCGGAAAACTTCTTCGGTCGCGCCTGGCCCACGCGCTTCGGCAACGCCGTCGAGATATACGGCGGGTGCGACGGCTTCACTGTCGAGAGATGCTACGTCCACGACGTGTACGACGCCGGGCTCACCCATCAGTACAACATCGCCCTGAGCGGAGGCAGCTCTGTGATGCAGAAGAACGTCCGCTACGCCGACAACGCGATCGAGAGGTGCAACTACTCCATAGAGTACTTCCTCAGCGGCGTCAAGAACCCGGACAGCGACCCGAGCCGCATGGAGAACGTGGTCATCGAGAACAACTACATGCGCGACGCCGCGGTCGGCTTTTGCAAGCAGCGTCCGGACGTGACGACGGGCGCGCACATCAAGGGCTGGAGGGGAAGCTTGCGCAACCGCGCCGCCGGGTTTGTCGTAAAGGGGAACGTGTTCTCCATGAGCGACGAGATGTTCGTGGAGATATCGTCCGAACTCCGCAATCCGGACGGCTCGGACTCCATGCCCGAGCTTTCCGGCAACGTCTTCGTCGGCAGGCGCGGCCAGCGCTTCGGAGTGCTAAACCAGGGCAAGGCCGAGGAGCTGAAGTACGACGACGAGCTCGTCCGGCGTCTCGGGGCGCGCTACGCCGACAACGTCTACGCCGTGCGCGGAGACGAGGCGCCGTCCGGCCGTTGACGAAAGCGGCGGATTCGGCTATAATTCAGGTGAATTGCTTAGTTCTGAAGATAGCCGACCGGCCGCTGCAGGCGGCTGCATGGAAGACCGAGGCGGTGCGTGCCGCCTCGGCTCGTTCGCACTGTACTTCGCGCTTCTTGCCGTTCCGCTCTGCGTTCTGCCGTATGCGGCGCACAGCCTGATCTCCGGCGAGATGCGCCGGGGCAAGGCGGTCGGGCAGAGCTTTCTCAGGGAGCGAGCCGCGCACATAGCCTGCGACATCGCCGCGGGACGAGAGCCGGGAACCGAGGCGGCCTTCGCCGAGGAGGGGATAGTCGTCGGCTTCTTCGACGGACGCAACGAGCCGGTCGGGAAGGCGCTTCCGTCGGACGGACGATGCTTCGGCGAGGCGTTCGTCGACGCGCCAGGCAAAGTGCGCAGCGTGCGCGTTGCATGGGCCGGGGCGGAGAATCCGGGCGCCGCGCGCAGACGGAGGCTTCTTGCCTGCGAGGCCGCCGTGTATCTCGGATGCGGGGCGTTCGCACTGCTTGGAGTCGCGCTGATGGTCCGGGACGCGCTGCGAGCGCGCCGCGAGGCTCGCGCCCGTCTGGACTACGTAGCTGACGTCTCGCACCGTCTGAAGACTCCGCTTACCGTCGTCTCGCTTTGCTCGGAGCTTGTGGCGTCCGGGCGAGTGGAAGGGGAGAAGGCGAGGGATTGCGCGTTGTCGGCCGCGGCAGAGGCCGCGAAGCTCGGCGTGATAGTGGACGAGGTCCTGGAATACGCGAAGGAGCGTCGCCGTGGCTGAGATACTGTTCGCCGAGGACGACCCGGACGTCCGCAGATGGGTGTGCGTCGCGCTTGGGTCCGAAGGACACAGCGTGCGCGTCGCGGCAGACGGAGACGAGGCGCTGCGCGAGATCGCGGCGAAGCGGCCGGACCTCATCATGCTGGACGTGACGATGCCGGGCGTCTCGGGCTTCGAGGTGTGCAAGGCGGTGCGAGACAGGGACGCGGCGGTGCCGATACTCATGCTGACGGCGCGAGGCGGCGAGGCCGACAAGCTCACGGGCTTTCGGATGGGCGCCGACGACTACGTGACGAAGCCGTTTTCGATGAAGGAGCTCTTCGCTCGCGTCGCGGCGCTTCTGCGGCGCGCGAAGCCCGCATCCGCCGAGACGCGTCCGGGCGTGTGCGAGTCGTTCGCGGTCGGCGCGGCGCGGATCGACGGGGCGAGGATGGCGGTGCTTTTGCCGAACGGCGAGGAGCATCCGCTCGCAGCCCGCGAGCACGAGCTTCTCAGCCTGCTGAACCGCCGCGCGGGAGAGGTGCTGAGGCGGGACTTCCTGCTGGACGAGATAT